>CAZSDY010000066.1:0-14344 GCA_964605765.1 uncultured Ectothiorhodospiraceae bacterium | reverse complement strand
ACCGTATTTGTCGTGTCCATGCGTGACCGTTCCGTGCTCTGACAAGACGAAGGTGTGCATTATGCCCAAACGGCATGGCCAGCGTCACCGGCGGCGCTTGGCTATGCATGGGCCGAGCGGGTGTACGTGGTGGCGGAATGCCGCTACAGTATGGCTCTGCACGCGCGCCCGAGCCGGTGTGTGGAGCGCCGGCAGGTGCGCGCAACGCGCACGCGGCATAAATAACAAACTAGTCGAAACACTTTTGGAGGAAGGCATCATGAACGAACTGCGCAAATGTGCCGGTCTCGCACTGGGCACGCTGATGGGTCTTGCCGCGACATCCCCGGTCGCGGCCGCCGAGATGATGGAGAAGCCCGGGGGCTTTCCGGAGCGCGCCATCACCATGGTCGTGCCTTACGGACCGGCCGGCGGGTCGGGGCAGGTCGCGCAGGCAATGGCGGAGGCGTTCACCGAGCTCACGGGTGTTGCCGTCAACCGCGATCACAAGCCCGGCGGGAGCGGCACGGTCGGCATGCGCACGTACATGGCGGCGCCCGCGGACGGTTACACCGTGCTCGAGCACATAGACGACGCCACCTCCGGTCACGCGCTCGATCCCAGCTTGCCGAATCCCGCGGAGGACCTGATCCCGCTGGTCACCTCGCAGATCACGTTCTCGCAGATCTACATCCGCGCGAGCGAGACACGTTTCACGGACTGGGATTCATACATCGACTTTGTGCGCGCCCAGAACGGCAACTCCACCATTGCCAACGTATCCAAGGAAGGCTCGATGGAGCGGCTCAATCTGAAGTTCATCACCGATCATTATCGTGTCAAGATCCAGCAGATCAGCTTTGACAAGGGGGCGCCGCGCTATGCCTCGCTCAAGGGTGGCCAGGTCGATGCGCTGTTCGAGCAGCCGGGCGACGTGCGCCAGTTCCTCGACAGTGGCGACTTCAAGCCCATCATCACCTTGCTGCACGAGCGCCCGGCGGCTTTCGCCGACGTTCCTTCGCTGACCGACGCCGGTCTGGATTTCACCCCGCTGATGCGCTATCGCGGGTTCTACGTGAACAAGAACGCGCCGCCCGATCGCGTGAAATGGCTGCAGTGGGCATTCCAGAGCGCTTTCAACCAGCCGAGCTATCAGGCGTTCAACAAGCGCAAGTTCATGGACCTGATTCCGAGCTTCAGGGATACCGAGGGTTCCATCAAGCTCATCAAGGACACCATGGCGATCTATCGCAAGACCTACAAGGAACTGGGGTTGATCAAGTAGGTCCCCGGTTGCCGGCAGCGCCAATGTCGGCGGCGGCTCGGGTAGTGTGTGCCCTCGGGCCGCTGGCTTAACCCGGATGTCACCAGGGACCCTGGAAGCTGGCGAAGTGGAGGTGCGTCGGGGCGCCGGGCTGGAGCGAAAGTCATAGCCGTAGCTAGTGTCCGGGTTAGGGGGGCAGTGGCCATGCGCGGAATGACGCGCGGTCAGGTTTTCGAGCTCGTGTTCTGGTCGGCGTTCGCCATCGGTGCGTACGCCATCAGCTTCAAGTTCGACCGCGACATCGAGATCTACGAGTACGGTGCCAGCGGCTGGCCGCGCGGCGTGCTGGTGTTCATCGTGCTGGCGGTCATCGGCCAGCTCATCCACGACTTTCAGCGCAGGCACCGCGCCGGCGATGCCCCTGGCCCCGGGAACGCCGAGGCGGAGCTGCGGGGGGCGTCACACGGTGCCCGCTACTATCTGCGCGTGGCCTCCATCATGGGCCTGCCGGTGCTGTACGCGTTTCTGATGCAGCCCATCGGCTTCTACTCGCTCACCCCGGTGTTCATCGTCGCTTTCCTGCTGCTCGGGGGGGAGCGGCGCGTCGTGCCCATCGCGCTCGTCACGTTGTTTCTTTACGCCGCGTTCATTTTCCTCTTTGCGAAGCTGCTCTACGTGGGGCTGCCCACGGGCAACGTGCACCCGTTCTACGATTTCAGCAACTGGCTGCTGATCAAGCTGCACTGACCGGATCACCCTGATGGAACACTTCTGGGCCGGTACCGTGATGTTGTTCAGCAACCCGACGAGCGTGCTGATCTTCATCGGCGGGCTGCTCGGGGGCATGGTGTTCGGTGCGGTGCCGGGCGTGAGCATGCTGACGCTCGCCGCCATCCTGCTGCCTTTCACCGGGCACCTGACGGCGACCGACGGCATCATGCTGTTCTCGGTCATCTACTGCTCGGGCGTTTTCGGTGGCGCCATCACCGCCATATTGTTCAACATTCCGGGGGCGCCGGAGAATGCGCCAACCTGCTTCGACGGCTACCCCATGACGCAGAAGGGTCAGGCCGGCAAGGCGGTGGGTGCGGCGGTGCTGTGCTCGGCTTTCGGGGGCACCTGCTCGGCGATACTCATGATGGCGGCGACCGCGGTCATCGCGGACTGGGCGATCACCGCGTTCGGCCCGCCGGAGATCTTCGCGCTGGTGCTGTTCGGGCTGTCGGTCGCCTCCGGCGTGGGTGCGCGCACGCTGTGGAAAGGGTGGTTGTCGGTGCTGCTGGGGTTGATGATCTCGACCGTTGGCCTCGACCCGGTGGCGGGTATCCCACGCTATGACTTCGGCAACGTTTACCTGCTGGCCGGCATCCACTTCATCCCGACCATCCTCGGTTTCTTCGCCGTCTCGGAGGTCTTCGTGCAGGCCGAGAAGCGTGTCAAGGGCGAGTACCGCGCGCCCAGGGTGAGCCTGGATTTTCCGAGCTTCGCCGAGTTCTGGAAACTGAAAGTCGCCGTGCTGCGCTCGGTCGTGATCGGGTTCTTCTGCGGCATTCTTCCCGGCATCGGTGCCACGCTCGCGGCCTTCATGGGCTACAACGAGGCGGTGCGCTGGGCGAAGGACAAGCGCAAGTTCGGCAAGGGCGAGCTGGAAGGCGTGGTCTCCTGCGAGACGGCCAATAACGCGGCGACCGGTGCGGCCATGATCCCGCTGCTTGCCCTGGGACTGCCGGGCGGCGCGCTCACCGCCATGATGGTGGGCGTATTCCAGATGCACGACATGGAGCCGGGCCCGCTGGTTTTCGTCAACAGCGGCGACCTGGTGTGGGTCGTTTTCGCCGCCATGTTCTATGCCAACATCTCGATATTCTTTCTCGGCTGGCTGCAGACCAAGACCGTCGTTCACCTGCTGCGCATCCCGTTCCAGTTCCTGTCGCCCGCCATCCTGCTGCTTGCCACCGTGGGCGCCTATGCGGTGCGCGGCCTTACGGTGGACGTCGTGGTGATGTTCATCGCCGGGATTATCGCCTTTTTCCTGCGCCGTTCGGGCTACTCCGTGGCTGGTATCGTCCTCGGCGTGATTCTCGGCAAGATAGGCGAGCAGACCTTCGCGCAGGCCATGCAGATGATGCACTACGACTGGGGAGCGTACTTGCACCGACCAATCTCGGCGGTGCTGCTCACGTTGGGCGCGGGCACCGTGCTCGTCAACGCGTTCCGGGCATTGCGAGGTGCGCCGCGCGACGTCGCCGAAGCGGGCTAGAAAATTGACTGCGATCCCTTAACTTCCAGCCTGCGGGCGGGAATAATGTGGCCTGCGGGCCTTCAACAAGGCGGTGGTCCATGACAGTACAGATTGCAGCGCCGGCGCCGTGCGCTACGGCGGCGGACAAGGTCGCGCAACTCGTCGCGCGGGCAAGAGCGGCGATGGGCGTGCTTGCGAGCGCCGGTCAGGCGCGAACCGACGAGGCGGTGACCGCGCTTGCGTGGTCGCTCTACAAGCCGGCCCACGCGCAAACGCTTGCCGAGATGGCGGTGCGCGACACCGGGCTCGGCAACGTGGCGGACAAGGTCGCCAAGAACCAACGCAAGACCTTCGGCACGCTGCGCGATCTGTCGCGCGCGAAGAGCGTCGGCATCATCGAGGAAGACCCGCCGCGCGGCCTCGTCAAGTACGCCAAGCCGGTGGGGGTGGTGGGCGCGGTGTGCCCGTCGACAAACCCGGCGGCGACACCGGTCAACAAGGCGATGATGGCGCTCAAGGGCCGTAACGCCATCATCATCGCGCCGTCGCCGGCCGGCTACTCGACGACCGAGCACGCTGTCGATCTCATGCGTGCCGCGCTCGACCGGATCGGGTTGCCCATGGACCTCGTGCAGGTGCTGCCCTCACCCGTGGACAAGACGCTCACTGCCGAACTCATGCGGCGCTGCGATCTGGTCGTGGTGACGGGGTCCCAGAACAACGTGAAGGCGGCCTACAGCAGCGGCACGCCGGCCATCGGTGTGGGCGCCGGCAACGTGCCGGTCATCATCGACGCGAGCGCCGACTTGAGCGCCGCCGCGGCCGCAATCGCGGCCTCGAAGACCTTCGACAATGCCACGTCGTGCTCCTCCGAGAATGCACTCGTCATCGTCGACGAGGTCTACGACGCGGCGCTCGAGGCACTCAGCGCGGCCGGCGGCCATGTGGCGCGCGGCGCGCAAAAGCAGGCCATCCGGGATTGCCTGTGGCGTGACGGACGGCTCAACCGCGACATCATCGCGCGCGATGCCGCCGTCATCGCGCGCGCGGCGGGGTTGCCCGCCGGCGTGGCGGGTGCGAGCTTCTTCATGGTCGAGGAGGACGGTGTGGGCAAAGGCTACCCGTTCTCGGGGGAAAAGCTATCCGTGGTGCTTTCGGTTTACCGCGCGCGCGATTTCGAGGCGGCAGCCGAGCGTGTGCGCGCCATCCTCGACTACCAGGGACGCGGGCACTCCTGCGGCATACACACGCGAGATAGCGCGCACGCGCGTCATCTCGCGGAGCACCTGGATGTGGTGCGGGTGCTGGTCAATCAGGCGCACACATTCGCCAACGGCGGCGGCTTCACGAGCGGCCTCGAGTTCACCCTGAGCATGGGCTGCGGCACCTGGGCCGGGAACAGCATCAGTGAGAACCTCAACTACCGCCACTTCCTCAACATCACCCATCTGGTCAGCACGATTCGCGAGGACAGGCCCAGCGAAGAGGCGCTGTTCGGTGCGCACTGGGCGCGCTATGGCAAGTGAGTGCTCACCTGCAATGTCCGGGCGCCTCGCGGGGGACGAGCCGTGAACTTTGAGGAGCACGCGGCCAAGCCCCTTCTCGAAGCGGCAGGCGTTCGCATTCCCGCGGGACGTGTGGCGCTCGGCCCCGCGGAGGCGGCCGACATTGCGCGCGAGCTCGGGCGCGTGGTGGTCAAGGCGCAAGCGCCGGTGGGCAAGCGCGGCAAGGCGGGCGGGATACTCGAGGCCGCCTCACCGGAGGAGGCCGGCGGTGCGGCGGCACGCATTCTGGACATGGAAATCGGCGGGCATCGCGTGCACAAGGTGCTCGTCGAGGAGGCTTACGAGGTCGGGCGCGAGTGTTATGCCGCGGTGCTCAACGATCCGGCCTCGCGGGCGCCCATGGTGCTTTTCTGCGCTGATGGTGGGATGGACATAGAAGCCATCGCCGACGCCGGCAGCGATGCCATGCGCCGCGCGCACGTCGACATCCGCGCGGGTTTCGACGCACGGGCGGCGGCCGAGATGCTGCACGGGCTCGACCTCGGTGTGGCGGCGCGCGCGCTGGGCGACGTGCTCGTGCGCTTGTACGCGGTCTATGCGACACACGACGCCGAGCTCGTCGAGATCAACCCACTGGCAATCGACGCGGCAGGCCGGCCGATTGCTCTCGATTGCAAGCTGGTCATCGACGACTCCGCGCTCGCGCGGCAAACGGCGCTCGCCGAGCAGGGTGTGCCGGAGCCGCTCAGCCTGCTCGAGAGCCGCGGCCGCGCGCTCGGACTCAGGTACATCGAGCTCGACGGCGATATCGGCGTGCTCGCGAACGGCGCCGGGCTCACGATGACAACCATGGACGTTATCGCGCACCTGGGCGGCCGGCCGGCTAATTTCCTGGAGATCGGCGGCGACGCCTACACGCTGGCAAAGCCGGCGCTCGAGCTGGTGCTCGCCAACGAGCGGGTCAGGAGTCTGGTCGTCAACTTCTGCGGCGCCTTCGCACGCACCGACGTCATGGTCGAGGGCGTGATCGATGCCTGGCACGCGCTGGCGCCGGCCATCCCGGTGTTCTTCAGCGTGCACGGGACCGGTGAGCAGCAGGCACTCGCCCTGCTCGAGGCCGAGCTTTCGATCACCCCGTTCCGTACCATGGACGAAGCGGTGCTGGCCGCCATAGATGCGGTGCGGGTAGCGCAATGATCGTTCGCACGAGCGACCGGGTGTTGGTGCAGGGCATCACGGGGCGCCAGGGGACGTTCTGGACCGAGCGCATGCAAGGCTATGGTACACGGATAGTCGGTGGCGTGAATCCGCGCAAGGCGGGCATCGAGCACTGCGGTGTGCCGGTATTCTCGAGCGCGGGCGAGGCGATGAAGGAAGCCGGTTTCGATATGAGCGTGCTGTTCATCCCGCCGCTTGCGGTCAAGGCCGCGGCGCTCGACGCCATCAGCGCGGGCGCCAGGGGCTTGGTGATTCTCACCGAGCACATCCCGGTGCACGACGTGATGCACGTGCTGGCCGCGGCGCGCGAGGCCGGCGCCCGCGTGGTTGGACCCAACACGGCGGGCGTGGTGACACCGGGCGAGTGCTTCCTCGGCTTCATGCCGGCGTTCAATGCCGCCATCTTCAGGCCCGGGTGCGTGGGCGTGATCTCGAGGAGCGGCAGCCTGGGAACGCTGATATGCCTGAACCTGGTGCAGGCGGGTCACGGCGAGTCGGCATTCATCGGCATCGGCGGCGATCCGTTGCTCGGCACCACGACGCGTGACGCCTTGGTGCTGCTCGACGCCGATGCGCGAACCGGTGCGGTGGTCATCGTGGGCGAGATCGGCGGCGCCATGGAAGAGGAGGCGGCCGAGTACGCCGCGGGCATGCAAAAGCCGGTGGTCGCGTTCATTGCCGGGCGTGCCTCGCCGCCTGGAAAGAGGATGGGCCACGCGGGCGCTATCGTGATGGGTGAGTCCGGCACGTACGCTTCCAAGCGCCGCGCGCTCGAGGGCGCCGGTGTTCGTGTCGTCGACAGCCCGTCGGAGGTGGGGGAAGCGGTGGGGGAAGCCGTCGGGGAGGCCTGAAGGGAAAGACGGACTTTGGATGACCCCCTCGAAGCCACGCGCCAGCAGCCCGGAACGAAAACTCCAGTCGGCGCGCGCGGTAGCCTGCGAACCGTGGATGGCGCAGCTAGCGAGACAACAACCACCATGCCAACATGGTCAGGATCGCCATGATGCCGAGCAAGCCCAGGCGATTCTTCCGCTTCGTGCCGCTCGGTTCCGAGAGCGCCATCGCGTGACGGGTGTGCGCCATGCCCGCAATAGTCGACTCGACGAATCGGACCACGTTCTCGTCGATCTCTTCGGCCCTGCCGAGAAACTCCGCCAGCACCCGCGCGGCGTCAAATTCACCATCGGCGACCAGTATGGGGCTTCCCGGGTGTCGCCCCGGGCGTGAGCCATCATCGACCCGGGTGTGCAGATAAGTTTGCGAACGTTTCCAGGAGAGGGCCTTCTCGGCTTCGGGCTTGTCATAGGTGAGCTGGAACCCCGCGAGGGCGTTGTCCTCACCGATCCACACGAAAAGATCCATGCGCTCGTCGGTGAACCAGCGCCTGGGGGCCTCTCCGGGGACTTGTCGCACCTTGGGGATTTCGCGAAGCATTTCGGGATTCCGCGTCGATAGGGTACGAGGGCACTAAGAACCGGCCTGCGGGATGGACATTATAGCGGGATCGCCGCTGTTTTTGGCGGTGCACTGGCGCTCGCGCGGTCGATGCGCGGACGTTCCACGCGCCGTCCCGTCCCTGCCATGGACGGGTCGCGGCCGGGCTCTGGTCACGCATGGCTGTTTTCCCATTGCACGGATGGTATCAGCGGTGCGCTGGAGCGTTGCGCTCGCCCACGATGTGGTGGCCGAGCCCCGAGAACGCCGGTTTGAGCGGATACGCGCGTTTGGACCAGTGCCGGGCAGACGTATAGCGTCCAACAAAGGCCGGCATTGTCTGGTTATGTATTGGGACAATTTCGCGCCTGGAGCAGCGAATTGTCGGATTGATCCTGTATTGTCCCAGGACTATCCTCTCTCCTTATGCAAATTGCGCTCAAGAATCGCAGTGCGGGTGATGCCAATGGACCCCTCTACGTACAAATAGCGGGGCAGATCCGCGCGCAGATCGCCACGGGACGACTAGTGGCCGGTGAGCGATTGCCGGCCATCCGCGCGCTCGCCAAGCGGCTCGGCGTCAATCGCGACACCGTATCTCTCGCCTATGATCTGCTGGCTCGCGACGGCGTGGTCGAGGCGACGGTGGGGCGCGGCACGTTCATTCGCGAGCGGGCGTTCGCGGCCGAGGCGCGCCCCGGCGGTGCGCCGCTCTCGGCGCTCGTCGACAGACTGCTCGACTTCGAGCGCTCGCGACCCTCTTATGCCGCGGGCGATGGCATGGTGCCGCTGCACTCGCTCATTCCGGACCCCTCACTGTATCCGATCGATGCGTTCAGCGCGGCGCTCAACCGTGCGCTCGACGAGGGCGGCACCGACCTGCTGGTTTACGGCGGCAAGCAGGGTGATGCGAGACTGCGCGAAGCCATCGCGGCACGCCTCGCGGTGCACGGTATCGCCGCGGGCGCGGATCGGGTGATCCCGTGCCAGGGCGCGAGCCAGGGTATTTCTCTCGCCATGCGACTCTACGCCGAGTCGGGCGACTGGATAGCGGTCGAGGAACCGACCTACCACAATGTGCTTGGCGTGCTGGTGGGCCTCGGGCTGCGCCCCACGCCGGTGCCGATGACGCACGAGGGCCCGGATCTCGCGGTGCTGGAGCGCACGCTGGTGCGCCCCGAGGTGAAGGGCTTCTACACCATGCCGAGCTTTCACAATCCGATGGGCATTACCACGAGTGTCGCCCATCGCCAGGCGCTGCTCGAAATTGCGGGGCGTTGCGGCAAGCCCATCATCGAGGACGCTTTCGAGATGGACCTGCGCTACGCCGGTGCCCCGGTGCCGCCGCTCGCCGCCCTCGACGAGGCGGGGCTTGTGGTGCACCTGTTCTCGTTTTCCAAGTCACTGTTTCCGGGCGTGCGGGTCGGGGCCATCACCGCCGGTGGGCGTGCCGTCAGGGGATTGATGGCACTCAAGCATGCCACCGATCTGAGCGGCGCGTTGATCCTGCAGGCGGCGGTGGCGGAGTTCGTGCTCTGCGGCGGTTACGAAGCGCATCTGGCGCGCCTGCGAGGGGCGCTGCGCGAGCGGCGCGACGCACTGCTCGGCGCGCTCGAGCGGGAGATGCCGCCCGGCGCGCGCTGGACGACACCCGACGGTGGCTACCAGCTCTGGCTGGCGCTTCCCGAGGCCATAGACACACGTGCGCTGCTCAGAGAGGCGCAGGATGCCGGCGTGCTGTTCGCGCCCGGCTACCAGTTCCATCACGACGCGCGGCCGTCGAACTGCATGCGGCTGACAATCGCGCTGGCCGGCGCGGCCCGGATCCGGCGCGGTGTGCGCTTGCTGGGCGCGCTTGTCAGGGCGCATCTCGAGCCGCGCGCCGGCATGGCGAGAGACATGAGCATTCAGCTTTGAGTGCTCGAGAGCTGAATTGATGACGGAGGACTCAATCATGAGCGACAAGCAATCTGGTAACGGTGGGCAGGCGGGCGCGCACACGGACGCGCGCTCTTTCGAGATCAAGGTAGGACTTGCCGAGATGCTGAAGGGTGGGGTGATCATGGACGTGACCACGCCCGAGCAGGCGAAAATCGCCGAAGACGCGGGGGCGGCGGCGGTCATGGCGCTCGAACGCGTGCCTTCCGACATCCGCAGGGATGGCGGAGTCGCACGCATGTGTGCCATCGACGTGATCGAAGGTATTCAGCGCGTCGTCTCCATACCGGTCATGGCCAAGGTGAGAATCGGTCATTTCATGGAGGCGAAAGTGCTCGATGTGCTGGGTGTGGACTTCATCGACGAGAGTGAGGTGCTCACCCCCGCCGACGAGGCGCATCACGTGGACAAGCACCCCTTCCGCTCGCCGTTCGTGTGTGGCGCGCGCGATCTCGGCGAAGCGCTGCGGCGCATCGGCGAGGGGGCGGCCATGATCCGCACCAAGGGTGAGGCGGGCAGCGGCAACATCGTGGAGGCCGTGCGGCACCTGCGCCAGGTCAACGGCGACATTCGTGCGTTGACGGTGCTCGCGCCCGAGGAGCGTGCCGCGCGGGCGAAAGAGCTCGGTGCGCCGCTCGCACTCGTCAACTTCGTGGCCGAGAACGGCAGCTTGCCGGTTCCGAATTTCGCCGCGGGCGGTATTGCGACGCCGGCGGATGCCGCGTTGTGCATGGCGCTCGGCGCGCAGGCCGTGTTCGTGGGATCGGGCATATTCAAGAGTGAGGACCCGGCCAAGCGGGCGGTCGCGGTCGTGCAGGCGACCACGCACTGGAACGAGCCCGAGGAGTTGCTTGCGTCGTGCCGTGGTCTCGGCGATGCGATGCCGGGTATCGAGCTCGATACGCTCGCCGACAACGAACGCATGGCGACCCGCGGCTGGTAGGCGCGATGGGCGACGCACCGGGCGCCGCGCCGCGCGTCGGCGTGCTTGCCATCCAGGGCGACGTGGACGCACACATCCAGGCGCTGGTGCGTGCCGGTGCGCGCGGCGTCAGGGTTCTGCATGCGGCGGATATCGAGCGCGTGCATGGGCTCGTGATTCCGGGAGGCGAGAGCACCACCATCGCCAAGGGTCTCGCGCGGCTTGGGCTCTACGAGGTGTTGCGCGAGCGCATCCGCGGCGGACTCGCGGTGCTCGGGACCTGCGCGGGTGCGATCCTGCTCGCGAGCCGCGTGGATGATATACGCGTGCCGGTGCTCGGCGCCGTAGACGTGACGGCGGTGCGCAACGCCTATGGCACGCAGGTCGACTCGTTTGCGGCGCCGGTCGGCGAGGCCGCGCCGGCGCTTGCCGGCATGCGCTGCGTATTCATCCGCGCGCCGCGCCTGCACTCGCCCGGCCCCGGCGTGGAAGTGCTCGCGCGCGTCAATGGCGATCCCGTGCTGGTACGCGAGAACACCGTGATGCTGTCGACCTTCCACCCGGAACTCACCGAAGACGCGCGCGTGCATGGGCTGCTGGTAGGCATGGCGCGGGTGGCGAAAGGGAAATAGGGGGCTTCGTCGCGGGGCTGTTTACTCGCGAGTCGTAACCAGCGGTGCGACGAGATTCACCGTGAAACGCGCGCCATCCCGGGCCTGCGTCGCGTCGCTCTCGGAGTAGAACTCCGACGGGGTCAGATCTTCCGCGCCGTAGAAGGCGAGCTCCCGATCGCGGCGCAGATGGCGAGAGATGGTGGCCAGACTCTCGGCGTGCTCGGCAATCGCCGCCGGCAAGCGATCCCGTTCCCCAAGAAGGATGTCGGAGACGTCGTGGATGCGCGGTGGCTCGATGCCGAACGTGCGTAGCAGTCCCTTGAGGGCAAGCTCGACGCACTCCTGGGACTCGCGGACCACGTCGGCCCAGCTCTCGGCGGCGTACAGGACGTCGAGGGCGTCAAGCCGGCACTGCGCGCGGTGCACGTAATCGACGCCAAGCCCGCGGTTGCGCACGCTCAGGCCACCTCGGCCCAGTAGCCCTGGCCGTGAACGACGCGCCGGCGCAGCCTGCCCGCGGCAATGTCGTGGCGTACGCGGGCGAGCCCTGTCGAGAGACGAAGCGAGCGCTCGAACAGCACGACCCCGTCTATCGCGACCTCCGCCCACAAGCCGCCACGCACTTCCCCGGCATCCGGCAGGTGCACGAAATGCGGTTCGACGCGGTGCCCGCACCACGCGATCGGCGCTTCGTCCCAACATCGGTAAAGCGCCCGCGTGAGAGGTATGTCGCCGGAGAGCACCACGAGAATGTCGATGTCGGAGCTATCGGCCAGCTCGTCCCGCGCCCACGAGCCGAATGCGGCAACCCCGAGCAGGCTCGCGCCGAACAGGGCAACGGCGCGCCGCACCGCCTCGACGGCGCCCTCGGTCGCCACGCTATCGCCGTGCGGCACGGTGAGCTTGCGGGAGCAGTAATCGTTGAGGGAGATACCGAGATCCGAGGCCGCCGCGCGCAAAGCAGCATGCAGACCGGGATTTATGCGCAACACGAAGCGACCCGAAGGCGTGCTGCAAGCACACCCCGAACGCGAGGGACCCGTTGCGATAGTATCACTCATTGAGTTTTATGATACTATATAGCATGCGCGCTGTCGCCCGCGAGTAGCCGCGACGCTGCGAGGTCGTGTCCGAAAACGGCCAGACACGGATCGTGTCCGGGACTATAGTTCCCGTCATGGCAGCTTCCATCGCACACATCCCGACGCAGGGGAACCTGGACGAGGCGGCCTGCGAGCGCGCGTATTTGTCCGGGGATGCGCGCTTCGACGGGCGCTTCTTCATCGGCGTCAGGACGACCGGCATCTACTGCCGGCCGGTGTGCCCGGTGAAACCGCCGAAGCGCGAGAACATCGCCTTCTACCCGAGCGCCGCCGCCGCGGCCGCGGCGGGCTTGCGCCCGTGCCTTCGCTGCCGCCCGGAGCTCAGCCCGGGCACACCCGACTGGTCGGGGGCGTCGGCGACCGTGAGCCGCGCGCTGCGGATGATCGCGGGTGGCGTTGCCGATGACGGGGGCGTCGGCGCGATCGCCGCGGGGCTCGGACTCACACCGCGGCATCTGCAACGATTGTTCCAGGCCCAGCTTGGCGCCTCCCCGCTCGAGGTCATCCGCACGCGCCGGCTGCATCTCGCAAAGCGGCTCATAGACGAGACCGATATCACGCTTGCCGAGGTCGCGTTTGCCGCGGGCTTCGGCAGCGTGCGGCGCTTCAACGCGACGTTCCAGGCGCTCTACGGGCGTGCGCCAAGCGCGCTTCGCCGCGCGGCACCCAGACGTGGCGCGAATGCGGCCGGCGAGCCGTTCGAGTTTCGCCTCGCCTACCGCCCACCGTTCGACTGGCGTCGCCTGCTCGCGTTCTTCGCGGTGCGTGCGACGCCCGGCGTCGAGGCGCTCGGCACCGTGCAATACAGTCGATGCTTCCGGATCGGAGACGCGCTCGGCACGCTCGCGGTGGAACCTGATCGCGGTACGAACGCACTCTCGCTGCGCGTGCGCTGCAGCGTGCCTGGCGTGCTGCTCGAGGTCGTCGAGCGGGTACGCCGCGTGTTCGATCTCGGCGCCGACCCGGCGCCCATTCGCGCGCACCTGCGGCGCGACCGCGCGCTGCGACCGTGGGTGGATCGCATGCCGGGGGTCCGCGTGCCGGGCGCATGGGACGGCTTCGAGCTCGTGGTGCGTGCGGTGCTCGGCCAGCAGGTCTCGGTCAAGGGTGCGACGACCATCGCCGGGCGCATCGCGGCGCGCTGCGGTGAGCCGCTGCCGGTGCCGGAAGGCCCGCTCACCCGCGTGTTCCCGACGCCACAAGCCCTGCTCGGCGCGGAACTGGACAACATCGGCATGCCCGGGGCGCGCGCTCGCACCATCCGGCTCGTGGCCGAGGCGGTGCTCGAGGGCAGGCTCGTGTTCGATGGCGCTGACCCTGAGCGCCTGGCAGCAAGCCTCGTCGCGATTCCCGGCATCGGGGCGTGGACGGCGCAGTACGTCGCGCTTCGTCTCGGCGAGCCGGATGCATTTCCGGCAAGCGATTTGGGCCTGCTGAAGTCCGCCGCCAACGATGGAGCAGATACTGCCCGTCGACTGCTCGCGCGCAGCGACGCCTGGCGGCCGTGGCGTGCCTACGCGGCACTCGTCCTGTGGAACGCAACTGGAGGGAACACATGAACTATATGCAAATGCCAAGCCCCATTGGCACGCTCACACTGGCTGGCGACGAAGTGGGGCTGCGCCACATCGTGCTCGCCACGGAAAAGCTCGCCTCCACCCTGCCTGACGACTGGCAGCGCGCCGCCACGCTGTTCGGTACGGCGCGCGAGCAGCTAGAGGCGTACTTCGCCGGTGAGCGGAAGACCTTCGACCTCGTGCTCGCCCCGCAAGGCACGGCGTTTCAGCGCAGCGTGTGGTTCGCGCTCGCCGATATCCCCTATGGTGAGACCGTATCCTACGCGGAGATGGCGCGGCGTGTCGGCCGGCCGACGGCCGCGCGTGCGGTGGGTGCCGCGAACGGGCGCAATCCGCTGCCCATCGTGTTGCCCTGCCACCGCGTTATCGGTGCGGACGGCAGCCTCGTCGGCTACGGCGGCGGGCTCCCCATCAAGCAGGCTCTGCTCGCGCTGGAGAGGGAGCACGCCGGGAAGGAGTAGCGCCCACGATAGCCCGGGCGGCGTACCCGCCGGGGAGAAAAAGGGGACATGCTTGTTTTTTGCACACGACACGCGTTACCGTCTCCG
>CAZSDY010000065.1:0-15914 GCA_964605765.1 uncultured Ectothiorhodospiraceae bacterium | reverse complement strand
CCACCCTCTCCGCCAATCATGAAGGGACCCGTCGGGCAAGTGGGGGGGCAGGTTTCGGTTGTAGCGAACGTGGATTCCAGTGCCGTCCATATCGTCCGGCCGGGCGGTACAAGGCTGGTTGAAGATCGGCTCAACGGAGTCCTTGCTCGCGCGCCACCTCAGCGGCTCGGCGCGGCAGCGCAGCGCCGATTTCCTGTGCAAAAGCAATGAACGCACGATTTCCTGGTCGTCGCTCCAGGCAGGCCACGATCAACCGGCGTGCACCGTCCTCATCGTCCCGAAGTCGGCTGATTCGCGCCTTCATGAAATCTGTTTCGGGGCCGCTCAACGCCGGATGGGATGCGATCCGGTCGAGTCGTTGGCCAGCCTCACGCAGATCCAACCGCTCGAGCAGCAATGCGTGCCATTCGGCGAGGTTGTCTGCGCGCTGTTCCAGCGCGTAGCGGCGCTGCCACTCGTCGCTGTCCCCGCTCCGGGACCGGCCCGCGGCGCGTCGCGGGCCATCGGTGCGTGGCTCGGGCGCGATGTCGTCCAGCGCTTCGATATAGCCATCACAGAAGGCTTCCCAGGCGTCGTACCCGCGCAGCATGCCAGCCAGCACGGACGCGAGACTCGTCTCGCGCCGCGCCACGGAACCGTCCCCGCGTGTCCACCCGAAACGCGATTCCCAGCGGATCAACTGCGTAGCGGCGCTGCGCGTGAAGGCGCCGAAACCTTGTCGCTGCAGGCGCGTAAGCCATAGTGCTTTCACGGTCTCCGACACCACGACCCGCGCTGCCGCAACGGGGTCCTCCGAGCGAAAGTAGTTGTAGCGTTGCGTCTCGCAGAGCAAGTTGATGAGTGCCTCGATGGCAGCGGCACCGTATTCGAAATCGTCGCCCTTCAGCAATGCCGTCGCGTCGTCCACGAACCGCTTGCAGGTCACGCGCCATTTGGTGCGCTCCTGCCGCGACACCTCGCGCGTCCCGCCGATGTAGGCGCCGGAACGGGCCAGCGTGACGAATCGCAGCACGTCATCACTCAGCTCCTCGCCGTCGACGTCGTCCCGGGATTGCTGCTTGCGTGTTGCCTCGGCGGGGTCCAGCGCGTCTTCGATGCGCTCGCGCAGGGCAAACGGGCCGCGCCAATAGAGGTTCCACAGGATCTTGCGCAAGCTGTCCGCATCCAGCGCCCGGACTTTGGCATGGAATGCCGTGCGGTCGAATCGTTTCTTGTTGCTCACACAATCTCGTCCTTGCCCGCGCGCGTTGTCACCGGAGGGGGCTTCGGTGAGGCTGCGCGGACGTTCTGTTCGCCAATTTTCACCGATCAAATGCCCCCGGCAAGGCAGCCGCAAACGGGTGTATGGCTCGGCCGGCGCTCAGCTTTCGGGCAGGGTGTCGAATCCCAGCGCATCCGCGTTGTCCCGGATTCGTCTGTCGAGCGTGAGCACCTGCATCTCGGTCACCAGACTGCGGCCGAGAAGCGCGGTGGCCAGGTGTATCGCGTCGAGTGTCCTGATCGGCTCTCGGGGGAACGGGCGCCGTGCGCGCTCCACGACTTCTCCGTCGATTGCGAGCACAACCCAATGCTCGGCAGCTTCGCTGACGAGCGCTCGTCTTCGCGCAGCCTCCGCCTCCGAGAGTTCTCCGATCACGGCCGCCCTGTGGAGCACGCGATCACATTCTACCAGGGTCAGGTCGGACGTGAGCACCCGAGGGGCCGAGGCCAGACAATCGCGGGCCGAATCTCCGGCGTCCTCTCCGAAAAGCCAGGCAAGGACGGCGCTCGATTCCGCATAGATACTCACCGATTTTCGCGCTCGGCATCGAGCAGCCGCACCGCGGAGCCGGATCGCAACGACGGCGTTACGCGCGGGTACGACGCCAGCGCGTTCGGAGCGCCGAGACGCGCTTTACCGGCGCGCGAATGGCGAACCAGCCCGGGATAGGCCGTGCTCTCCAGTGTGCCGGTGGGCTGGCGCAGCTCGGCCACGACCTCGCCGCGATCGGTAACCAGAATCTCCTCCCCGCGACGAACCATGCGTAGATACTGGCTCAATCGGTCTTTCAGCTCACGAATGCCGACGGTGATCATGCCGCTAATGTAGCCTCGTGAGGCTACTTCGTCAATGGGACTACCGGATGAAGCCGCCGGATGCCGGCGTCGCACGGCACGCCGCGCAACCCAGCCTGTGCGGGCCGGCTCGCTGTCGGGCCGGAGGGAGGCCACCACGCAACGATAATCGCGGCCGACGCGGCGACGCAGGCCGTCTGCCGGTGACAAATCGGTATCGGCTGTCCGCCGCCAAACCTGCGTGAGACTGGAGGCCTCCCCGGGGTCGGACAACTTGTAGCTGGCGGTTGGTCGGCTCGGCACAGCAGTACCACGGTTCCGAGTGACGCGGGATCGGATGCCCTGGTGATGCGCGGAGCTCGGGCGCGGCCACCTGCAGGGCGTCATGCGCCATGCCCCGGACGCCGGCGAACACTTCGCGTCGTGCAAGGTCGATCCCCTCCGAATGCTCCACGAATTGCTGAACAGCCGCTTGCAACGCATCGACGCGCGGGCCTTGATGGCGCCAACGACGTTCACGGTACGTACCCACGGCGTCGATGCTCATGGTAGATTCCTTTTCGTCGCAAGCCGATTTTCTTGCTTGCATATAATGCGGCCAAGGTAGCGAAGACCGATCACCCCCATGGAGGTATCGCCGAAGCACCTCCATCTGCGGTGAGAACCCTTGAGCATGGCCGAATAGTAGCGAGTCAAATCCATTTTCAACCAACTCCTGACGTGATAGCTTGGAGCCGATGCCATGGATATGGAGCGGCCTCTATACGCCCGCCGGCAGCGACACACTGGATCGGAAGTCTGCAATCGAGAGGGCGAGGCAGCTATATCGCCGAGACGGGGGTATGACAGATGAGTGAACACACGCTGCGCGTGTACGAATCGATACTCGGGCTGTTGGCGAATGAAGACAATCCGACCCCGATGGTGCGCCTCAGCCGTGTCGTGCCTTTCAAGCATGCCAGGATTTTCGCCAAGCTGGAGTGGTACAACCCGTTTGGCGCGGTCAAGGACCGCATTGCCGACAACCTGCTGCGCGATGCGGAATGCAGAGGGGTTCTCGACGGCATCGAGAATCTGGTCGAGCCGACTTCCGGTAACACCGGCCTGGCACTCGCGATGATCGCCAATGCAAAGTCCTATCAGTTGACCACACCCTTATCGACTGCAATTCCGTTGGAAAAGCGAACGGCGCTGCGCTTTTTCGGAAGCGATGTGATCGAGCTGGACGATACCTTGTGTCCCGCCCCCGGAGCGCCCGAGGGCGCGATCGCCAAGGCGATGGAAATATCGGAACGGCCCGACTTCCATATGCTCAACCAGTACGAGAATGAGGCCAATCCCGAGGCGCATTATCGCACCACCGGCCCCGAGATCTGGAAGCAGACCCAAGGCAGGGTAACTCATTTCGTTGCCGGGCTCGGTACCTGCGGCACAATCACGGGTACCGGCCGGTTTCTCAAACAGAAGAACCCCGCGGTGCAGGTGTTGGGTGTGCACCCGGAGGAAGGCCACGACATCCCGGGCGTGCGCAGTCACCGTCAACTTGCCCAGACAAGGCTCTATAGCCCTGACGAGTACGACGGGACCGTGGAAGTGAAGAATGAGCTCGCTTATCGATTGTGCTTGCGTCTCAATCGCGAGGAAAGCATCATCGCCGGCCCGAGCTCCGGGATGGCGCTTGCAGGTGCGCTGGAGATGGTTCCGGACGAGCCCGGTACGACCGCGGTGGTCATCTTTGCCGACAACGTCTTCAAGTATCCCACCTCGGTGCGAAGGCACCTGCCGGAACTGTTTCCCGCGGACGGAGCCGGGGCGGCCCCCAGTGCCGGCGAGACGCGGTGGAAGGCCCTGGTCGAGAATGCACGCCGATCGGCAGACGCAATCGAGCTCAGCGAGGCGGCCGAGCTGTTGCGCTCGAGCAGCGCTATGCTCATCGATGTCCGTTCCGAGGCTCAATACGCCGAGCAGCACGCCAAGGATGCGATAAACATTCCCGTTGACCAGATAAGCAATCGGCTTGACGTGTTGCCCGGCGACCCAAACGCGCCCGTGGTCGCGATATGCAACGTGGGGGAGCAATCGCTTACCGCGATGCTGGTGCTCAAGTCGCTCGGCTACAAGAATGTCAAGAGCGTGGCGGGCGGCACGAAAGCGTGGATCGCTTCGGGCTTCCCGACCGCGCAAGACTTGGCGCTTGTTTGAAGGTCCACAGCGCGCGTGGCGAGCGCTTCGCAGGGCGCTCGTCGGTGTGCGCTTCCTCGAGGCTCTCTGATTGCGTCTTCAGCACCACGCAACTGAACCATTCTTGCCATCAATCGTCTTCAGGGGGTTCTCTCTGACGCGCCACCGAGGCGGTTCCGGAGAGTTTTTCCGCCTTCGCGGCAAGGATGAAATCGCTCTCGGTGAGGCCGTCTATCTTGTGCGTCCATACATCGATACCGACCTTGCCCCACGCGAGGCGAATGTCCGGATGATGGCCTTGCTCCTCTGCGGTCTCCCCGACCAGGTTGACGTAGTGGAGGGCCTCACGGAAATTCCTGAAGCGGAACTCCTTCGTCAGATGGTGCTCGGCCACGACCTCCCAGCCGTTACCGAGCGCGTCGTGCAGCCTTCTCAGCTCGTCGCCCTCGAGCGGCGCAACGCCGCCCTTGCATGGCACACACTGCTTGCTCGCCAGGTCCATCGGATCATCCCTCGGGTGGGTCCCCATACCCGTCGGCATGGGGTCGCGGCAGTGCCGCAGGTTGGAAATTCACGCAAATGTCAGCGAGCTCTTCCTCGATGAGAGGCTCCCCGGACAGCCCGCATTCGTAGGAGTTGCTGCTCTCGAGACAGCACTCGTCACCGCGTAGATGAGCGCACGACGGACACACCCCGAACAAGGACCCGCCACGATGCTCCACCAGGCGGCGAAGGATCGCTTGCAGACCCTCGATCACCGCGGTTCGTCGCTGCCGAGACAGCACCCCGGTCGCGCTCATGAGGTCACCGAAAGGGTCAAGGGCGAGAAACCTTCGCGCCTTCGCGGTCAGTGCCAGCCGAAACGAGCGATGGTCTGTCTTGACTGGCCGGCGCCGGAGATACCCTTTCCCCACCAGCGCCTTCACCGTTTGCGACGCCGTACCCCGAGTCGTGCCGTGGTAGAGAGCAAATGCGCTCACCGTCCTGGAGAATCGATTCGCGCGGCCAAAGTAGCGAAGCGCCGTCCACTGTGCCGGGTTCAAGCCCGCGGTAAAGGTCTCTCCATAGGCGCAACGCCCCAATTGCTCGATCAACTCGGCCACCGCCCGCTCGGAGATTGGTCGCTTTCTTAGCATGGGAATAATAGTAGCGACTCCAAATTACTGTGCAACCGCAAACCGCCCGCCATGGTTTGAAGTCGAAACCATAATGGCGTTGATCGATATTTGCGGCTCGACGAGGACATCGAGTGGGCCCGCATCTCGTGCGTTGTCGACACTGAAGTCGGCATCGCGCTCGACAAGCACGACGAGGAGCGCGCTTATCTGCAGACCGAGCGGGGCATGTGGTGCTGCAGGTCGAGAATCACAGCGGGCGGCACCGCGGCGGCGGGGTCCGATGCATTTTGCCGTCACGGTCACCGAGGACACGTTCGACGCGGCGCTGGAAAAGCGCCCCGGCGGCACGCACTTCACCCGCGAGCCCTAAACGGTCGTCGATCCGTGGCTGACCAGCACGACACCCGCCACGACGAGAACCACCCCCATCGCGAGCTTCCGCGATACGTGCTCCTGCTTGAACATCAGCGCCGTCAGGAGTGTGAAGACCGGGTAGGCGGCGACGATTGGCGATACGACGACGACCAACCCCGTGGCAAGCCCGCCGTACATGCACACAATCGCCAGCGCGATGAAGCCGCCGGTCAGCACAAGGTAGCCGAGCGCGGCGCGTGGCATTTGCAGCATGAGGGTTCCCGTGCGCAGGCGGTAGACCAGCCATGCGCCGCAGAAAGAAACCGAGAAGGATACGAAGCCCGCCATGAAGGGGTTCGGCATGGACCCCAGACCCCATTTCGCGATCGTGTGGTTGAGCCCCCGCACGATTGCGGCACCGGTCGCGAAGAGCAGCGCGGCACGCAGCACTCCTCCGGCTCCCTTCGGACTCCACGACAGTGCCATCACGCCGGCCACCGTGGCCATGGTGCCGAGCGCGATCCAGATGTTGATGGACTCACCGAGAAAGGCGATGGCCGTCACCGCGGCGAACAGGGGGGAAGTGCCCGACAGCGTGGCGGCAACCGTCGGTCCGGTGCGCGCGGTCGCCTGCAAGGACAGGTACATCGAGAGGAAGGGATGCATGAGCCCGTTCAGAACGAAGATCCAAAAGCCCGCCGTGAACCAGTCCCTGGCGTGCATCCACAAGGGTGAGGTGGCCAGATATAGCGCTACGACCGTGCCGATCACGGTCAGGGACGCGGCCTGTGGATCCACGGCCAGGAGCCCGCGCTTGGCAGTCACCGCCGAGATGCCGAACAGGCAGGCGGCTGCGAATGCCAGTCCTACCGCAACGGATGCTTCAGACACGAGCCGGCGGCCACGTCGTCATGCACGCCACCGCCTGAGCGGCTCTTCGCTGGTGGTGTGCTCGTCGAGCCCCAACATGCCGGCGATGGCCGTCGAGCGATCGGCGTTCTCGGTCACGCGAGCCCACCACAGCTATTCTTGTGTACCGCGATCCTCGTCCTGTGTTCGTCGGTTGCCAGATATCGTCGACTGGACGAAATCGACGATAACCATAGCGAGAACGGCGCCAATGATGATCACGAGTGGGATAGCTTTCACCTTGATGGCGTAGAAACCCAGGAATATCACCACCAGTGACACGCCAATCAACCCGGCAATTCGGTCAACCATGCGACCTCCGCTTGTGCATCCACAAGGCGACAGGCAAAACGCGATGACGAAAAGAAAGTCTCATTTAACAGTAGTGCGAGCTTCAACAACAGCTTTCGCTCGCGTGCGCCACGATTCCGTCATCTCTTTCTCCCTACTCCGAGACTTGCCCCACCAACCACCTCGCCGTTCGCAACAAGCGCGCGTCGTCGCCTTTGGGCCCCACCAGCTGCACGCCGATGGGCAGTCCACTTGCGCCTTGCAGCAGGGGTAGCGAGATGGTCGGGACCCCGCAGAGGGTCCAAAGGGTGCAGAAGATCGGATTTCCGGTCGAGTCCAGCCCTGCTGGCGCCTCCCCGGTCGTCGCCGGGGTCACAATGGCGTCGTAGCGCTCGAAAACATGATCCAGAAGCCTGTTCAACACCGCGATCTCTTCCACAGCCTGATTATAATCGACCGCCCGATGAGTTTGTCCGCGCTCGATCATCTCGCGCAGCGTGGCGCTCAGACTGTCCTTGGCGCTCGCGTATTCACGCTCGAAGCTGCGCGCCATGTCGGTCTCCATTATCGTGCGGTGCCACGAGATGGCGTCAGCGAACCCCGCGGGAAGCGCAGTCTCCGTGATGCGGTCCTCGAGGTGATCTACAAGCTCCGCAAACGCTTCCTGAGCAACCGCCTCGGCTTCGTCCCATACGGGCGTCTTGACGAAGGCGAGATCCGGCGCGACCGGCGGTTGGGACAGCGTCGCCTCCAGAAAATTCGAATGCGCTCGAAGCTCGGTGTCCGGGTCGTGCTCGTCGTAGGCCACGAGCTGCCCCGCCAGCAACGCGGCATCCTCGACCGTACGCGCAAACACACCGATCTGGTCCAAGACCCGAGACTGCTTCAGAACACGGGTGCGCGAGATGAGCCCGTGACTGGGCTTGAATCCGCAGACCCCACAGTAGGAGGCCGGACGGATGATCGATCCATTGGTTTGCGTGCCGATTGCGAGCGGCACCATGTGCGCCGACACCGCGGCCGCCGAGCCGCTGGAAGAGCCACCAGGCGTGCGCTCGGGGTCGCAGGGATTGCGAGTCTTGCCGGGCGCGTAGACCGCGAGCTCGGTGGTGACGGTCTTGCCCATCACGATGGTGCCCGCCGCGCGCAGCAGGGACACCGCTTTGGCGTCCACGGCCGGTGTGCGTCCCGCGTGCAACACGGTTCCGTCCTCAGTCGGCATGTCGCAGGTGTCGAAGATGTCCTTCACCCCAACCGGAACACCATGAAGCGGTCCCAGGGGTTCTCCCGCGGCCTGTCTTGCATCGGCCTGGCGGGCCTGCTCGAGGGCGTGCTCCGGGTCCAAATGCGCCCACGCCTGCACGGTGGCTTCTGTATCGGCAATACGATCCAGGCATGCTTGAACCAATTCCCGCGAGGAGATTTCGCCGGCTCTGATGGCGCATGCCGCGTCCATCGCGGTCTTCTTAAACAGTTCCATTGGCGTGCCGCTATCTCGTGTCCATCTGCATGCTCCCTCTCCCTCGAGGATTGTGGGGCAGGGATGCCAGGCAACCACGCCGCAACGGCGCGTCTGTCACCTGACCTTGTAAATCTGGTCCGGCAGCCACAACGCGATCTGAGGAAAGTTGTAGAGAATCACCATCGCGACGAGCACCACCATCAGGAACGGAAAGCAGCCCTTGAAGATCTCCACGAGCTGGATGTGCGGCGGTGCCACACCCTTCAGGTAATAAGCAGCCATGGCCATGGGTGGCGTCATGAATGAGGTCTGCAGGTTCAGCGCGATCAGGATCCCGAAGAACAGCGGATCGATACCGAACGGCTCGAGCAACGGCAAAAAGATTGGCACAAAGATGATGATGATCTCGCTCCACTCCAGCGGCCAACCGAGCAGGAAGATGATGAGCTGGGCCACGATCAAGAACGTGACCGGCGACAGGTTCAACCCCAGCACGAACTCCCCGATGATCTCGTGCCCACCGAGATAGGAGAATACCGAGGAGAAGGTCCAGGAGCCGACAAACAGCCAGCACACCATGGCCGAGGTGCGCACCGTCAGGTAGACGGATTCCTTGAGCATTTCCCAATTGAGGGTCCGGTAAGCGGCCGCCAAAACCAGGCCGCCGAACGCACCCACCGCGGCGGCTTCCGTCGGTGAGGCGAGACCGAACAAGATGGCGCCCAGCACCGCCAGAATCAAAATGGCGAGCGGCACGAACGAAGTCAGCAACATCCATAGCAGCTGCACGCGCGGCATGTCCGACTGCTCTTTCGGAGGCTTTGGCGCAAGACTGGGGTTGATCAAAGCCCTGCCCACCACATAAATCATGTAGAGACCGGCCAGCATCATTCCGGGAAAGATGGCGGCGGCATACGCTTGCACCACCGAGATGGCCGTGGTGGCGGCGTACACGATCAGCATGATGCTGGGCGGAATCAGAATACCGAGGCACCCACCGGCACAGATGACGCCCGCAGAGAACTTGGTGTCGTAGCCCGCTTTGAGGAGCGCCGGGAACGCGAGCAGGCCCATCAGTGTCACCACGGCTCCGATGATGCCAACGGCGGTGGCGAACAGCGCGCAGGTCGCCAGCGCGGCCACCGCCATGGACGCCGGTATTGCGCGTGCGGCGATATTGAGGCTGAAAAACAATCGATCGACGATGTTGGCGCGTTCGACGACATACCCCATGAACAGAAACAACGGAACCGCCACCAGCACGTCGCTGGTCATGACCGAGTAGGTTTGATTGACCAGCAGGTCGAAGATATTGTTCTCGTACCAGGGGATGCCTGCGTTGTGGTAGGCGTAGAAGCCAAAGCCCACGCCCATCGAGACCAGCGTGAAGCAGATCGGGAATCCGAGCAGGATGGCGAACAGCAGCACCCCGAGCATGAGCAAGGCGATCTGGGGCTCGGTCACTTGTCATCCTTCGGAGAATCCAGATGCATCTCGTGCTCGAGCTCGTGCTCGCGTTCGTGCATCCTCGTGAGGAACTGAACCTCCGTCTCTTCAACATCCAGCAAGCGCCCGGGCCACCTGCCGTCCTTGAGACACAGGATGCAGCGAGCCACTTCAGCGGTGCCCTGTAAGAACACGAAGAAAGCAGCGAGCGGCAGCAACGTCTTCAACGGCGAGACCGGCACGCCGATGGGGCTGTTGACACTGATCTCACCCCGCGGCCCGTCCGCACCATAAGGCAGGTAGCTCCAGGATTCCCGAGCGTAGTCGGTGCCGGCATAGATGAGCGCCGCCATTCCCGGAAACAAAAAGCACACGATGAGCACGAGCTCGATGACGGCCTGAAGGCGAGGCGGCCAGAGCCTGAAAATCACGTCGCCGCGTACGTGTGCATCCCGGGAAAGGGTATAAGCACCCCCCATCATGAAGAGCGCCCCGTACATGGTGTAGCTCATGTCGAAGGCCCAGGCGGTCGGATCGTTCAGAACGTAGCGCACGAACACTTCATAGGTGTACGCCAAGGTGAGCACGAGGATGCACCAGGCAAAGGCTTTGCCCACCCACATGCTCAAGGTGTCGATGGAGTAGATGAACCGATGCATTGGATCGCCTTCCAGGAGCGATTTCCCGAGTCACATAAGTGGGGCGGCGCACTCACACGCCGCCCCACAAGCTCCTGTACTGTTTCGTGGCCTGGGCTGAATGCCCTAGAAGCCCAGCTCACCCGGGAAGTAATGCTCGAACGCGAGCTTGTAGTCGCACTGGTTGATCAGATAGTAGTAGGCCGCCCGGTGGGCGAACTCCTTCTGCGACCTCAAGACCTTCGCAAAGAACGGATCCTCGTCCTCCAGCTTCTTTATCATCACGTCCCAGGCATCGAGCTCCGCGCTCATGATCGAGTCCGGGGTGCGGATCACGTGGACGCCCGCCTCGTTCTTGAGCCACTGCAGGTCACTCGAATAGCGGTCGATCCCGGTCCAGAAGTTGCTCGAGCTCGCTGCCTCGGCGGCGTACTGGAGGATCGCCTGGTGCTCCGCGGGCAGAGAGTTGAACTTCGTCTTGTTGAAGGTGATCTCGAAGAACTCCGCTGCCTGGTGGTAGCTGCCCATCATGTAATACTTGGACACGTCCTGGGCGCCGAAGCTCCTGTCCGAGGTCGGATTGTTGTACTCGAAGGCCTCGATCACCCCGCGCTCCAGTGCCGGGACGATCTCGCCGCCGGGTAGCTGGGTGACCTTGAGCCCCATCTCCTGCATCAGGTCGGCTGCCAGACCGACCGTGCGGTACTTCAGTCCCACCATGTCGGCAGCGCTCTTGATCTCTTTCTTGAACCAGCCGAGCGGCTGGGTCGGCATGGGCAAAGCGAAGAAGCCGACCGTGTTCAAGCCGAGCTTCTCGTGGAGCTCGTTATAGAATTCCCGGCCACCGCCTCTATGAATCCATGCCAGTCCCAGATGGGCGTCCTGACCGAAGACTGGCCCGGTGCCGAACAACGAGGCGACCTTGCTCTTTCCGTACCAGTACACGGTGACGCCGTGGGCGGCATCGAGCACGCCCTTGTGCACCGCGTCTTTGGTCTGAAACGACTTCACCACGGCGCCGGACACCAGGTACTTGATTTTCAGCCGTCCACCCGCCATGGCGTTGACCCTGTCGACGTACTCCATCGCCATATCGTTGAAGACATCCTTCGCGCCCCAGGCCCCCTGCATTTTCAGGGTGACGGTCTGGGCCCGGGACACCATCGGGAATCCCAAGGTGGTTGCACCGGCCGCGGCTCCGGCACCTGCAAGGAACTTGCGGCGGTTGCTTTTCTTGGTTTTGAGAGTGGTTGTTTTACTCATGACTTCTTTCTCCTGATTCGGAAAGGCTGTGCACTTGAACGTCTCCTCGGCTCACCGACAGCCACGCAGACAACGGCAACGCTCAGCGCTCTGGGGCTCCAGCAGATGAGAATTGAACGGTGACTCAGTCGTGCGGACTTTCTCCGGTGCGCGCTTATGACTGCTGCGTGGTCGTTCGATTTTAGCGCGTTCTGCGTGCGCCCGCACGATTTCCCCGTTTTTCTTCGACTACCATGCCCGCCCCGAGATTCAGCCGAATGGGCCGCGCGACTGGAAGAAAAGTATACAGTATTTTGTATACCTCAACATCTTGAATCGACTTCAAGCTGCCCGATCGCCGGGTTGCGTGCACCCGCAGGGCGAGCGGAATCTCCTCCAACAGCGCGCACTAACCTGTTCGGCGGAAGGTGTCTCACTTACATTGGCGCAGAGGGCGATGTGGGTATTGCCATCGGCGCGGATTCAGCGGACAGTGCTCGATGATTTCCCTATCGCCAGGACCGGGCGCATTAACGTGCTGGTTGCCGGTGAGCAACATAGAAAAGTGAGCCAGAACACATGTCTATCCCCAACGATTCGTTAGAAGCCAAGGACATCCGTTCCAGTGTCCATCATTTCACCAACCTGGAGCTGCACCGTACCAAGGGCCCTTTCGTGGTGGAGAAGGGTGACGGTATCTATGTCTTCGATACCGAGGGCAAGCGCTACATCGACTCGCTCGCCGGGGCGTGGTGCACCTCGCTCGGTTTCAGCGAGGAGCGCCTCGCGCAGGCGGCGTACGCGCAGATGCGCAAGATGCCTTACTCGCACACCTTCGGGCACCGCACCGCGGTGCCGACGGTGGAGCTTGCCGACAAGCTCACCGACATCGCGCCGGACGGGATCAGCAGGGTCTTCTTCACCTGCTCGGGGTCGGAGGCGGTCGACTCCGCGATCAAGTTCGTTTGGTACTACAACAACGCGACGGGCAGGCCGCGGAAGAAGAAGCTGATTGCGAGGCGACGCGCCTACCACGGAATCACCGTGGCCGCCGCGAGTCTCACCGGCGTGCCGATTTTCCACCAGGGATTCGATCTGCCCGTCAGCGAGCGGTTCCTGCACACGGAGACGCCGTGCCACTATCGCAATGCCGAGCCGGGTGAAAGCGAGGAAGATTTCGCCAGCCGTCTTGCGCAAAACCTCGACGATCTGATCAATGCCGAGGGCGCGGATACGGTGGCCGCGTTCATTGCCGAGCCGGTGATGGCCGCCGGCGGCGTGATGACGCCGCCGAGAACCTATTTCGAGAAGATCCAGGCCGTGCTCGAGAAGCACGAGGTGCTGATGATCGCCGACGAGGTGGTGTGCGGCTTCGGCCGCACGGGCTGCATGTGGGGCTCGCAGGCCTATGCTATCGAGCCGGACCTCATGACGGTCGCCAAGCAGCTTTCATCCGCGTATCTGCCGATTGCCGGGGTCATGATGACCGAGCAGATCTATGACGGCCTGACCGAAGGATGCAAGACCCACGGCATATTCGGGCTCGGCTACACCTACGGAGGGCATCCGGTCCCGGCAGCCGTCGCGCTGGAAACCCTCAAGATCTATGAAGAAAGAGACATCCTCGGACACGTCAACGAGGTGAGCCCCTACTTTCTCGAGAGACTGCATGCACTCGCGGACCATCCCCTGGTGGGGAACACGCGGGGGATCGGGCTCCTCGGTGGCATCGAGATCGTGGCCGACAAGGAAACGAAGCGCTCGTTCGAACCCTCGATGCAGGCTGCGATCAAGCTGGCCGGGGAAGGCTTCAAGCACGGTCTGATCATGCGCCCGTTGCCCGGGGACGTGATCGGCGTGTGTCCCCCGATGATCATAGAGAGAGACGGGCTCGACGAAATGTTCGACGCGATGCAGCGCTCGCTCGACGACACCCTCGCGCTTCTCGGACGCTGACTCGAGGTGAAAACGGGGTCGGTGTAGCTCTTTGAGCGTACGCCGCTACGAGTTCAGGCGCTCCGTCTTGGAGGAGCGTCTCGGTCGCTTGCTCGACGCCGGTGGTGGGTTCATCGAAAGCACCGTCCCCGTAGGTCGGCATTACATGCCGACATCGGCTTCCCGCAGGTCTCCGTATCCCGGCAGTATTCGATGACGGCGGCGTAGAGCGTGTATGGGCGGTCGCGTTGAAACCACACCGGCGCTTTTCTCAGCGCGCGTGCCCCGGCATCATTTGGACGGCTGTTGCGTGGCGAGCGCGACGAGCCCCGAACGCTCGGTGCGACGCTGCCGCGGGGGCTGGTCTTCCGCCACTGGGCTTGTCTCCCCGAGATTCCCCAGATGGAGTTCCCTGCGCAGGATGTAGAAGCTGCTCCCTATTAGGATACCGACCCCGAGCAAGGTCGTTGCCGTGGGCACCTCGGACCAGATGAGAAAGCCGAACAGCACGGCCCAGATGATGTAGGTGAACTCGAACGGTGCAATCACGCTCACGGGGGCCATCAGATAGGCTTTCGCAAGGCAGTAAAAGCCAACAGCCGCGTTGATGCCGAGGAACACCATGAGCAGCAGGTCGAGAAGCGGGGGCAGGGTCCAGGGGCGCAGCAGAAACTGCGCTGACGGATGGTCAATTGCCATCGAGCCGCCGATGCCCGCCACGGCTAGGCTCGCGATCGCACTGCCGACCAGGAAGGTGATCATGGAATACAACGACACGGTCCACGGCGAATCGTCGGGGCCGACGCAGCGCGTGAGCAATGTCGACAGTGCGTAGAAGAGCGCCGACAGCACGGCGAGGACGGCGGCGGCCTGTCCCGCAAATCCCGGCGGGCCGATGACGATGAGCATCCCCGCAAAGCCGACGAGCACCGCCGACCAGCGCCGGGGCCCCACCCGCTCTTTGAGCAGCACGGCCGATAGCACCGTGGCAAAGATGGGCGCCGTGAAGACGATGGAGACGACCTCGGCGAGCGGCAGGGCGGCAATTGCAAGATAGTAGCCCGTGTAGGACAGGAACCCGCACAGCCCTTTGAGCAGCAGGAGTCCGGGCGTGCGGCTGAGCAGTCCACGCGGTCCGCTGGTCAGCATCACCGCCATGATGATCAGGAGCAGTGCAATGACGCCGCGCACGAAGACGATCTGCAGCACCGAATAGCGCTCGGCAAACGATTTGATGACGATGTCCTGCAAGGAAAAGAGGAACAATCCGAACACGATGGCCATGATCCCCGAGGCCGGACGGCTGACTCGCGATGTCTGATAAAGCGCCATGGCAGCAGGACTATGCATCGCGCCAGGCTATTTGAAAAACGACTTTATTCTATGGATACTATCGAGAAACACGATAAATCGATTTAGGGTGGTGCGGGCACCCAGCTATGAAGATCGAGCATGTTCTGACCTTTCTCGAAATCGCGGGTTGTGGAAACTTCAATCAGGCCGCGAGAAACCTCAACGTGACGCAGTCCACGGTGAGCGCGCGTGTCAAATCGATGGAGGATCAATTCGGCCGATCGCTGTTCAAGAGACGGCATTCCGGTGTGGAGTTGACGCCCGCGGGACACCGTTTTTGCCGTTACGCCATCGGTATGCAGCGTCTGTGGCAGCAATCGCAGCAGGAGATCACGCTGCCCGAAGGGTTTCGCACGGGCTTGGCCCTGGGGGCGCAGGTCAGCCTCTGGGACCGGCTCGTGGTGGAGTGGGTCGCGCGCATGCGAGCCGAGGTACCCGATGTGGCGTTGCATGTCGAAACGGATTACTCCCCCAGCCTGATGCGACAACTGTCCGATGGGATACTGGATATCGGTGTCATGTACCAGCCGCGCCAGACGCGCGGCTTGATAATCGAGGACCTGTTCGAGGAAGCCCTCGTCCTCGTGTCGTCGAGAAAGCGCGATGTGTCAGCCGGGTGGGTGGAGGACTACGTGTTCGTGGATTGGGGCGATACGTTCCGCGCCGAGCACGCTGAAGCCTTCCCCGACATGGAGACCCCGGCGCTGTCGGTGGGCCTCGGCACGCTCGGCCTGCAATACGTCCAGCAAGAGGGTGGCTCCGGCTATTTTCCATGGCGCATGGTCGAGCCGCTCATCACGCGCGGCGAGCTCCATCTGGTCGATGGCGCCCCGACCGTTCCGCGCCCGACCTACGTCGTCTATACCGCGAGCCCCAAGGACCAGGACGTGCTGTCGCGGGCGCTTGCCGAGCTTCGCTTCATCGCCGGAA
>CAZSDY010000064.1:0-15982 GCA_964605765.1 uncultured Ectothiorhodospiraceae bacterium | reverse complement strand
CAGCGACCGGGTCACCCGCTGCGCGGCTTCCCCGGCGCGTCATCGGCAGCGTTAGACAAAACGCAGATGCGTGCCTGTGAGACCAGGCGGATGTTGCGCTGTAGGAGGCTCACATCCGGGGGATAGCATAGGAGACCTTATGAAAGAAGCAGATAAATTCAGTTTTGGCGATCAAACGGTGGCTGCGGCCTACGACACCGTCTTGGTGCCGATACTGTTTGAGCCATGGGCAGCCCAACTTGTCGATAGCTTCCAGCCTTGGCAAGAAAAATGCGTGTTAGACCTCGCGACGGGGACTGGCGTCGTTGCCAACCGGCTGTTGGAGCACGTTGGTCCCACTGGCAAGGTGATCGGGGCGGATATCAACGAAGAGATGCTCAACTTTGCCAGGCAAAGATGTGCTGGTGCTCCCTCTGCTCACCAATTCGTCGAGTCTCCCGCTCATCCCTTGGCGCTTCCAGACGAAATCGTTGACGTGGTCGTTTGTCAGCAGGGATTCCAGTTCTTCCCGGACAGATCTGCCGCAGCCATCGAGATGTTCAGGGTTCTGCGCGAGCGTGGAAGGGTCATCGTGACGACTTGGCGTCCCGTGGCAGAGTGCGAGTTTATCGGGAGAATCTGCGATGCTCTCGAATCGATTGGCGAAACACAGGTGTCCGAGTTGATGCGAGTTCCGTTCGACTTCATGCCTGAGCCTGAACTGAGCCGGCATTTCGAAGCCGCCGGTTTTCAAGACGTTCGAATCATGCAGCAACAACTCGACCTCACGTTCCCTGGCGGCGTACAACAGGCGATCGAAGCGACATACTCGACGCCGATAGGGCCGAAGCTCCGCGCATTAGCAGACGAGTCGCAGCGCGACTTCCGGAGAACGCTCGCAGCACTGCTCGATGAGTTGAGCACAGATAGTGTGAACATGGGACGCATGGTGTCAAACGTGCTGTCTGCCGAAAAGGCGAGCAGAAGTTGAGGTCGGTATGCGATTGTCCAACAAGCCGATGGACAGCGACCGGGTAACCCGCTGCGCGGCCTCGGTACGCGAGGGCCTGGCCGAGACACTCACCGTCCAGCGGTTCGGCCTCAGCGGTACGTTGCAACGCATGCTTTGCACCACCAGCTCGATGCCCTCAGGCCGGCCAGCACCACGCGCCCGCCAATCGGGCCGCTGGCCGGGCACCATCGGACGGTTGCGCGGCCGGCTTCGAGGCTGCAATATGCTGCTCGGATCGTGTTGATGATGCTCCCGTGACGCCACGGGATGCCGCTTCCCCGGCAGCCCGCTCGAGGGGCTGCGCCGCACCGATCCGCGGGGAATGAGTACAAGAGCCGCTGGACTGACCTTGGATTCAACCGCCGATACCTTCCCCAAGCTGCTTGCCCTGCAGGCCGAGCGCCGCGCCGCGCGCACCGCCATCCGCGAGAAGGACTACGGGATCTGGCAGAGCTGGACATGGGCCGAAGTGCGCGAGCAGGTGCGCAGGCTCGCCTGCGGGCTTGCCGAGAAGGGTTTCCAGCGCGGCGACACGCTTGCCATCGTGGGTGACAATCGGCCGCGCCTTTACTGGTCCGTATGTGCCGCCCAGTGCCTGGGCGGAGTTCCGGTTCCTCTCTACCAGGACTCGATCGCCGAGGAGATGCGCTACGTGATCGAGCATGCCGAGGCGCACTTTGCCGTCGCCGAGGACCAGGAGCAGGTCGACAAGCTGCTCGAGATACGCGAGCAATGCGCGGGGCTGGACCTCATCGTCTACGATGATCCGCGCGGCTTGCGCCATTACGACCACGCGCATCTCATCGCCTTCGACGCGTTGCAGCGCATCGGTGCGGAAGCAGACGAGCGCGACCCGCAGTTCCTCGATGCGGAGATCGCCAAGGGCAGGGGCGAGGACGCCGCAGTCATCCTGTACACCTCGGGTACGACGGGACAACCCAAGGGCGTCGTGCTCACCCACGACAATCTGCGGCTCGCGAGCCTGAGCGGTATACAACGCGATGGGCTCGACGATGCCGACGAGGTGCTTGCCTACCTGCCGATGGCCTGGGTCGGTGACCACGTGTTTTCCTACTGCCAGTCGTATCTCGCGGGCTTTTGCGTGAGCTGCCCGGAGAGCCCGGATACGGTGCTCACCGATCTGCGCGAGATAGGGCCTACGAACTTCTTCGCGCCCCCGCGGATTTACGAGACGCTGCTCACCACGATGATGGTGCGCATGGAGGATGCGGGCGTCATCAAGAAGAGGATGTTTGACTACTTCCTGGACGTTGCGCGACGCGCCGGCGCGGATCTGCTGGCGCAAAAACCGGTCACGTTGGCCGATCGTGCGCGCTATGCCGTCGGCCGGGTTCTGGTCTACGGCCCGCTCAAGAACACGCTCGGGTTCTCGCGCATTCGCCTGGCCTATACGGCAGGCGAGGCCATCGGCCCCGACACTTTCGATTTCTACCGCTCGCTGGGGGTCAACATCAAGCAGCTCTACGGGCAGACGGAGTCCGCCGTGTTCGTCACCATGCAGCCCGACGGTGAGGTGAAGTCCGATACCGTGGGTACGCCGGCTCCGGGCGTGGAGCTGCGCATCAGCGAGGAGGGTGAGGTGCTCTATCGCAGTCCGGGGGTGTTCCGCGAGTACTTCAAGAACCCGGAAGCGACCGCCGAGACCAAGACCACGGACGGCTGGGTGCACACCGGGGACGCCGGATTTCTCGACGATGACGGGCACCTGAAGATCATCGACAGGGCAAAGGACGTGGGGAGGCTGCGCGGCGGCACGCTGTTCGCGCCGAAGTACCTGGAGAACAAGCTCAAGTTCTTCCCGGAGATCAAGGAAGCCGTCACCTTCGGCCATCAGCGTGATTACGCGAGCGCCATCATCAACATCGATATGGAAGCCGTGGGGAGCTGGGCCGAGCGCGGGAATCTGCCGTACGCGAGCTATCGGGAGCTCGCCGCCCACCCCTCGGTCTACGAGCTCGTGGGGGCGTGCGTGGGCCGGGTGAACCGCGATCTGGCGGCCGATTCCCGGCTTGCGGCCTCGCAGATCAAGCGCTTCCTGATCCTGCATAAGGAACTCGACGCCGATGACGGTGAGCTCACGCGCACGCGCAAAGTCAGGCGCCGCCATATCAACGACAAGTACGGGGCACTGATAGAGGCGCTGTACTCCGACGCGGACCGACACAAGGTCGATGCCGAGGTGCGTTTCGAGGACGGCAGCAGTGGCGTGATCAGCGCCGAGCTGTTGATCTGCGACGCACAAACCGTGGACTGAGCAGGCGGGAGATGCACGTAATCGCTAGCACCGGCCGACGGCTTGCCGTGTCACCTCGGCGTCGAGCGCGCCGGTGTGATCACGGTCCGTGGATGCCCGCGTCCATGAATGGCGCGGCGTCGATGAGGGGGTGGGTGTGGGCTGCGGGCGTGCACGGCGCGGTGCGTCGATTGCCATGAACCTGGGTGATTTCCTGTTCTTCGTCGAGGTGCTCGTCGCCGGACTGCTCTCCGGCGTCATGTATGCTCTGGTGGCTCTCGGCTTCGTGCTCATCTTCAAGGCCTCGGGCGTGTTCAACTTCGCGCAGGGCGCGCTGGTGCTGTTTGCCGCGCTCACCTTCGTGCTGTTGCTGGAGGAAGGGAGCGGGTTCTGGCACTGGACGGGCGCGCTCGCCCTGCCGCTGGGCGTGATGGCGGCGCTGCTGGCATTCGCGCCCGCCCTCGTACCGGCGGCGCGCGGTGCCTTCGCGGCGCGCGCGCCGCTCATCGTTGCGCTGCTCGTGATCGTCGTCTTTCCGCTCTATGGCGAGTCCACGCACGATATGTGGCGCGCGGTGTTCGTCACCCTGCTGGTGTTTCTGATGCTCACCATTGGGGTCAGGGCGCCGCGATGGGCGGCCGGTGTGCTGCTGGGGCTTGCGCTGGCCAGCACCCTCGCCGATGGCGTCAACTTCTGGCGCTCGCTGGCGTTGACGCTGATCGTCATGATCGTGCTCGCCATCGCCATCGAGCGCGTGGTGCTGCGCCCGCTCGTCAATCAGGAGCCTATCATCCTGTTCATGGCGACCATCGGTCTCAATTTCGTGCTGGAAGGACTCGCGCAGGGGGTGTGGGACGCGGACGTGCACGGGCTCGACATCGGCATCCCCGACGTGCCGTTCGAGGCGCTGAGCGAGAGCACGGGCATCTTCGTCAGCCAGTTCGACTTCTGGGCGGCGCTCACCGCCGGCGTGCTGGTTACGAGCCTCGCGGTGTTCTTCAACAGGACACGAGTGGGGCGCGCGCTGCGCGCCGTGGCCGATGACCACCAGGCCGCCTTGTCGGTGGGCATCCCGCTGCAGCACATCTGGGCCGTCGTGTGGGCGGCGGCCGGTATCGTCGCGTTGGTGGCCGGTCTGCTGTGGGGCTCGAAGCTGGGTGTGCAGTTCAGTCTCGCGTTGCTCGCCTTCAAGGCGTTGCCGGTCTTGATCCTGGGTGGCTTCACCTCGATCCCCGGCGCCATCGTCGGCGGGCTCATCGTGGGTGCGACGGAAAAGCTGTTCGAGGTGTTCGTCGGCATTCCCTACATGGGCGGCGGCACGGAGAGCTGGAGCCCCTACATGCTGGCCATGATTTTTCTGTTGTTCAGGCCGCAGGGCCTTTTCGGGGAGAAGATCATTGAACGCGTCTGAAGAGGCTGTGCATGCGGGGCTGCGCCAGCGCGCGGGGGCGATCGAATGATCTACCGGGAGACGGGCCAGTTCAAGACCAGCTACGCGGCCGACCAGGCGATCTTCCCGATCACGCAGGACCGCTGGTTCGTCATCGGCGTCATCGCGGTTGCCACGGTGTTTCCGCCACTCACCGGCAGCCAGTATCTGCTGGGGCCGATACTCACGCAGTTTCTTGTGTTTGCCCTGGCCGCGGTGGGGCTCAACCTGCTCGTGGGATACGCGGGACAGCTTTCTCTCGGTACCGGCGGCTTCATGGCAGTGGGTGCTTACGCAACCTACAATCTGGCGCTGCGCCTGCCTGAGCTCCCGCTTGTTGCGGATTTCATGATCGCGGGGCTGTGCGCGGCCGCGGTGGGTGTAGTGTTCGGTCTGCCGAGTCTTCGCATCAAGGGCTTCTACCTGGCGGTCGCGACACTGGCCGCACAGTATTTCCTGCTGTGGTTGTTCGATCATGTCGGCTGGTTCACGAACTACGACCCGGCCGGTGTCGCCTCTGCACCGGCGCGCACCTTGCTGGGCTCGCTCGCCGCGCCGGGCGGTGCGCTCGATTTCCTGGCGCCGATCAACGTGCTGATCTCCGGCCCCAATGCCACCCCGGAGGTGAAGTATCTGGTGACGCTCGGCACCGTGGTGGTGCTGGCGCTTGCTGCCAGGAACCTCGTGCGCAGCGCCACGGGGCGCGCGTGGATGGCCATCCGCGACATGGACATCGCTGCCGAGATCATCGGCATCCGGCCACTGCGCACCAAGCTGCTGGCCTTCGCCGTCAGCTCGTTCTATTGTGGTGTGGCCGGTGCGCTGTATGTCTTCACCTACCTGGGAAACGCCGACACCGAGGCTTTCAACCTGGAACGCTCGTTCCAGATCCTGTTCATGATCATCATCGGCGGCCTGGGCAGCATCATGGGCTCGTTCCTGGGTGCGGCGTTCATCGTGCTGCTGCCGGTGGCGCTCAACATTCTCGCCGCGACATTCGGCGAGGGAACCCTGTCGAGCGATACCCTGTCCAACCTGGAGTTGGTGATCTTCGGCGGTGCCATCATCTTCTTTCTGATCGTGGAGCCGCATGGACTGGCGCACTTGTGGCAGATAACCAAGGAAAAACTGCGCTTGTGGCCGTTCCCGTACTGACGCGCGGCGCGGGCCCTGCGGAACATGGCATACTACCGATGGCCCGGACGCGCGAGCTGCCATTCGGTCTCGCCGCTGGCGATGGCCGGATGACCCCGGTGCTGTCGGCACACGGCACTCGAAAGAAACAGGAGGAATCGATAGTGAATAATTGGAATAGGATGTGGTTGGCGCTGCTCGGCGTCGCCTTGCTGGCGCCTCTCGGCGCCACGCAGGCGCAGGACGCCGAGCAGTTCATTCCCGCACTGGTCTACAGGACCGGCCCCTACGCGGCCGGCGGCTCGGGCTTCTGGGGCGGGATGGAGGACTACATGATGCTGCTCAACATGCGCGATGGAGGCATCAATGGGGTCAAGCTCACGTGGGAGGAGTGCGAGACGGCTTACAACTCCGACCGCGGTGTGGAGTGCTACGAGCGCCTGAAGGGCAAGGGACCGACCGGCGCCGGCGTGGTGCATCCGCTGAGCACCGGCATCACCTATCGTCTCATCGAGCGGGCGACGGCCGACAAGATCCCGCTCATCTCCATGGGCTACGGGCGTACCGATGCCAGTGATGGCCGCGTATTCCCCTACGTATTCCCGCTGATCACGAACTACTGGAGCCAGAACACGGCCAAGATCATGTTCATCGGCATGCGCGAAGGCGGCATGGACAAGCTCAAGGGCAAGAAGATCGCGAACCTGTACCACGAGTCGAGCTACGGCAAGGAGACGATTCCGGTTCTCGACAAGCAGGCCGAGATGTACGGCTTCGAGGTGCGCCACTTCCCGGTCCCGCATCCGGGCCTCGATCAAAAGGCCACGTGGCTGGAGATCGGGCGCCGCTACAAGCCGGACTGGGTCATCCTGCGCGGCTGGGGCGTGATGAATCCGACCGCGCTCAAGGAAGCGGCGCGCGTCGGCTTTCCCGCAGATCATATCGTCGGCGTTTGGTGGAGCGGTGCGGAAGAAGACGTGATCCCGGCCGGCAAGGCAGCGGTCGGCTACATCGCCGCCGGCTTTCATCCCTCGGGACGCAACTTCAAGGTCGTCGAGGAGATCCTCGATGTCGTGCACGGCGCCGGTAAGGGCAATATCTCGCCACAGCGCGTGGGCACCATCTACCACAACCGCGGCATCATTGCCGGCATTCTGACCACGGAGGCCGTTCGCACCGCGCAGGGGCGCTTTGGTAAGCGCCCGCTCACCGGGGAGGAGATCCGCTGGGGTATCGAGAACCTCGACATCACCCAGGAGCGCATCAAGGCGCTGGGCGCCGACGGGCTCATGTCGCCCATCAAGGTCAGCTGCTTCGACCACGAGGGCGGCGGCGCGGTCAAGTTCCAGCAGTGGGACGGCGACAAGTGGCAGGTGATCACCGACTGGATCCAGCCCGATCAATCCATCGTGCGCCCAGCGGTGGAAGCTTCCGCTGCCAAGTACGCGAAGGAGAAGGGCATCACGCCGCGGCGCGGCGAGTCCATGGGCTCGGATTGCGGGGCGTGAATGATGCCGCAAAGCTGCTCGAGGTCAACAACATCGAGGTCATCTACGATCATGTGATCCTCGTGTTGAAAGGGGTGTCGCTGGAGATCGCCGAGGGGGGTATCGTGGCCCTCCTCGGCGCCAACGGCGCCGGCAAGAGCACCACCCTGAAGGCCATTTCGGGCTTGCTGGCCGCCGAGCGCGGGGCGGTCACGAAGGGCTCCGTCGAGTATCGCGGCCGGCGCGTCGATCGTCTCAGCCCGTCCGACCTGGTCAAGCGCGGCGTGATTCAGGTCATGGAAGGCCGGCGCTGCTTCGAGCACCTGACGGTCGAGGAGAACCTGCTCACGGGGGCATATACGCGCGGCGACGGACGCGATGCTGTCGAGCGGGACCTGGAGATGGTCTACGGCTACTTTCCGCGGCTGAAGGAGCGGCGCAAGGGACAGGCCGGTTACATATCGGGCGGCGAGCAGCAGATGGCGGCGCTCGGACGGGCATTGATGGCGCGCCCCGCGCTGATTCTGCTCGATGAGCCGTCCATGGGACTCGCGCCGCAGCTCGTCGAAGAGATCTTCGAGATCGTGGGCGAGCTGAACCGGCGCCAGGCAGTGAGCTTTCTGCTCGCCGAGCAGAACACCCACATGGCGCTGCGCTATGCGAGCTACGGGTACATTCTGGAAAACGGGCGTGTCGTGATGGACGGCGTTGCCGGCGCGCTTGCCGCCAACGAGGACGTGAAGGAGTTCTATCTGGGGGTTAGCGGGGAGCACCGGCGCAGCTTCCGTGATGTCAAGCATTACCGGCGCCGCAAGCGCTGGCTCGCCTGAGGGCGCTCTCCGGTGGCTGGCTCAAGAGTCCATCAGGCAAAGCCACACGGACCGTCAAGCCGCTCCGCGGTTTGATTCCCTCGCCACGCTCGGCGGCCGGTGATCGCGGCGCTCTTCAGCGGACGCTGGGTATCGGCGAATGATGACGGCTCTCGCAACGTTGCCAAGCGCGCCAGGAAGATCGATCTGCCTCGACAAGGCGGTTGACGCTGTCGGTAGAGCCTCGGTCATCAGGGCTTGCGGGAACGCGCTTTTGCATGCTTTGCGTGCTGGCGAGAACATTATCCGATGCGTAATCCCAACCCGGTGAAGCCGCAACGTCTCGAGCACTCGATGCCCTATGTGGTTCCGGCTCGGCCGGGTTAGGGGTATGCTGCGCGCGGCGGGTCGGTCGCATGGGGGGCCGGGGGGCGGCGTGGACCTTGTTCGGGCGAGGATCGGGAGGAGCAGGAAATGGACAGCTTGCAGGGGAAAGCGGACGCGATAGCCGATAGCCTGGCTGGAACCGGGTTGCTGGTGCTCGGTGCATTCCACCCGCGACCCGCGGACGAGGTGCCGGTCGCCCTCGATGGGGCTCGCCCCGGTACGGTGTTCATGATCGGCAATGCGGGGCCGGCCATGTGGCGGCGATTCGAGGCGTGGGGCGGGCACGGAGCGCATAGTGACCCGCTCGATGCGTGGACCGCCGAGGTGGTGGGCGAGGCCGCACCGCGATTGGGCGCGAGTGCGCTGTTCCCGTTCTCCGGTCCACCTTACCTGCCCTTTCAACGCTGGGCGCAGCGCACGGGCCGAGTGTGGCCGTCGCCCATCGGTATACTGATTCATGAACGCTACGGGCTCTGGCATGCTTATCGCGCGGCGCTGGTGTTCGCCGAGGTGATCGCGCTGGCAGAGCATGGGGACGGCGCCCGGCCATGTGATGCCTGCCCCGACCGCCCGTGCTTGACAACCTGTCCTGTCGGCGCGTTCCGTGACGGTGCGTACAATGTGAGCGCCTGCGCGATGTGTCTGGACGGCGCCGCCGGGAGCGGGTGCATGGCTCTGGGCTGCGCGGCCCGCCGTGCCTGCCCGGTGGGCAGGGAGTACATTTATGAGCCCGCGCAGGCGGCATTGCATATGCAGGCCTTCCACAAGGCGCACAGGTCATGAAGTCATCATCGAGGTGAACGCGCATGAGTCGTGAGGAGCAGTTGGGATATCGCCTGCAGGATATGCACGTCGGGCTTACGGAGACGTGCACGAGAACCGTGAGCGAGTCCGATATCGTCAAGTTCGCGGAGGTATCCGGGGACTTTAATCCCATGCACCTGGACGAGGACTACGCCCGCCGGACCCGATTCAGGACGCGTATTGCACACGGCATGCTGACGGCGAGCTTCGTCTCTGCGGTGCTTGGCATGCGGCTGCCCGGTCCGGGCTGCATCTACCTGAGCCAGAGCCTGCGCTTCAAGGCGCCGGTGCGAATCGGTGATGCGGTCACGGCGACCGTTTCGGTCAGGGAGCTTTCCCCCGGCAAGAAGCGCGTGATATTCCAGACCGTTGCAAGCGTGGGCGATACCGTCGTGCTCGAGGGCGAGGCAGAAGCGTACGTGCCGATCCACCGGCCGGCGCTGAGCGAGCGCCATCCGGCATAGCCAGGGCACCTGCACATAAACCGGGGGGGCGCAGTGCATTCTAGACAACACCGATCGATACTCTGACGGAAGCGGGAGAGATCCGGTTCCGGTCCCATTTTCTTGTGGCACCGTGACCCGGTTGGTGAGCGCACTTCGCCCGGCAAGCGGGTGATGGAGCCATCGCTTTAAGGGTGGACGCAGCGCTCGATTGCCGGATCCAGGTTCGATTTACGGAGAAGATAGCATGGCCAGAGAGGTTCCCACGCACGCACGCGTGGTCATCATCGGAGGCGGCATCGTCGGTTGCAGCGTTGCCTACCATCTCACCAAGCTCGGCTGGCAGGACGTCGTGTTGCTGGAGCGAAAGACGCTGAGCTGCGGTACCACGTGGCATGCCGCGGGGCTGGTGGGCCAGCTCAGGGCAACGCACAACATGACCCGGCTCGCCCAGTACACGACCGGGTTGTTCGAAGGGCTGGAGGCCGAGACGGGTCAGGCCACGGGATTCAAGCAGAACGGGTCCATCAGCTTCGCCTTCGAGCGTGAACGCTTCGAGGAGCTGAAGCGAGGGGCCTCGATGGCGCGCCGCTTCGGCCTCGAGGTCGAGGTGATCACGCCTGGCGAGGCGCGTGACATGCACCCCTTGCTCAACATTGACGACATGGTCGGAGGCGTGTTCCTGCCCAAGGACGGGCAGGTGAATCCCAGCGACATCACCCAGGCGATGGCGAAAGGCGCACGTATGGGGGGCGCGGCGATAATCGAGAACGTCAAGGTCACCGGCATCAAGCAGGCCAATGGACGGGTGAGCGGCGTGGTGACCGACCACGGAGAGATCGGCGCCGAGTACGTGGTCAACTGCGCCGGCATGTGGGGGCGCGAGGTCGGCGCCATGGCCGGGGTCAATATTCCCCTGCATGCCTGCGAGCACTTCTACATCGTGACCGAGCCGATGGACGAGGTGCCGGCCGACCTGCCGGTGCTGCGCGATCCGTCGAGCTTCATCTATGTGAAGGAGGATGCCGGCAAGCTGCTGGTCGGCGCATTCGAGCCGAATGCGAAGCCCTGGGGAATGGAGGGCATTGCCGACGATCACGCGTTCGAGACCCTGCCCGCTGACTGGGAGCACTTCGAGCCGGTGATGGCCAACGCCCTGCACCGGATCCCGGTGCTGGAAAAGGCCGGTATCGCGCTGTTCTTCTGTGGTCCCGAGAGCTTCACGCCCGATACCCGATACAGCCTCGGCGAGACGCCCGAGCTCCGGAACTTCTTCGTCGCCGCCGGTTTCAACTCCATCGGCATTCAGTCCTCGGGTGGCGCGGGCAAGGTGCTGGCGGAGTGGATTGTCAACGGGCACGCGCCCATGGATATCTGGGACGTGGACGTGCGTCGCTGGCTGCCGTTCCAGGGCAACGGCGAGTACCTGCGCGAGCGTGTCTCGGAGAGTCTCGGCCTGCTCTACGCCATGCACTGGCCGTTCCGTCAGCCCGAGACCTCGCGCGACGTGCGCAAGTCCGTGGTCCACGACCGGCTGGCCGAGCAAGGGGCCGTGTTCGGCGAGACCGCGGGCTGGGAGCGGCCGAACTGGTTCGCGCCCGCGGGCGTGGAGCGAAAGTACGCGTACTCCTTCGGGCGCCAGAACTGGTTCGAGCACTCCGCGGCCGAGCACCGCGCCTGCCGCGAGGCGGTGGCGCTGTTCGACCAGAGCTCGTTCGTCAAGTATCTGTTCAAGGGCCGCGACGCCGAGCGCATACTGAACCGTGTCTGCGCAAACAACATATCGGTGCCCGTGGGCAAGGTCGTCTACACCCAGTGGCTCAACGAGCGCGGCGGTATAGAGGCTGATCTCACCGTCACCCGTGTGGGCGAGTTGAGCTTCATGATCGTGACCAGTGCCACGCAGCAGACGCGCGACTACTACTGGCTGAAACAGCACATTCCGGACGGCGCGCATGCGTTTCTCACCGACATTACCTCGGGCTGCGCAATGCTGGGCCTCATGGGGCCGAACGCGCGGACGCTGCTCTCGCGCCTGACGCCGGCGGATCTGTCCAACGAGGCCTTTCCCTTCGCCACCTCGCGGGAGATCGAGTGCGGCTACGCTATCGTGCGCGCCTCGCGTATCACTTACATGGGCGAGCTCGGCTGGGAACTCTACATGCCTGCCGAGTTCACGCAGGGTGTGTTCGACACGGTCATGGACGCGGGCAGCGATCTGGGACTTCGCCTCGCGGGATACCATGCGGTGAACTCGCTGCGCATGGAGAAGGCCTTCAAGCACTGGGGTCACGACATCACCGTGGAAGACACGCCGCTGGAGGCGGGTCTCGGCTTTGCCGTCGCTTTCGACAAGAACGAGCCTTTCATCGGGCGCGATGCACTGCTCAGGCAGAAAGAGCAGGGCGTGGGTAAGCGCCTGGTGCAGTTCGCGCTCGAAGACCCCGAGCCGCTCATGTATCACGAGGAACCCATTTACCGCGACGGTGTCATGGTCGGCAGCACGACGTCGGCCATGTACGGTCATACGATCGGTAGCTCGGTTGCGCTGGGTTATGTCGAGAACGAGGAGGGGGTGAGCGCGGACTGGATAAGATCGGGCAGCTACGAGATAGAGGTCGCCTGCGAGCGCTATCCCGCGAGAGCGTCCCTGCGCCCGCTCTACGATCCCCGCGGCGAGCGCGTCAAGGTGTAAGAGCGGAATTCATCCGCGAACCTTGCACGACATCGAACGCCGTGCCACCCGTGTCCGCGGACTGACCCCGCTCCTTCAGGGGGGACCGATGATGTTCAACGGGAAGAGACGCCGCGAGGTGCCGGGCTTTCGCCCTGCCGAGTTCGAGCAGCGCATCGAGCGCGCGCGGCGCTTGATGACACGCGGGAAGCTCGATGGCCTGCTCCTCACCTCGGAGGCGAACGTCGAGTACCTGTCCGGGTTCACGACGCAGTTCGCCTGGAATACGCCGACGCGGCCCTGGTACTTCATCGTGCCGAGAATCGGTGAGGCGCTCGCCGTCATTCCGGAGATCGGTGCGGGTAACTGGCTAGCCACATCGTGGTGCCGCGGGCTTCGCACATGGGCTTCGCCGTGTCCGGAAAACGAGGGCCTGGATCTGCTTGGGGATGCCCTCGGGCGCATCAAGCGCCGTTACGGCCGGCTCGGTGTGGAGCTCGGCGCGGAATCGCGCCTCGGCATGCCGGTGTCGGACCTGCAGCGCCTGGAGCGGGCCATCCGGCCGCTCGAGATCGCCGACTGTGTCCCTGTCATGCGCGCGCTTCGCCTGATCAAGTCCAAAGCGGAGATTGCCCGTATCCGGCGCGCCTGCCAGATCGTGTCCGATGCTTTCGCGGGGCTGCCCGCGCTGCTCGATCCCGGTGATACGGAGGGTGATCTGGTGCGCAAGTTTCAGGCCGACATACTGCTGCGCGGCGCCGACAAGACGCCGTACACGGCCGTCGGTTCGGGCACCGGCGGCTACACCAGCATCATCATGGGACCCAGCAGCCGCCGCTTCAGGAAAGGTGATATCTTCCTCATCGATACAGGCTCGCGCTACGCCGGCTACTTCTGTGATTTTGACCGCAATTACGCCATCGGTGAGCCGCTCGAAGAGGTGCGGCACGTGCACGATGCGTTGTACCGCGCCACGCAAGCGGGCATCGACGCGGCGCGCCCGGGCAACACGGCCGAGGATCTGTTCAGGGCCCAGGCAAGGGTACTGTCCGACGCCGGTGTGACCTACGGCAACGTCGGGCGCTTCGGACACGGGCTCGGCAAGGTGATGACAGAGCCGCCTTCCCACAAGCTCGGCGACAGGACCCGGCTCGCTCCCGGCATGGTGCTCACCATCGAGCCGAGCGCGATGTACGGCGAGGGAAAGATCCTGGTGCACGAGGAGAATCTGGTGGTCACCGAGGACCGGCCCATGCTGCTCACGCGCCGCGCCCCGCGGGAGATGCCGGTCATCTGAGGGCAGGGAGCTCACACCGATTCGGGCGTTTTTTCAATCGCTTTTCTCGCCCGCGGCGACGATGGTCGCCAGAGCGGCGCTCGCCAGCCGCGCTTCGGGCGGGTCCGCGCGCGAGGTCAGCACGACGGGCACGCGTGCCCCGAGCACCACGCCGGCCGCCGTGGCGCTCATCAGATAGACCATGGCCTTGAACAGCGCGTTGCCGGTCTCGATGTTGGGCACCACCAGCACCTCGGCGCGCCCCGCGACGGGGTTGTCTATGCCCTTGATGGCCGCCGCGGCGGGCGAGATGGCGTTATCGAGTGCCATTGGCCCCGCCACTGTCGCCCCTGCGATGGCGGCGGCCTTCTCTGCCACCTCGGCGGCAGCCAGACTGGACGGCATCGCCTCGCTCGGCTCCTCGGTGGCGGACAGCATGGCGATGCGTGGCCGCGGATTGCCGAGCGCGTGCATCATGTCGACGACGTTGCGCGTGATGTCGAGCTTCTGGTCGATGCCGGGACTGACGTTGACGGCGGCGTCGGTAATGATCAGTGCGCCATCTCTGTCCGGCACGCTCATGTAAAAGGCGTGGCTGATGCGCCGCTCCGTGCGCAGCCTGGCCTCACGGCTCACCACGGCGCGCATCAGCGCATCGGTGTGGACGTGTCCCTTCATGAGCGCACCGACCTCGGCATCGCGGGCCATGGCCGCGCCCGCACGTGCCGCTTCGTGCTCGCCGGCGACATCGATGATGCGATACTCGTCTATGTTCCAGTCAATTCGCCGGGCAGCGGCCCGAATGTCGGTTCGCGCGCCGATCAGGCACGGCTGGATCAGTCCTTGATCCGTGGCGAGGCGCGCGCTCTCGAGCGAGAGCGGGTCGCCCGCGCCGATCACCGCCATGCTCACGCGGCAGGCGCTGCGCGCTCTCGCCAGTAACTCCGCCGGGCACTGGAACGCTTGGGTGCTGAGCATGGCGGCTCCTCGAATGAGCGGTGGCGGCACGACAATGAGCCGCGTGCCGATACGGGCAATCTTCCTGTGAATCGCAGCGGCGCACATCATCGAGGTGGTGGGCACTTCCTGCCAACCGGACTCGGTCTCGACCTCGAGCTTGTCGGGAATGACGACCCGCGGTGCGACCTCCTCCCCGGTGAGGCGGACGCGCCGGGCAATGTGCGAAGCCTGTTCTTAACGACGCCTCACTGGAACTTCTTGTACTTGCGCAGATGCCGCACGGGCTTCGTGAGGGCATCGCGCCTGAACGGATCGCCAAGCTCGCGGGTCACCATCAGCTCGACGACCGTGTGCTTGTCCGATTTCACCGCCTTTTTCAGCGCGTCGCCAATCTGGTCGGGATGCTCGACACGAACGCCGTCCGCGCCCATGGCCTTGGCAACCTCGGCGAAGCTCGGATTCTCGATATTGGTGCCGACGTAGCGGTCGCTGTAGAAGTCGACCTGGTTCTTCTTCTCCGCGCCCCACTGCCCGTTGTTGAACACCACCGCGGTGACAGGGACGCGCTCGCGGACACAGGTGAGCGTTTCCATGAAGCTCATGCCCCAGGCGCCGTCACCCACGTAGGCGACGACAGGGCGATCCGGCGCGGCGACCTGCGCGCCTATGGCACACGGGAACGCGTACCCGCAGTTGCCGAAGCTCATGGCGGCGAGGAAGCTCTTCGGCTTGTTGAAGCGCAGGTAGCTGTTCGAAACCGAGCAGATGTTGCCGATATCGGTCGTCACGATGGCGTCGCGGGGCATGGCCTTCTCGAGCTCGCGAAGCGCTCTGCGCGGTGCGATGGGCGAACCCTCATCCTGTCCCCAGCGATCGAGCTCGCGCTCCCAGCTCTTCTTCGCACGTTCGATGCTCGCCAGGCGCTCTGTGGCGCTCGCACGCCACGCCATCTTGCGATTGCCGGTGCGCATGCGCTCGAGGATGCCGCCCGCGGCGCTGCGTGCATCCCCCAGGATCGCCAGATCGACCTTGCGCACGAGATTGAGCACACGGTGGTCGCAGTCGACCTGAATGATGCGCGCCTTCTTCGGCCAGTAATCCATCCCATGCTGCGGCAGCGTGCCGAACGGCCCCAGCCGCGTGCCGAGCGCAAGCACCACGTCGGCCCTTTTGATGAGCTTCATGGCCGCCTTGGAGCCCTGGTAGCCGAGTGGGCCGCACCACAGCTTGTGGCCGGCCGGGAAAGAATCGTTGTGCAGGTAGCTGTTGACCACCGGCGCGGACATGTACTCGGCGAGCGCCCGGGCCTCCTCCGTGCCACCGGACATCACGAC
>CAZSDY010000063.1:0-16083 GCA_964605765.1 uncultured Ectothiorhodospiraceae bacterium | reverse complement strand
CCGTTCACGAACACGGTGCTCACCACGTGGATGTTCTCGCGCAGCTCGTTGGCCCGGATGAGCGCGATGATCTGCTCGCCGATGATGCCCGTGTCGAGCACCTCGTCGAAGCGCATGAAGACCTGCGAGCGCACCAGGCGGCGCATGTGCTCGTCGAGGCGGAACAAGTACATCTGCTCCTCGCTCTCGTTCCAGTAACCACGGATCCCCTCGAACACCGACGCGCCGAACTTGAAGGCGCCGCTCGCGATATGGACCTTGCCCTCTTCCCAGGGAACGATTTCACCATTGAGAAAAACAAACTTTGGCCGTGCCACTTTTCGCGATCCTCCTCGGGTTGTGTAAACGGTGCTGCCAGCGCCCGTCCGTATGCGTCAATATTCCGCTCACCAAGGTGCAAAGACGCCGGCAACGCATCGTGCTCCAGGCGCAAAGGCACTGCTCATCGCCTCGCGATCTCCGCGGCGTGGTGACAATTACTCTTTCCTGGCGGACACTAGTGTACATGTTTGCCCGCGCATTCGGGGCGAGCTTTGCGACCGGGGCGAACGCTCGGGACGACTGACTGACGGGAGGCAGGCATGAACGAGATGGACGTCGCTGTCATCGGTGCCGGTGCGGCCGGCATCGGCGCCGCCAGGACACTGCGTATGCGAGGGGTCAGCTGCGCAGTGCTGGAAGCCTCGCACCGCATCGGCGGTCGCGCCTTGACCGAGGAGATCGCGCCCGGCGTCGCCCTCGATCTGGGCTGCCATTGGATGCATTCAGCGAGCCTCAATCCGATGGTGGCTATCGCCGATAGCTACGGATTCAGCTATACACGGGGCTCCTTCGCACGCCGCATGCACCTCGACGGGCGCCGCGCCACCGAAGCCGAGATGTGCGAGCGCAATGCATTCGTGCAGTCATGCCATGAGCGCCTCGAGCGTCACGCCGCGGCGGGCGAGGATCGATCGGTGTACGACGCTACCGACCGCCACAGCCGCTGGACCCCGATGTTCGACTACTGGGTCTCGCTCAACACCTCTCACGATGTCGACCAGGTGTCGCTGCTCGACCTCGTGCGCTACCGCGACACCGGAGAGGACTGGCCCCTGCGCGAGGGCTACGGCACGCTGCTGGCGCGTTTGGGCGCGGACCTCGGCGCCCGGCTCAACTGCCGTGCCGATACGGTGCGCTGGGACGCGGACGGCGTGCGGATCGAAACGCCGAGGGGCGATCTGCGTGCCCGCGCGGCGATCGTGACGGTCTCCACGGGCGTGCTCGCCGCGGGAGACATCCGCTTCGTGCCGGATCTGCCCGCCTGGAAGCACGAGGCAATCAGTGCGCTGCCACTCGGCAATCACAACCGCATCTGCCTCACCTTCGACAGCGGCGTGCTCGACCCCGAGCTGCCCGCCGGCGCGGAGTGCTTCGGCGCCGGGAGCGAGCCGATGTGGTTCAGCCTGCGCCCCTTCGGCCACGACCACGTGGTCGGGGTCACGGGCGGGCGCTTCGGGGGGTGGCTCGAGCGCGCGGGCACCGAGGCTTCTGTCGATTTCGCCAAGCAATGCCTCGCCGGCATGCTCGGCAACGACGTCGCGCGGCGTTGCATCGGGCACAAGGTCAGCGCCTGGGGCGGCGATCCGTGGGTGAGGGGCGCCTACTCGGGGGCGGTGCCGGGCGCCTTCCACCAGCGCGCCGCACTCGCGCGAAGCCTAGACGAACGGATCTATTTCGCCGGCGAGGCAAGCTCCACGACGTTCTTCGCCACCGCGCACGGCGCCTATCTGACGGGCATCGATGCGGGCAACGCCGTTGCCGACGACCTCGGTGCGAACCGCTGAGCGATCGTGCCGCGGGACGCCGGGCGACGTTTAGTCGCTTAGCCGTGAGCTCGTGCAAAACGACGAAGGCCAGGCTCTTCAGCAAGCGGCGGGGATCGCGGAATGATGAGAGATCTCGCAAAGCCGCCAAGCACGCCAAGGAGAGCGATCTACCTCGAAACGGCGGTCGACGCTACCGGTGATGCCTCCCTCATCAGGGTTTCCCGCGCCATCTTTGCGTGCTTTGCGTCTTGGCGAGAGCATTATCGAGCGTGTGACCCCAACCCGGTGAAGTCGTAACTCCTCGGGCACTCGAGGCTCTATTGGGTTCCCGCTCGTGCGGGTTAGGGCGTAGCCGCGGGCACTGCCGGGGTAGGGCGAATCCGCGGCGGGTCCTCGAGCGTGTTCCGGGACGCCTTGTCCCGGCTTGCTCCTCCTGTTCCGGCATCCGGCCGGCGCGGGCATGGCGCTGGCGTTCTGCTCGAATCGGCGGAGTCCGGGAGTTTCCACACTTTCCTCGAGGGAAAGGTGGTTTATACTCGGCGTTCGCTAGTGATCCTGGAGGATGAAGTGATGTCAGATTACGAAATCAAGAAGCTACAAAAACGCGTTACCAACGGCGGCATGAGCCGCCGTGAGTTCATGCTCGCCGCTTCGGCCATGGGGTTTGCCGCAACCGCGCCGGCACTTTACACGCAGGCGGCCTACGCAACGCCGAAGAAAGGCGGCGTCTACCGCGTGGGTCTGGGTAGCGCCAACACCGGTGACAACATGGACACCGGTACCAATAGCGACGTGTACATGATCAATATGGCGCACGGTACCGTGCGCAACTGTGTGACCGAGGTGGATGCCAACGGCAAGGCCATCCCCGAGCTTGCCGAGAGCCTCGAACCCTCCTCAGCCGCCGACGTCTGGTTGGTCAAGCTGCGCAAGGGCGTCGTGTTCCACAGCGGCAAGACCCTGGATGCGGACGACGTGATCACGTCGATCCAGCATCACCGCGGCGAGGACGCCAAATCGGCGGCCAAATCGGTCGCCGAGTCCATGGGCGAGATGAAGAAAGACGGGCCCAACACCGTGATCTTCAAGCTCAAAAGCGGCAATGCCGACTTTCCTTATCTGCTCAGCGACTACCACATCACAATCGGCCCCGTGGGCAAGGACGGCAAGATCGACTGGCTGGCCGGTGACGGCACCGGTCCCTACAGCATCAAGGAGTTCGAGCCCGGCGTGCGTTCCCACCTGCTGCGTAACCCGAACTACTTCAAGCCAGACGAGGGAAACTTCGACGAGGTCAAGATGACCGCCATCAACGACGTCGCCGCGCGCATGAACGCGATGTCAACCGGACAGGTCGATGCGATCGCACGCTGCGATTTGAAGACCGCCAGCCTGCTGGGCAAGAAACCCGGCGTCGACATCCTGCAAACCTCTGGCACCAAGCACTACACCTACCCGATGGACGTGCGGGCCGCCCCCTTCGATGACAACAACGTGCGCATGGCGTTGAAGCTCGGCATGGACCGCGAGATGTTCGTCAACACCGTGCTGCGCGGCTACGGTGCGCTCGGCAATGATCATCCGATCAGCACGTCACAACCCTACCATGCCGATGACCTGCCGCAACGCAAATATGACCCTGAAAAAGCGAAATGGCACCTCAAGCAGGCAGGGCGCAGCAGCCTCGATGTAGAGCTTTCCGCCGCCGATGCGGCCTTTATGGGCGCGGTCGATGCGACCGAGCTCTACGCCGAGTCACTCAAGCCGGCCGGAATCAACCTCACCGTCAAACGCGTTTCGTCCGACGGTTACTGGTCCAATGTGTGGATGAAAGTGCCATGGAGCGCCAGCTACTGGAGCGGCCGGCCGACCGCCGACTGGATGTTCACCATCGGCTGGGCGGCCGGCGGCAACTGGACGGAGACCTTCTGGAACAACCCGCGCTTCGAGGAGCTGCTGGTCGCCGGTCGCGCCGAGCTCGACGAGGCCAAGCGCACCGCCATCTACATCGAGATGCAGACCATTTGCCGCAACGAAGGGGGCGCTGTGGTTCCCTGCTTCGCCCAGAACGTTGACGCGGCGTCCGACAAGCTGGGCAAACCCGCCAAGCTGGGCAGCAACTTCGAGCTCGATGGTGCACGCAGCGCGGCCCGCTGGTGGTTCATCTAGACCCGGCGGAGCGTCTGCTTCGTTCTGAAGTGCTGACAAGGTGGTCAGGTCGATCGTGATCTGACCACCTTTTTCCCGCCGTGCACCGGCTTCGTTCCATATGAACAACACGCTGCCCGTCATCATCAGCAAGCGCCTCGCGATGGGCGTCTTTATCCTGTTCGGGGTATCCATCCTGATAACGCTCGGCGTTGAAGCATTATCCGGGGATGTCTGCTCCGCCATACTCGGCCAGGCCGCGGAGCCGGCGACGGTCAAGGCCTGCCAGAGTCAGCTCGGCCTCGACCGGCCCATGCACATTCGCTACGTGGAGTGGCTGTTCAACGTCCTGCACGGTGATTTCGGCACCTCGCTGGCAAACAAGCGGGAAGTCGCGGAGCTGCTCGGCAAGCGAATGGGCAATACATTCTACCTGGCGGGAACCACTGCGCTGTTCGCTGTACCACTCGGGATAACTCTCGGCGTGATTGCGGCGCTGTACCGCAACAGCCTGATCGACCACGCGATTTCGACAAGCACGCTGGCGGCCATTTCATCACCGGAGTTTTTTGTCGGCTACATTCTGATGGCCGTTTTTTCGGTCAATCTCAACTGGCTGCCCGCGATATCCAATGTCGACAATTCCATGGGATTTTGGGCACGACTGCAGGTATCGGCACTGCCGGTGATGACGCTGATGCTGGTGACAGTCGCGCATATGATGCGCATGACCAGGGCTTCGATCGTCAACCTGCTCGCCAGTCCGTATATCGAAATGGCCAAGCTGAAGGGGGTAAAACCCGCCCGCATCATCATCAAGCACGCCTTGCCCAATGCCTGGTCCCCGATCATCCAGGTCGTGGTGCTCAACCTCGCCTACATGATTGTTGGCGTGGTGGTCATCGAGGTGGTCTTCGTGTACCCCGGGATGGGGGCGCTCATCGTCGATGGGGTGCTGCTGCGCGACATGCCGATTGTCCAGGGCACGGCGATGGTATTTGCCGCCGTATACGTTCTGTTGTTCCTGCTGGCAGACATCTTGTCGATGCTCGCCAACCCGCGCTTGCGGCACAGAAGGTAGGCCGACATGGGTCTCTGGGCGCTTTGGCATGATCTGAACTGGAGCGCGCGCATCGGCCTGGTCATCGTCGCCTTCTTCACGCTTTGCGCGATTTTCGCGCCGTGGTTGGCGCCGTATGGGGAGAGTGAAATTGTCGGCGATGTGTGGGAACCGATAGGCGGGGAGTTCTTGTTCGGTACCGACCAGATCGGGCGCGATCTGCTGACACGCCTGATCTACGGCGCGCGCAATACCATGGCATTGGCGATGGTTTCCACCACGGTTTCGTTCACCAGCGGTGCCGTGCTCGGATTTATCGCCGCCACCATGGGCGGCAACGTCGATCAGGTGTTGAGCCGCGTGGTGGATGTGGTGATTTCTATTCCCACGCTGATCTGCTCGCTGATTCTCCTGTCAGCGTTGGGAACCGCCATACCGACACTGGTGCTGGTCGTCGGGATTATCTACGCCATGCCGGTGTTCCGCATTGCGCGCGCGGTGGCGATGGATATCGAGGTGATGGATTATGTCGAGGCCGCCCGGCTACGCGGTGAAGGCCTCTGGTGGATCATTCGCAAGGAAATCCTGCCCAATGCATTGACGCCGCTGGCGGCCGAATTCGGCCTGCGATTCTGCTTCGTCTTCCTGCTGATCGCGAGCTTGAGCTTCCTCGGCCTGGGCCTGCAACCACCGCTGGCCGACTGGGGCGCGATGGTGCGCGGCAACGCTGATGGTATTGCGTGGGGTTTTTACCACCCGCTGCTGCCCGCGGCGTGTATTGCCGCCTTGACGATCGGTATCAACCTGCTGATCGACCGCTGGGTGCACAAGGCCAGCGGCTTGCGCGATGATCAATAGAAAAACAACTGATGAGTGAACAACTGCTCGAAATACGAGACCTGTTGATCGAAGCGGATATCGACGGCAGCTGGAAGCCCATCGTCAACAGCCTGTCGATGACGCTGGAGCGCGGGGAAATCATTGGTTTGATCGGCGAGTCCGGCGCCGGCAAGTCGACATTCGGATTGACCGCGCTCGGCTACACCAAGCCGGGCTGTCGAATCGTGTCGGGTTCGATCAAGTTCCACGGGACCGAGCTGGCCGGGAAACCCGACGCCGAGCTGCGCGATATTCGCGGTAACAAGGTGGCCTATGTAGCGCAGAGTGCCGCGGCCGCGTTCAATCCTGCACACACGCTGGTCGAGCAGTTTTGCGAATCACCGGTGCAGCACGGCAAGATGACCATGGCAGACGCGCGCAAGCGCAGCGTCGAGCTGTTCCGGCAACTCGATCTGCCCGACCCCGAGCACATCGGCGAGCGTTATCCGCACGAAGTTTCGGGGGGGCAGTTGCAACGCGCGATGACCGCGATGGCTCTCGGCTCCGACCCGGACATCATCATTCTCGATGAACCCACGACCGCGCTGGACGTGACCACGCAAATCGAGGTGCTGGGCGCGATCAAGGAGGCGGTAAAAGCACGCAATGTCGCTGCCATCTACATCAGCCACGATCTCGCGGTGGTCGCGCAAATGGCGGACCGCATCATGGTATTGCGTTACGGTAACCTGATCGAGGAAGGCGATGCGCGGGAAATGCTGGCAGCCCCGAAGGAAGCCTACACTCGACAATTGCTCAATGTCCGCTCGCAGCGCGAGGGTAGAACCGGACTGGATGAAGAAGACATTCAGCTCAAGGTGGACAACATCAGCGCCCGGTATGGGGGGATGAGCTTCGACGTGCTCACGAATATCACCGTCAATGTCGTCAAGGGGAAGACCGTTGCGCTCGTGGGCGAATCGGGCAGCGGCAAGAGCACGCTGGCGCGCGTGATTACCGGCCTGCTACCACCCAGTCGGGGGGCGGTCAAATTCTATGGCCGTGAGTTGACACCGGCGCTCAAAGGGCGGCCGAAAAAGGATCTGCAGTCGATCCAGATGATCTACCAGATGGCCGACGTGGCGATGAACCCGCGCCACAAGATCAAGGAAATCATCGGGCGTCCGCTGGAATTCTATCTTGGCATGAAAGGCAGGCAGCGCGACGAGCGCGTGCACGAACTGCTGCGCCAGATCGAGATCCCCGAGGACTTTGCCGAGCGCTACCCGGCGCAATTGTCGGGCGGTGAAAAGCAGCGTATCTGTATCGCCCGTGCGCTGGCCGCCGAGCCGGAGCTCATTATCTGTGATGAAGTGACCTCGGCGCTCGACCAGCTGGTCGCCGAAGGCATTCTCGATCTGCTGCTCAACCTTCAAAAAGCGCTCAATGTTTCGTACCTGTTTATCACTCACGATCTTGCCACGGTAAAGGCAATAGCCGATGAAATCGTGGTGATGTATCAGGGCGGTGTCGTCGAGCAGGGCACCAAGGCGGAAATTCTGGCGCCGCCCCATGCGCCGTACACCGAGCTGCTGCTCTCATCGGTACCGGAAATGGACCCCGACTGGCTGGACGACCTGGTTGAGCGGCGCAAGCGAGGCGAAGCACCGACGGCGGACAGCATTGCTCCATAAGCCCGTAAGCAGAGGACTGCCATGCGGCTCGAAGACAAAATCACGATCATTACCGGTGCCGCGGACGGCATCGGGCTCGCCTGTGCGGCACGTTTTGCGCGCGAAGGCGCGAGAGTCATGCTCGCCGATATCAACGCGGAGAAGGGTGAAGCGGAAGCGGAAAAGCTCCGCGAGGCGGGTCATGACGCAAGATTTCTTGCCTGCGATGTCGGCGACAAGCGCGCCGTCGATGCGCTGGTCGAGGCGGCGGTCGGCGCCTGGGGGCGGCTCGACTGCGCCGTCGCCAACGCGGGGATCGTGCACGTCGCGGACTTCCTGGATCTGGAAGAGGCCGACTTCGACCGCGTGCTTCGCGTCAACCTGAAGGGTGTGTTCCTGACCGGGCAGGCCGCGGCGCGCCAGATGGTAGCGCAGGGCTCGGGCGGCGCCATCGTCAACATGTCGTCGGTCAACGCGGTCATGGCCATTCAGAAGATCGCGCCCTATGTGGTGAGCAAGGGGGGAATCAACCAGTTGACCAAGGTGATGTCGCTGGAACTCGTCGGCAACGGCATCCGAGTCAATGCGATCGGCCCGGGATCGATTGCCACGAACCTGGTAAAGAGCGTCATGACCGACGACGCGGCACGGCGCCGGATCATGTCGCGCACGCCCATGGGGCGCCTGGGCGCACCCGACGAGGTGGCGGCAGTGGCGGTATTTCTCGCCTCGGATGAATCAAGCTACATCACCGGACAGACCATCTACATCGACGGCGGCAGGATGGGGCTCAACTATACGGTCCCGGTAGCCGACTGATCCAGCCAGCCACGCCGCGCCTTGGCGCGAAAGGGCTCACGTGCCGGTTTTGCGGTACAATCGGCGTGCACCGATGGGAAACCATATCGATGGGCATGGATATCATGAACAGGATCGCGAAATTCAGCATCGGGCAGGTCGTGCGCCATCGCGTGTACGCGTTTCGCGGCGTCATCTTCGATGTGGACCCGGAGTTCTCCAACTCCGACGAGTGGTGGCAGTCGATTCCCGCGAAAGTTCGCCCCTGCAAGGATCAGCCCTTCTATCACCTGCTGGCCGAGAATGACGAGGGGCCGTACATGGCGTATGTCTCGGAGCAGAACCTGCTGATCGACGACACCGGCGGCCCCATCACCCACCCGCAGATCGAGGATTTGTTCTGCGGCATCAGGGGTGGGCGCTACATCGTGCGCGGCGAGCTCAGACATTAGCCGGCGGCGTCGCGATTGCGTGGCCCTTCCATGACGCACGAAGTCATTCTCACCTGCGCGGTGACGGGAAGCCACGAGAACCACCGCAAGCACCCGGATTTTCCCGTCACGCCCGCACAGATTGCGCAGTCCTGCCTGGACGCGAGAAGTGCGGGCGCGGCTGTCGTGCACATCCACGTGCGCGACCCCGAGACCGGCCTTCGAAGCGGCGACGTCGCGCTCTACACCGAGGTCGTCGAGCGTATTCGGGCGAGCGGCAGCGACGTGCTCATCAACTTGACCACGGGCGAAGGCGCCCGCTTCGTCGCCGCTGACGATGACCCGGGCGTCGGCGCGCCGGGCACCACGCTCAAGGCGCCCCAAGAGCGCGTGCGTCACGTGGAAGCGCTGCGCCCCGATATCTGCACGCTCGACATGGGTACGCTCAATTTCGGCGATCAGGTGTTCATGAACACCGCTGGCCATCTGCGCACCATGGCCTCCCTCATCCGGGAAGCCGGCGTGAAACCCGAGCTCGAGTGTTTCGAGCCGGGGCACATCGTGCTCGCCCGCGAGCTGATCGACGCGGGACTCATCGAAAGCCCGCCCATGTTTCAGCTCTGCCTCGGCATCCGCTATGGCTCCCCGGCGACACCCGAAATGATGGCGCTGATGCGCAACATGCTGCCCGCGGGGGCCGCGTGGGCAGCCTTCGGCATCTCGCGCTGGGAGTTTCCGATGGTGGCACAGGCGGTGAACCTCGGCGGGCACGTGCGCGTGGGGCTCGAGGACAACCTCTACCTCGACAGGGGCCGGCCCGCGAGCAACGCGGAGCTCGTGGGGAAGGCGGCCGGCATCGTGCGCGAGCTCGGCGCGGAGCTCGCCGAGCCGGCGCGCGCCGCGGAGATCCTCGAGTTGCCACCTCGCGCCCAGTCACCAGCGCCCTGAAACGCCCGGGCGGGAGCCCGCGGCGCCACACGTGCCCCTATCCAGACCAGCTCGCGTCTCCGGTGGGAAGTTTCGACGGGGTCAGTCGACGAGCGACTGATAGGCGAGCACGCGCAGCTCTCGACGCAAGGGGTAGGTGTCGGACGGCGAGAGCTGGGTGAGAAAAATGACCGTCATGTCCTCCGCCGGATCCACCCAGAACGCGGTGCTGGCAAGCCCGCCCCAGGCATACTCCCCGGGGGAGCCCACCACACGCGCCCGTGCGGGATCGAGCATCACGGAAAACCCGAGTCCGAACCCAATACCTTCGAGCGTGGTCTCGTTGAAAGAAGCCTGCCCCATCGCTGCGAGGTCGCTCTGCAGATGATTGCGGGTCATGTAATCGACTGTCTTTCGCCCCAGCAGGCGCACACCGTCGATCTCTCCGCGGCGGCGTAACATCTCCGTGAAGCGGTAGTAGTCGGATACGGTGCCCAGCAGGCCACCGCCACCGGAGAAGGTCTGCACGTCGCTTCGATAGCGGCTGCCGTCGGCGTCCTCCAGCAGGCGCATGCCACGGGCCCCGTCAGGCTCGTAGAGCGAGGCGAAGCGCTCCAACCGGTCCTCCGGCATGACGAAACCCGTGTCGGTCATGCCGAGCGGCTCGAAGAGGCGCTCGGCGAAGAACCGGTCGAGCGTCATTCCCGATACCACCTCGATCAGGTACCCGAGCACGTCGGTGGAGACTCCGTAGTGCCAGCGCGTGCCGGGATGGTGCACGAGCGGCAGTCTCGCGAGCCTGTCGACGACCTCACCCAGGGAACCGGCCCGGGTGTCGAAATCGGTGTGCTCGGCCTTGTACAGCGCCTCCACGCCGCCCTCGCCCCGGAAGCCGTAGGTGAAGCCCGCGGTGTGGGTAAGCAGATGATGAATCGTGATCGGGCTCCTGGCCGGCTCGGTGAGCCGCCGGCCGCCGTCGTCGGCGAGGTGCACCCGCATGTCGGCAAGCGCGGGAATAAAGGCGCTCACGGGGTCGTCGAGCTGGAAGCGCCCCTCCTCGTAGAGCATCATCGCGGCGACGGAGGTGACGGGCTTGGTCATGGAGTAAAGGCGGAAAATGGTGTCGGAGGCGATTGGCGTCGCGGATCTCAGGTCGCGGTGGCCGCAATACTCCAGGAACACCGCCTCGCCGTGGCGGGCGACAAGGGTCAGCGCGCAGGGCAGCTTCCCGCTGTCGACGTAGCGATTCATCCACGCATTGATCCTGGCAAGGCGCCACGCGCTCAGTCCGACCTCTTCCGGGGCAGCACTGATACGAATCATCGATACCTCCTGATTGTCATGCGTCCGGGGAAAAGGGGACATGCTAGTTTTCCGACGCCGGGGAAAAGGGGACATGCTAGTTTTCCGACGGGGAAAGGGGACATGCTAGTTTTCCGGAAATAGGAAAACTAGCATGTCCCCTTTTCCCCCTAGCATGTCCCCTTTTCCGTTCTCCGCCCTGCCGCGGCCACGCGCTCCTCACTCGCCCGATCCGAGTGCGCTGCTGCACACACCGCGGGCGCTAAGTATACTTGCACGCCTCACAACAGGCAGTCCCTGCGCCACCGTAACGACACGAGGATGAACTGAGCCCGATGCCCGAACGTAGTGCGCGTCTACAGCGATGCCGGACCTGCTGTTTCATCCTGCTCGTGACCTGTCTTCCAGGCATCGCCGTCGGCGCCACGCAATCGGACCGCCAGGCGGTAGAGCGGGCCACCTTGCCCTACCCCGTGCAACGCCTGCTGATGCGCTACAAGGTGTCGACCGACAGCCTCGGGATCTTCGTGCAGGACGTGGATGCGCCGGAGCCCTTGCTGGCGGTCGAGGCCGACACGCCGCGCAACCCCGCCTCGTCCATCAAGCTGCTGACGACCTACGTCGCGTTGCGCTCGCTTGGCCCGGGATACACGTGGCGTACCTCTGCATTCGCCCGCGCGCCGGTGCGAGACGGGCGCCTGGAAGGCGACCTGTACCTCAAGGGCGGTGGCGACCCATTCCTCGTCACCGAGCGGTTCTGGAAGTTCCTGCTCGGAATCAGGAATTCCGGTATCACGCACATCGCCGGCGATCTGGTCATCGACGACAGCTACTTCTCGGTGCCAGCGGCCGACCCGGGTGGTTTCGACGGCAAGCCCAGCCGTCCCTACAATGCAGCGCCCGATGCCATGCTCATCAACTTCGGCGTGACCCGGTTCTGGTTCGTGCCGGACAAGCATGCGCATCGTGTCAACATCCTGCCCGACCCGCCATCGACCAGCCTGGCCATCGACAATCGCCTGGACTTGACCGGCGAGCGTTGTCCCAATGGCCCCAGGCGGCTGCGCATGACGGTGCTCGATCGCGCCGCGGGCGGCAAGGTGCGGTTTGCCGGGCGCTATCCCGTGCGTTGCGGGCGCTACGCAATGACCCGCTCGGTCGCCACGCCGATCCCGGCCGCCTTCGGCATCTTCAAGGCACTGTGGCACGACATGGGCGGCAGTATCGACGGGGGTCTGCGCCTTGGGAAAGTTCCGGAACGTGCCCGGCGCATCCACTCGCAGCAGTCACCGGGCCTGGCGGAACTCATCCGCCCAATCAACAAGTACAGCAACAACGTGATGTCGCGGCACTTTTTCCTCACGCTGGGCGCGGAGCACGAGGGCGCGCCGGGCACGCTGGAAAAAGGCCGGGCGGCGGTCGCCGCGTGGCTCGCTGACAATGGGCTGGATTTCCCGGAACTGGTGCTCGATAACGGCGCGGGGTTGTCGCGCGAGACGCGCATCTCGCCGCGCAGCCTGGGCACGCTCCTTCTTGGCGCCTATAGAAGTCCGTTCATGCCGGAGTTCATCGCCTCGCTGCCGCTCGCCGCCATCGATGGTACGCTCGCGCGGCGCTTCAAAGGCGAGGCCATGCAGGGGCGTGCCCATCTCAAGACCGGGACGCTGGACAACGTCAAGGCGATGGGTGGCTACCTGTTGTCGCGCAGTGGACGGACGTTCGTGGTTGTCGCGATCCAGAACTATCCCGGTATTCAATACGGTCTCGGCACGCAAGTGCAGGATGAGCTGCTGCGCTGGGTCTACCAGCGATAAGAGGGGACACTCATAATTTAATAACTTATCTGCGCTCCCGCGATCATAGTCCTCGCTCTATCTTCAGCACAGATAAGTTATTAAATTATGAGTGTCCCCATTATATGCTGGCCGCCGTTGATGTGCACCTCGGTGCCGCTCACGTAGCTCGCCTGTGAGGAGCACAGAAAGTAAATGGTGCTCGCGACCTCTTCGGGTGACCCCAGGCGCCGCAGCGGGATCTGGCTGGCGATCGCGTCGGTGCCCGGTGACAGCATCGAGGTATCGATCTCACCGGGGGCGATGGCGTTGACACGCACACCCAGCGGCCCATAGTCCGCCGCCATCTCGCGCGTGAGCGCCGCCAGCGCCGCCTTGGAAGTGGCGTAGGCGCTGCTCGCATAGGGGTGAACCCGGCTGCCCGCGATGGACGTGACGTTGAGCACCGTCCCCTGCCCCGCCTGAAGCTCCGCGAGCAGCCCGTTGGCAAGCTCGATGGGGGCAAAGAAGTTGACCTGAAACACGTGCCGCCACAGATCCCGATCCCAGTCGAGCATGCCCAGACGCTCGCCGTTCGCACCCTTTGGCGAAATGCCCGCGTTGTTCACGAGCGCGTGCAGCGCACCGCCGGCAAGCCGCGCGTGCATCTCGGCGAGGCCGGCGTTCAGGTTGTCCTCGTCGGCCAGATCGATCTGGATGTGGTCCTCCGGTCCGGCCTCCCACGGACAATCTTCCGGAAAGGGCTGGCGAGAGCAGGTGATGACGCGCCAGCCCGCGCTCGAGAAACGCTTGACGGTGGCATGGCCGATGCCGCGGCTGGCCCCGGTGAGGATGAGGGTGCGCCTGCCGTCTTGTTGCGAGTCTGCCATTCGTTGCGCCTGGTTCACCTTGTCGGGTGTGCGCCATCATACATCGTCGCGGTCCCCGCCGTAGGGCGATCGCCCTTCTCGCGCGTGCCTCTCGACGTACTCCAGAGCAGACTGGAACGGCTATCTCCCTCTCCGGCCGCCGCATCGTCAATGATCGTCAGCACTCGCTCCGCCACGGTCACGTTCCCTTGCCGAGCGCGACATACGCGCCGCCGGGAAAACGCTCGCCGAGGCGCCTGTGCAGGCGCTCGACGCTAACGACAACCGCCTTCACGCGAAACCGCCGCGTATTCAATCCCATGGCTCCACTGCCAAGGTGTGGGCCTCGGCAGTCGCACTTTCCAGCATCGGGCGCTCGCGGCGGAACGCGACGTCGCCGGGCTCGGGAGTATCGAGCTCGCGCGCATAGCGATGACCGGCGTGGACCGCCGCGGCAATGGTCCCCGGCGCCTCGCAGTCGCCGATACGCGCGATCGAGCGGATGCTTCCCGGCGCGCAAGGTCCGTCCCCGGCGCGCAGCGACTGAAGCGCCGTATACAACGCGTCATCGGGCAGGCGCGCGGTCACGAGCACCAGGGCGCCCGCCTCCATCTCGCGCTCTGCCCCACCGTGCACGCAGCGCAGCACCAGGCGACCACTCCGGTAGCCGCCGATCCCGGTACCGGTCTCCACACGCACGCCGAGCGCCAGCAACCGGGTGACCAGGCGATCGTACTCCAGCGTGTAATTGCACCACCGGGCAATCTGCGCCGCGGGGGTCAGCAAGGTCGTTGGTACACCGTCGCGCGCGAGCTTCTCGGCGACGACGCTGCCCATGTAATAGTGGTCGTCGTCGAAGACCACGACCGGACCCTCGAGGACTGCACCGTGCATGATGTCGTCCGGCGTGAACACGCGGGCCTCGTCCGGTTCTTTGAGCGGCGCCGAACGCCAACGCCCCACCCCGTCGCGGCGCCAGCGCGCACCGGTGGCGATAGCCACGTGGTCAAAGCCGTAGTCCGCGATTTCGCCGGCGCTCAGGCGGCTCTCGCGATACACGTCCACGTTGGCGAGTTGCGCGATCTGTCCTGCCCGGTAGTCGCGCACCCGCGCCCATTCCGCGAGACCGGGCAGTCTGGATTCGACACTCACCCGGCCACCGAGCTCCGCGCCCGCCTCGGCCAGGGTGCCGCGGTAGCCGCGCTGGCCGAGCGCGCGCGCCGCTTCCAACCCCGCGGGGCCCGCACCCACAACGAGCACGCTCGCGTCCGAGCCTCGCGGCGCAATGCGCTCGGGGTGCCAGCCACGGCGCCACTCCTCACCCATGGTCGGGTTCTGCGTGCAGCGCAGCGGCACGCCGCGCGTGTCACTCGCGATGCACACGTTGCAGCCGATGCACTCGCGGATGTCCTCCAGGCGCCCCTCCTCGATCTTTTTCGGCAGGAACGGGTCCGCGATGGACGGCCGCGCGGCGCCGATGAAGTCGAGGCGTCCCTGCGTGATCTGGCGAACCATGGTATCGGGGGAGGTGAAGCGCCCCACGCCGACGACGGGCTTGCTCGTCATCTGTTTCGCAAAGGCGACGTAGTCCTCCTGTGCCGCCTCCTTGACGAAGCGCGACGCACCGGCTTCCAGGGTGTAGTCCTCGATATTGATGTCCCACAGATCCGGCAGCTCGGCAAGCAGTGAAAAAATCTCCTTCTGCTCGGCATGCTTCACCTCGCCGTCGCCCGGACTACCCGCATCAGCCGAGAAGCGCACGGCCACCGCACACCGTTCGCCGACGGCATCCCGGGTTTCCTCGATGATCTCGCGCACCAGGCGCACGCGATTTTCCAGCGATCCGCCGTACGCATCGCCGCGATCGTTGAGCGCGGGCGAGAGAAACTGATTGAGCAGGTAGCCGTGCGTCGCGTACACGTAGACGATGTCGAACCCGGCGCGCATCGCGCGCAGCGCCGCCTCACGGTGCCAGCGCCTGAACGCGCGGATGTCCGCGCCGTCCATGCGTCGCGTCTGTACCGGTTCGAAGCCCGATGCGGGCAGGCTCGACGGTGCGAACGGCGCCTGGCGGCTGAATAGATTGGCCGTCGCGCTGCCGCCATACCATAGCTCGCATCCGGCCAGCGCCCCGTGTGCGTGGACCAACTCGGCCATGCGCGCGTTGGCGCTGACATCGTGCTCGTCCCACAACCTGGCGTGGGGATACGGACTATCGTCGGAGCTCGAGTGAATGGAACAATACTCGGTATTGACCACCGCCCAGCCGCCCTCGGCCTTGACCGCGCGCATGTGGGCGAGTGTATTGGGTAGCGCGTGCCCCATCCCCGAGCAGTGCGGTACCTGGTAGAAACGGTTCCTCGCCGTTACCGGACCGATCCGAACCGGTTCGAAGAGGACGTCGTAGCGGGGGTCGCGAGCCACCTACTCAACCTCGTCAGAAGCAATCATTGCGGACCTAAGGCAAATTCTATGG
>CAZSDY010000062.1:0-16102 GCA_964605765.1 uncultured Ectothiorhodospiraceae bacterium | reverse complement strand
AGCCCGCGCACCGCGAGCCTTCAAGTACCAGCGCCCGCGTTCGACCTGTTCCTAGGGCAATTGTTGCCGGAGAGCGCGTGCAAGCGTCTGGGCTTTGAGCAGGCCCTCCCGGGTCAGGTGTCTCGCAACGCCGTCACGATTCGCCGCCGCGTTGTCGTCGCCGCTGGCGGCCGCGAGGGAATACCACACGTACGCCATCGTGTAATCGAGAGGAACACCGCGGCCGAGCTCGTAGAGCCGCCCGAGACCGTTCTGGGCGGGAGGAAAGCCGAGCACCGCAGCCTTGCGGTAATGGCGGGCCGCCGCGGTGTCGTTGACGTTTCCGTACCGGCCCAACTCCAGATCGGCAGCCGCACCGTAGTGCCCCATCATGAACAGGAGCTCGGCCTGATCGACCTCGATGCCATACTGCACATCGCCGGTGGCCGGTTGACTCATCGAGACCGACAGCACCAGGCCCGCCAGCAGGCGCTTGATGGTCATTGCTCCTCCCAGAGGTTGTACCGATACCGTTCAGTCACGCTGCGGGCCAAGCGCCTCAGTCGGGCAGGGTGAGCGGCGCGAGCTCGGGGAAGCGCTCGCCGGGACCGGGGTTGCGCGGTGTGCACTCGCCGCCCAGTCGGTGGTCGATGCCCCACACCGAATTCCCGTCGACACGCGAAGGCCACGGGCGAGCGATCACAAGATGGCGGGCTGACCGATCGTCTCGGCAACCGCCTCGCGGCGACGCCAGGCCTGGGTGCGGCGCTCGAGGCCACGCGTCAACAGCGCGTGCGCAATGCGCACGGTCGCCGAGGTATACACGATCATCATCGCCATCGCCGCCGCGGGCGCAATATCGCCCTGGTCGTCCATGTTGAGCACCGCGACCGAAGCGAGCTTCGTGGTCGGTCCCCAGAGAAACACGACCGCAGAGACCGTGGTCATCGCGTTGATGAAGAGATAAATGCCGATGTCGAGGATGGCGGGCAGGCAAACGGGGAAGGTCACTCGGGAAAAGGTCTTGTAGAACGGCACCTTGAGCGAGGCCGACACGTCCTCGAACTCCCGGTCCAGCTGCTTCAATGCGGTGAGCGCCGTGAGGTGGGGCACGGTGTAGTAGTGCGCGATGGTGCAGATCACCAGGATACCCATCGTGTTGTACAGGAAGTTCAAGGGATTCGCGGGATTGTTGAAAAAGAAGATGTAGGCGAGCCCCAGCACCATACCCGGGACGGCCAGCGGCAGAATGCCCAGAAACTGCAGTGTGCTGCGATACTTCCCGAAGTGCCGCGACTTCTCCACCAGGTACGCACCCGCGAAGATAATCAAGCTGCCGAACATTGCCGTGAGCAGTCCCAGCAGGATGCTGTTCCCATAGGCGTCCCACCCGCCTCCATCCATGTACTGGAACTGGTAATTGTCGAGCGTGAAGCTGAGGTTGTAGGGCCAGAACTTGATGAACGATGCGTAGCCCGCCACCGCCAGGATACCGAGAAGAACGAAGGCAATAATAGAGCAGTAGACGAGCATGATCAGATCGAAGCGGCGATCCGGCTTCGGCTCGAATGGTACCGAACGCGCCGTGATCTGCGCCACCTGCCGGCGCTGCACCAGACGGTCTGTGATGAACGTGAGCGCCACGGGGAACAACAGGATAACGCTCACCACCGCCCCCATCTGGAAGTTCCACTGGCCGACGACCTGCTTGTAGATATCGACGGAGAGCACGTTGTACCACCCGCCGATGACCTTCGGTGCGCCGAAGTCCGTGATGCCGTAGGTGAAGGCGACGAAGCAGGCGCTCACCAGGCCATAACGGGTCGCCGGCAGGGTCACGGTGAGAAACGTGCGCAGCTTGCTCGCCCTGAGCGCGATGGCCGCCTCGTAGAGCCGTGCGTCGGCCGTTGACAGCGACGTGGTCAGCAGCAACACGGTATGCGGGAAAATCCAGAAGCCGAGCGCCATCACGATACCGATGGGCCCGTAGATCGAGTGACCCGCCAGGAGTCCCTTGATCATGCCCTGGTTGCCGAACAGGTAGACCAGCGAGATCGCCGGCAGCAGCGACGGCGCCAGGATGGGCACGAGTGCCACGCCGCGGAAAAAACCCTTGAGCGGCATGCAGCTGCGCGTGAGCGCATAGGCGTAGATGAAGGCAAGTGTCACCACGATCACCATGATCACGACGCCGATGAAGATCGTGTGGCCCGCCGAGGTGACGAGTTCCGGCGTGCCGAAGTACTGCATGTAGTTGGCGAGACCAATGAACTCTCCGTCGGCGTTCTCGAAGCTTTTGGACAGCAGAACGTAGAGCGGCAGGAGCACGACGGCGAATAGGAAGACTCCCATGACGACGAGTCCCGCCCCCCGAACGAGGTCGTCGTGGCTCACCTTCGGGCGCAAGGGACTCAGCCGGGCGACGGCCGTGTCAGTCATGATACGGCGTTCTGCGGCTCGCCGAACACGCAGATTCGATCGTCGGGGAACACGAGCGACAGGTCCGAGCCCTCGTGAATGTCGCCGCTGCGCACAACATTGGGCGGCAGGTCCGCTATGAGCTTGAGTCCGTCGAGTCCGTCCACGACCAGTGTCGCGCGGTAGAAAGCGCCCAGAAACTCCATGTCGTCGACGCGTGCAGGTGCCGCATTGCGTGCCCCGTGGCCGATATCGCGAACCGCGAGGTCCTCGGGTCGAACGCACACCGTCACCGCCGCGCCCTCGGCCAGACCGCCGAGCGCCTCCGCGCAGCCGAGCTCGACAGCGCCGATACGAACGCGCTGCTGCCCGAGCACGGCAGCGGGAATGAAGTTCATGGTGCCCACGAAGTTCGCAACGAAGGCGGTGGCGGGTCGCCGGTAGATGTCGATGGGGTTGCCGGCCTGAACGATGACGCCCTGGTCCATGACGACGATGCGGTCGGCCATGGTCAGCGCTTCTTCCTGATCGTGGGTCACCATGATCGTGGTGACACCGAGCTGGCGCTGCAAACGCCGCACCTCGTGGCGCAGGTGCACCCGCACCTTGGCGTCGAGCGCGCTCAGGGGTTCGTCGAGCAGAAGCAGCCCCGGCGAAGTGGCAAGCGCCCGCGTCAGGGCGACGCGCTGCTGCTGTCCGCCCGATAGCTGTGAGGGGTATTTGTCGCGCTGGTCCGCGAGCCCCACGAGGTCGAGAAGCTCCGCCACGCGTTGCTCGATTGCCGTCCGGCGCATGCGCCGGTTCTCGAGCCCGTAGGCGAGATTCTTGAAAACCGTCAGATTCGGAAACAGCGCGTAGGATTGGAACACGATGCCGAAGTCGCGAGCGCTCGGCGGCAGGGTCGAGATGTCTTGGCCTGCCTGCACGACGCGCCCGTAGGTCTGGATGTCGAGCCCGGCAATACAGCGCAGCAGCGTGGTTTTGCCGCAGCCCGAAGGTCCGAGAAAGCAGATGAACTCCCCCTCGTGGACCTCGAGGCTGACGTCCTCGAGCGCCGTGAAGGTACCGAACATCTTCGTGATGTGCTCGATGCGCAGATAGGGTTCGCGCTCGGCGCCCGCGGTTGCGATCACGTCTTCCATCGCCCCGGCATTACCACTCATCACGGTTCTGATAGCGTTTGGGACAGGCCTTGCGGGAAAGCCCCGCTCACCAGCCTCTCGGCCGGCGAGCGGGTATCAGGCCATGCTCCTTATCGGGATGACGAGCGCCTACTTCGGCTCGCTCTTCACGTCGTAGCGGCTCTGCCACTTGGCGAGGATGCGCTTGCGATTGTCCGCGGCCCAGGCGAACTTGTTGTTGATCATCTTCTCCTGCGTGTCGGTCGGGAAGTACTTGACCGGCTGCGCCAGGTCTGGACGTGCGAGCAGCGGCAGGTATTTATTGAAGACTGCCATCGCGGCGGGCGAGATCGACCAGTCCATGAAGGTCTTGGCCGCGGCCTTCTTCTTCGACGCGTTCATGATGCCGCTGGCTTCGACTTCCCAGCCGACACCTTCCTCGGGCGTGATCAGGTCGAGCGGCGCTCCCTTTTGCTTCAGGCTCGCACCGCGAAAGGCGAAAGAGATCCCGATCGGGTGCTCTCCTGCCGCGGCCTGCCGGCACGGCTTGGAGCCCGAGTGCGTATAGACGGCCATGTTTTGATGGAGCTTGTCCATGAAGCCCCACGCCTGCTGCTCACCGAAGAGCTGCAGCCAGGCCGATACGGTCAGGAACCCGGTGCCCGAGGAGTTCGGGTTGGGCATCACCAGATAGCCGCTGTAGACCGGCTTGGTGAGATCCTTCCACGAGGCCGGCTTGGGGAGGTTGAACTTCTTCGCCTCGACGGTGTTGTAACACACGACCGCCGCGTAGGCGTCGACCCCGACCCAATGCGGCGGATTGCGTGGATCGCGGAACCTGGCATCGAGCTTGTCCAGCCCCTTCGGGGTGTAAGGCATCAGCAAGCCGAGACTGTCCGCCACCAGGAGGCTCGTTGCCGAGGTCCCGTAGAAGAGGTCTGCCTGTGGGTTGTCCTTCTCCGCCAGCACCTTCGCGGTGATGATGCCGGTGGAGTCGCGGACCCAGTTGATGTCGATGTCCGGGTGCTCCGCGCGAAACGCCGTGCGCAGCGGTTCCAACTCTTCGGCCTCGAGCGCGGTGTAGACGGTGAGCGTTGTAGCCGCGATCGCGTTGCTCGTCCCTGACACCGTTACCAAAAGGGCCGCCACAGCCAGCGACAACACCTTTGCAATCTGGAAGTTGTTTTTCATCTTGATGACTCCTCCATAGTCCATTCAGTTTGGTGATTGTGCTACGAGAGCGTGGCTATCATAGCGCGATTGTTGTGCCCGATGTACCGTTTGTCGGTATCTGCGTCGGGATTTCCGTTCGCATTCAGCGCTTCTTGCCACGCGTTTCCTCGATGAGCACGCGCGCGAACCTTCGCACCTCGGTATCGTACAGAACGAGTCGTCCCCCGGTGCTGATGGCGGCCATGGCGATTCGCGCGATCACGATGATCAACATGAACACGATGAACCAGGCGAAGAAATACGACAGGCGCAGGCCCGCGGCGAGCGACTCACCAGCCACGTCCGGCGCAGCGCCCGGTGCAGGGGATGTCGTGCCGGTGCGCGGCGAGCGCTGCGGCGGGGCAAGCGCCCGATCGATGTGCGACCCGGCCTCGACCGCGGCGGCAAAGGGCTCGATTCGCTGTGGGGACTTGTACAGCACCCACGCTTCACGCATCACCAGCCCGGCGACGATGAGGCCCGCGATCAGCAGAGCAAGGCCGGTCAAACGCACGATGAGCGCCAGGATCCGCGTGACCATGGTCAGGGGAGCGGCGGGCGCTTCGTCTTCGATGTCGTGGTCGTGGTAGCCCATCCGCCGTCAGCCCTGAGCAGCGACCTCGGCGTCCGGCACCGCAGCCGCGGCGTGTCCGGGACTGAATAAATCCCGGATGTGACCGATGACCGCATGGATATCCGTCGTGCTCACGTCCAGATGGGTGACGAGCCGCACCGGGTCTCCTGCCGAGATCAACACGCCCCGCGCGCGCAGGTGCTGTTTCAACCAGGGCCCCAGATCGCCGGGCGCGGGGACGAACACCATGTTCGTCTGAACGGCGCCGGGATCCACGCCGAGGCCTTGTATGCCGCACAATCCCTCGGCCAGCAAACGCGCGTTGTCGTGGTCTTCGCGCAGTCGCTGCACATGTTGCTGTAACGCCACGATGCCGGCCGCGGCAATGATTCCCGCCTGGCGCATACCGCCACCAAGCATCTTCCGTGCGCGCCGCGCGCGCTCGATGAGCGCCCGTGATCCGCACAGGACGGAGCCGACCGGCGCGCCGAGTCCCTTGGACAGACACACGGAGATGGAGTCGAAGTGCCGCGCAATCTCGTGTACATCGACGCCAAGTTTCACTGCCGCGTTGAACACGCGCGCGCCGTCAAGATGCAGGCCCAGATCGTGACGCGCGGCCAATGCCCGCGCCTGCTCGAGATACGCGAGCGGCAGCACCTTGCCGGCCTGTGTGTTCTCCAGGCACAGCAAGCGGGTGCGGGCGAAATGAAAGTCATCGGGCTTGATGGCACGCTCCACGGCGGCCAGATCCAGGGTGCCGTCAGGCTGGAATTCGAGGGGCTGCGGCTGGATGCTGCCGAGCACGGCCGCGCCGCCGCCTTCGTACTTGTAGGTATGCGCCTGCTGGCCGACGATGTACTCGTCGCCGCGCTCGCAATGGCTGAGCAGGCCGATGAGGTTGCTCTGCGTGCCGCTGCACACGTAGATGGCCGCTTCCTTGCCCAGCATGTCCGCGGCCAGTGATTCCAACGCATTGACGGTGGGATCCTCTGCGTACACGTCGTCACCGAGTTCCGCGCGGTGCATGGCCTCGCGCATGGCGGCAGTCGGCTGGGTAACCGTGTCACTGCGAAGATCGATGGGTTCCATGAGCATCTCCCGCGGCCAAGCTCCCCTTGGGGCAAGCGCATAATCCTGACGCAAATCGTACGGAAAGCAAAGGCGGGTAATCTTGCGTTTCGCGTCCGTGATAGATAGGGTCGCGCGCGGTCGAGCCGGCGCCGCACGCACGGGTTGATCTGTTCTCCGTGCAACCTCATCCTGGACGACCGATATCGGACTCTTCAGCAAACGGTCGCTATCGCACCCTGATGAGGGCTCTCGCAAAGTCGCCAAGCACGACAAGGAGATCGATCTGCCTCGATACGGCGGTTCGCGTCACCGGTAGAGCCGCCGTCATAACGGCTTTCCGGAATCCACTATTGCCTTTGCGTGCTTCGCGTCTTGGCGAGATCATGATCCGGCGTGTGATCCCAAGCCGGTGCAGCCGCAACGCCTTGAACACCAGGGACCCTACTTGGTGCCGGCTCGGCCGGGTAAGGGCAGACATGCATATTTTCCATCGACAACTTTGTCACCCGAGGCACGTCATCCATGAGCAGCTACGAGGACTATACGCAAACCAGCGCGAATTACGACCGTACGCGCGTGCCCATAGGACTGGAAATCCTGCTCGGCTGCCTGTGCCGGGCCGCCCGTCCTCTGCACCAGGTGCGCCTGCTCGACGCCGGATGCGGCACCGGCAGCTACACGCAGGCGCTGCTGCCGCACGTGGGACACGTGCAGGCCGTGGACATGAATGCGGGTATGCTCTCGGTGGCGCAGGTGAAGCTCGAGCGCGAGCACCACGCAGGGCGCGTTGCGTTCACACGCGCGCGCATGGACTGTCTGCCATTCGAGGCGCAGTGTTTCGATGCGGTGATGATGAACCAGGTGATCCACCATGTGCCGGACACGCCCGCGCAGGGTTATCCGGCGCTCGGTGCGGTGTTCGCCGAGTGCTCGCGGGTGCTGGCTCCCGGGGGCAGGCTGATTCTCAATACCTGCACGCACGAGCAGCTTAGGAATAGCTGGTGGTATTACCGGCTGATTGCAGAGGCCCTGGAACGATGTATCGCGCTGCATGCACCCGTGGCCGACTTGCGCCATCTGCTCGGCGCGTGCGGGCTCGCGGTGCGCGATTGCTTCGTGCCGGTGACTTCGGTCATCCAGGGACCTGCCTACTTCGATGTCCGGGGTCCCCTGCGCAAGGACTGGCGCGACGGTGACTCGATCTGGGCCCTGGCCACCGATGACGAGATTGAAAGGGCGAGCCGCGAGATCGCCGCGCTCGATTCATGCGGGGAGCTCGACGACTACGTCGAGCGCCACGACGCACCGCGCAGCCAGCTCGGCCAGGTCACGTTCATCCTGGCCGTCAAGAAGGGTGCCCCGAATGGACATTGAGGGCGTCCTGTTTGACAAGGATGGCACGCTGACCGATTTTCATGCCACCTGGATGCCGGCCTATAGGCAGGCGGCGCAGGCTGTCGCGGCACGGGCCGGCAAGCCGGCAATGGCAAGCGAGCTGCTCGGCACGGGTGGCTACGACGAGGCATCCGGGCGTTGCGATCCCGCCTCGCCGCTCGCCTGCGGCAGCAACCGGGAGATAGCTGATCTCTGGTCGTTGACCTCAGGGGTGCCGGCTGCCGAGGTGGATGACGAGCTCGCGCGCATGTTCAAGGCGCACGCGGCGGCGAGGCCCGTTGCGGCGGCGGACCTGCATGCTCTTCTCGGCGGTTTGCGCTCACGCGGGCTGTTGCTGGGCATTGCCACGATGGACAGCGAAGCGCTGGCGCACGAGACGGTGCGCGTGCTCGGCATCGGTGATTACTTCGACTTCATCTGTGGCTATGACAGTGGTTTCGGCCACAAGCCCGATGTCGGTATGGTGCGGGCGTTTTGCGCCAGCACCGGGTTGAGCGCGGCCCGGATTGCCGTCGTGGGTGACACCCCTCACGATCTGAAGATGGCGCGAGCCGCCGGCGTGGGGCTCGTCATCGGTGTGTTGACGGGTGCCAGCCCTGCCGATTGGCTTGCGGGGCTCGCCGATCACGTGTTGAGCAGCGTGGGGGAGCTGCCGGCGCTGCTCGGCGAACGGTGATGATGCCCGCCCTGCATAGTGCTGTGGGTCTGTGTGCTTTACTCGCTATCGCCTGGGTGTTGAGCGAGGACCGCCGCCGCGCGAGCCCGCGGGTGGCGCTTGTCGGCGTTGTGTTCCAACTGCTGCTCGGCGCGGCGTTGCTGAAGCTGCCGTTGCTCAACGATCTGTTCGCGCGGATCAACGATCTGGTCCTGATACTGCAGTCGGCAACGCAGGCGGGTACCAGCTTCGTGCTCGGATATCTGGGCGGCGCTCCGCTACCGTTCGAGGAAACCGAGCCCGGGGCAAGTTTCATCCTGGCTTTCCGGGCGCTGCCGCTCATCATCGTGGTCAGCGCGCTCACCTCGCTGCTCACCTACTGGCGTGTGCTGCCGCTGCTGGTGCGCGCACTCTCCGCGGTGCTCGAGCGAAGCTTTGCGGTCGGGGGGGCCGTTGCACTGGCGACTGCCGCCAACGTCTTCGTGGGCATGATCGAGGCGCCGTTGTTCATCCGTCCCTATCTGGCGCGACTCGGCCGCGGCGAGTTGTTCGTGGTGATGTGCGCCGGCATGTCGACGATTGCGGGTACCGTCCTGCTGCTTTATGCGACGCTGCTCGGCAGCGTACTGCCCGAGGCTGTGCGCCACCTCCTGGTGGCGTCGCTGATAAGCGCACCCGCGGCGATTACCATTGCCATGCTGATGGTGCCCGACAGCGCCGCGCCGCCACCCTCGCGGGCACTGGAAGGCAGCCCGGACAGCGAAGCAGGCAGCGCCATGGACGCCATCACCTCGGGGACGCAGCGCGGGCTTCAGCTATTCCTGAACGTGACCGCCATGCTGATCGTGCTGGTCGCGCTCGTGCATCTGGTCAATCTGCTGCTCGCCCTGGCGCCCTCCGTCGCGGGACAGACTGTCACCCTGGAGCGCCTCCTCGGCTATGTCATGGCACCGATAAGCTGGTTGATGGGCGTTTCGTGGCACGATGCAGGCACGGCGGGCGCGCTGCTGGGGACCAAGATCGTGCTCAACGAGTTTCTCGCCTACCTGCAGCTTGTGGACCTGCCCGTTGATGCCTTGAGTGGGCGCAGCCGATTGATCATGACCTACGCTTTGTGCGGTTTCGCGAATTTCGGTAGTCTGGGTATTCTCATCGGCGGGCTTGCCACGATGGCGCCCGCACGCCGCGCCGAGATCGTGGCGCTTGGACCACGCAGCATCGTCGCCGGCACGCTGGCAAGCTGTTGCACCGGGGCGGTGGTGGGCATCATCGACGCGTTCTGACCAGCGCCTGACCCGGAACTCCGTGTTGAGCACTGTCACCGAGGCCGGCGCGGTCTTTGACCGGTATAGGAGTATGACCGCGGAGACCGTCGCGATGGCGTTTACGAGCAGACAACCAGGCATTCGGTGCGCAGACTAGGACTGCGGTGCCGGGTCAGCCTGCGGGGCTACGGCGCTCATCACGTTGTCTGCGAGAAGCAGGGCCGGATTGGCGCGGACCGGATGGGCGCTCACCGGCCTCGATCCGGCCCGCGAATCGCGCCAGACGCACACACGCACGCTCCAGATCATCGGGCGACGCCGAGAGGCTCAGGCGCACGTGTCCTGCGCCGCTCGCGCCAAAGCCTTCACCCGGGAGCAGCGAGACCAGCTCCGCGTCGAGAAACGCGTTGGCGAAGTCCTTGCCGGACATGCCGGTGGCGCGAACATCGAGCATCAGATACATACCGCCCTCGGGACGCCGGCAACCGAGCAGCGGAATGCCCGCGAGGTGACGGCACACCAGATCGAGGCGTGCGCGGTATGCCTCGCGCATCTGCGCGATGGCCGGCAGTTCCTGCTGCAGGGCGACGATGGCCGCTTCCTGGATGAAAGGCGGCGAGCCGTACAGCATGCACGACAGCAGGTGCTCCATGTGGACGACGAGCGCAGCAGGCGCTGCAACCCAGCCGATGCGCCAACCCGTCATGGCGCAGGACTTGGACAGGCTGGACACGACGACCGCCCGTGGCGCCAGCGACTCGATACTCGCGGCGCTGACGTGCGCGTGATCGAAGGTGACCTCGCTGTAGACCTCGTCCGAGATTACCCAGAACGGGTGCGCCGCACTGAGCCGCCCGATTTCTTCCCAGGTCTCGCGCCGCGTCACGCTGCCGGTGGGGTTGTGCGGCGTATTGACGAGCAACGCGCGTGTGCGCGGGGTGAGGGCGGACTCGATGTCACGCGGGTCGATGTGAAAGCCGTTCTCCGGGCGCAAGGCGATGGGCACGAGCCGCGCGCCCGTGGCGCCCATGACGCCTTCGTAGGTGACGTACATGGGCTCGGGCACGATCACCTCGTCGCCGGCTTCGAGCACGCACATGGCGGCGGTAAACAGCCCACACTGTGCGCCGGGGACGATGACGATGTTCTGCGCATCGGCACGCTGGCCGGTGGTGCGCTCGTGATACGCCGCGGCGGCCTCGCGCATCTGCATCGTGCCCCCCGCCGGCGTGTAGTGCGTGTGTCCGGCACGCAAGCCATCCACGGCGCATTCCACTATCGGCGCCGGCGTGTCGAAATCCGGATCGCCGATGCTGAGCAGGATCACGTCCTTGCCCGCGTCGCGCATGGCACGCGCACGCCCGTGAATGGACCAGGCATCGGCAGATTCGGCAGCTATTCGACGGGTCAGGGCGGCATAGTGCATGGCGTGCTGGCGTTCCAAGGGCGGGAGGCTCGGCATGATGCGCAAAACAGCACATAGCGTCAATTCCCGTGGCAGCGGGCATATCCGTGCCCGCACCCCGTGATCGGGCGCGTTTCGTGAGTCACGATGTAATTGCACCCGTCTGGCACGGTGAGAGGAAGGTGCATGGTCGTTCGATCCAACCGTGGCTCGCGGGATACTGATCCTCGCCAAAGCACGGGTTTCGCCGTACACTTGGCATAGCCGTGCCCTAGAAGAACTAGTGCTTCGTCGAGCAAAGTGGGGCCGGAGCGACACTACGGACGATCACGCTGAAGCATGGGGCGTCCGTGTGCGTCGTGGATTGACAACAAACCGAAGGCGGGGGTGGACAATGTCCCGGATCAATGCGCTACGGCCTCTTCTGCGTCAGGGCCGCATGTCGCGGCGTGATTTCGTGGGCCAGGCAACGGTGCCCGGCACGGCGGCGAGCGCCGCCACCGGATAGAGCAATCGTCATGGGCGGCCTGGGCATCATGGTGGTCAAGCGCTTGGCGTTTGGCCTGCTCACGATCTTTGTCATCTCCATACTGATCGCCATCGGCGTGGACTTTCTCCCCGGCGACCTGGCACAGGCGATCCTGGGCCAGGCGGCAACGCCGGAGAACGTGGCCGCGTTTCGCAAGGAGTTGGGGCTCGATCTGCCGCTGTGGCAGCGTTACATCACCTGGCTCGGCAACTTCATGCAGGGCGACATGGGCACCTCTCTCGCCAACAAGCGCGAGATATCAGAGCTCATCGGCACGCGTCTCGGCAACACGCTGTTTCTGGCCTCCGTAGCGGCTGTGGTCGCCGTGCCGCTGGCCGTGACACTGGGTATTCTTGCCGCCCTGTATCGCGAGTCCTGGTTCGACAAGGCCATCTCCATGTCGACGCTGAGCGTGGTGTCGTTTCCGGAGTTTTTCGTCGGCTACATTGTCATCGTCGTCCTGGCGGTGGAGTTTCCGGTATTTCCCAGCATTTCCAACGTCAATTCCGACATGCCGTTATGGGACAGGCTCTACGCTATCGCCCTGCCGGCGCTGACGTTGATCCTGGTGGTGCTCGCGCAGATGATGCGCATGACGCGCGCGGCCATCATCAACCTGCTGATGAGCGCATATATAGAAATGGCCCACCTGAAGGGCATCAAGCGCACGCGGGTCATCGTGTATCACGCGCTGCCCAATGCGCTGTCTCCGATCATCAACGTGATCGTGCTGAACCTCGCCTATCTCGTGGTCGGCGTGGTCATCGTGGAGGTGGTGTTCGTGTATCCCGGGCTCGGGCAGTTGCTCGTCGACTCCGTTTCCAAACGCGACCTGCCGGTGGTTCAGGCGAGCGGATTGATTTTCGCGGCGGCTTACGTGCTGTTGAACCTGACCGCCGACGTGCTTTCCATTCTCGCCAACCCGCGCATGCGGCAGCCTAAGTGAGGGCGGAGCCTGATGGAATTCATCAAGGGATTGTGGAAAGGATTCGGCAAGGCGCGTCCGCCCGCCAAGGTCGGCGTGGTCATCGTGCTGCTGTACGTGCTTGCCGCCGTGTTCTCCGCGACGCTGGCGCCGTACGGGGAGACGGAGGTCGCGGGCGACGTGTGGGAAGTGGCGTTCTGGACCAACGACTGCACGGACGAGGGCATACAGGACATGCAGTGCTGGGACGATCTCAACAAGGATCGCGAGCACAAGATGTGGTTGGGGGCGGACCATATCGGCCGCGACATGCTGACCAGACTGCTCTATGGGGCACGCAACACGATCTCCATCGCGATAATTACAACACTTCTGTCATTCAGCATCGGCATCATGTTCGGATTTCTGGCCGCCACCCTCGGCGGACACGTGGACAACCTCGTGAGCCGCATGGTGGATATTCTGATGGCATTCCCCACGCTGATTTTTGCATTGATGGTACTCTCGGTGCTTGGTACCTCCACGACGGTGCTGATATTCACCATCGCGATACTGGACTCGACGCGCGTGTTTCGGCTGTCGCGCGCGGTTGCCATGGACGTGGAGGTCATGGAGTACGTGGAAGTCGCGAGGTTGCGCGGCGAGGGGTTGTGGTGGCTCATGCGCTACGAGATCCTGCCGAACACGCTGGCGCCGCTGATGGCCGAATTCGGTATGCGCTTCTGCTTCGTGTTCCTGTTCATTGCCGCGCTCAGCTTCCTCGGGCTCGGTATTCAGCCACCGTTGGCCGACTGGGGCGGCATGGTGCGCGAGAATGCGGGCGCCATCACCTTTGGCATTTACACGCCGCTGCTGCCTGCCGCGGCCATCGCGGTGCTGACAATCTCCGTCAATCTGATTGTCGACTGGTTCCTGCACAAGACCGCGGGTCTGCGCGACGAGCATTAGCCCCTTGGTGATCTTGTGCAAAACGACTAAAGGCCAGGCGCTTAAGCAAACGGTGGCTATGGCACGATGATAATGACTCTCGCAAAGCCGCCAAGCAGGCCAAGTTCAGCGATCTGCCTCGATACGGTGGTTAACGGGACCGGTGATGCCTGAGCCAACAGTGTTACCCGCGCCGCCGTTGCGTGCTTTGCATCTTGGCGAGAGCACTATCCGGCGCGTGAGTTCCAACCCCGTGAATCCGCAACGCCTCGAGTGCTCGATTCCCTGGTTGATTCCGGCTTGTCCGAGTTAGGAGTTTCTGGATTATGGGTGATCGACTGTTGACGATGAAAGGCCTGCGTATAGAGGGCTTCCAGGAAGAGCAATGGAGAGAGATCGTGAACGGCGTGGATGTCGATCTCGATCGCGGTGATGTCATCGGGCTCATCGGTGAGTCGGGCGCCGGCAAATCGACCATCGGCATCGCCGCCATGGGCTACACGCGGCCGGGCTGTCGCATCACGGGGGGGTCGATCGTCTTCGACGGCATGGACCTCACGAAAGTCTCCGACGAGGACAAGCGCAAGCTGCGCGGCGTGCGCATTTCCTATGTGGCGCAGAGCGCGGCGGCCGCCTTCAATCCGGCCCATCGGCTTGTCAACCAGTATGTGGAAGCGCCGGTGCAACACGGTGTGCTGCCGTTTTCCGAGGCGGAAAAGAACGCCAAGGACATCTTCAGGCGCCTCGAGTTGCCCGACCCGGACCACATCGGGTACCGCTACCCGCACCAGGTTTCGGGCGGGCAGTTACAGCGCTGCATGGTGGCGATGGCGATGGCCTGCAAGCCGGACCTCATCATCTTCGATGAACCGACCACGGCGCTCGACGTGACCACGCAGATCGAGGTGCTGGCCGCAATCAAGGATGTCATCAAGCAGTTCAACACCGCGGCAATCTATATCACGCATGATCTGGCCGTCGTCGCGCAGGTGGCCGATCGCATCATGGTGCTGCGTTACGGTGACACGATCGAGGTGGGCAACGCGAGAGAGCTGCTGTCCGATCCCAAGGAAGAGTACACGCGCCAGCTTCTGTCGGTGCGCAAGGTGCGCGAGGACAAGGTCGATGCGCCCGACAGGGACAAGGTGCTGCTCGAGGTCAGGGACGTATCGGCCGCCTACGGCAACGGCGTGCAGGTGCTCTACGACATCGATCTCACGCTGACGCGCAGCAGAACCGTGGCCGTGGTCGGCGAATCGGGCAGCGGCAAGAGCACCCTGGCGCGCGCTGTCACGGGCCTGCTGCCGCCGTTCAAGGGCAAGATCATCTTCGGAGACACGGCGCTGCCCGCCTCCTTCAAGAACCGCGACAAGAACCTGCTGCGCCGCTTGCAGATGATCTACCAGATGCCCGATGTGGCACTGAATCCCCGCCAGAAGGTGAGGAACGTGATCGGCAGGCCGCTGGAGTTCTACTTCGGCCTGCGCGGGCAAGCCAAGCGCGATCGCGTCAAGGAACTGCTCGAGATGATCGAGCTTTCCGAGAAGTACACCGACCGCTTTCCCGGCGAGCTTTCCGGCGGAGAGAAGCAGCGCGTGTGCATCGCCCGGGCACTGGCGGCGCAGCCCGATCTCATCATCTGCGACGAGGTGACCTCCGCGCTCGACCAGCTCGTGGCCGAAGGCATACTCAAGCTGCTGCAGAGCCTGCAGAACGAGCTGCATGTCTCGTACTTGTTCATCACGCATGATCTCGCCACGGTCAAGGCGATTTCCGACGAGATCATCGTGATGCTGCAGGGGCGCGTGGTGGAGCACGGCGAGCGCGACGAGATCCTCAGGCCACCGCATCACGATTACACGGCGCTGCTGCTGTCTTCCGTGCCGGAGATGGATCCGGACTGGCTCGACAACGTGCTGGCCCGGCGTGCCTCGGGCGAGATCGATACCAGCGTGAGCGTGAGCACGAACTGAACGACGGGTTCCGCGCTCGCAAACCGATCGCACAGCGCAAAGTGCGGCGGTCGATCCACGAGTTCTCTCAACGCTCCACGGAGAACGTCCTGTACAGGTCATCGAGCTTGCGCGCAATCGCCTTGTTGTGCACCTTGTTGACAGCAATGTCGTCAAGCGTTTTCCACTCCCTGTTGATGCCGGAAAGCGTCTTCGCGAGCTGCCATTTATGGCGATATCCCCGGCAAGCGAGGGACTCGATTGCGCTGATCTGTGCCGCGCTCAGCCAGGCCGCATCCAGCGCGGCGACCAGGGTGGGATCGATGATCATCTCGTGTATCTCCGCGTGCGAGATGAATGCCTGCTTTTCTCCGCTCGAGAATTCTCCCGCCTCGCCTAGCGCAGCCAGGAACCGCACCCCGGAGACGTAGCGCTTGCCTTGCACGGGTGCCAGTCGCCCGGGGTCGATGCCAAAGCCGGCCAGCTCGCGCACCTTCCGGGGCATGAAATGCCGTGCCCGCCGTGTTCGCGGACTGAAGTCCGCTCCTACGGAGGGCGCTCGATAGGCCGGGGCGCGTTGAGGGGCGCCGGTAGCGATGATTCGAGAGATTCCGGGGTATGTTCCAGGTCACCGGCCGGGCCTGGTTTCGAATCGGGCGCCTGTGCATGGG
>CAZSDY010000061.1:0-16220 GCA_964605765.1 uncultured Ectothiorhodospiraceae bacterium | reverse complement strand
GGTCATGGACTATTACGTGGAAGGCGTGCAGGGCAAGCTGCCGAGATAGCTTCAAAGCTTCAAGGGGAGCTTCAAGGGGTCAGGAGCTTCAAGGGGTCAGATCCCTTGAACCCCCTGAACTCCCAGCTGGAATCGATGAACCGTTCAAGGGATCTGACCCCTTGAAGCTCCTGACCCCTTGAAGCTCCGTTTATCGGTTCAGACGGCGGAACCAGCGGCGGTTGCGTTTGCCGTACTCGGTAAAGCGCTGATAGAGCATGTCGTAGACGGCGGTGTTGGCGGGTACGGGCTCCAGGGCTCGATCCAGCCTGACCCAGGCCGCGCACGCCTCATCGAGCGAGGCATGCCAGTCGATGGCGGTCGCGGCTGCCATGGCTGCGCCGCGCGCGCCGGCGAGCGCGGGCAACTGCACCCTGCGAACAGGCGCTTGCAGCACGTCGGCGAGGATCTGGCACCACAGCGTACTGCGTGCGCCGCCTCCAACGAGGTGAACCTCGTCGCCGAAATGCGGCGCCGAGCGGCGCAGGCTCGTCAGCGCCCAGCGCCCGTTGAGGGCGACTCCTTCGAGAATGGCGCGTGCCATGTCCTGGGGCCCGTGCTCCAGGGACAGGTTGGCGAAGCCGCCGCGAATCGCGTCGTCGTGCAACGGCACGCGCTCGCCGAACATCCAGGGGAAGAACAGGAGCCGCCTGGCGCCCGGAGGCGCTTGCGCGGCTGTCTCGTCGAAATCGTGCAGGTCGAGGTCGGGACGGATTTGGAGCGTCCGTGCACCCCATTCGGCGCAGGCGCCGGCACATTCCTGGGCAGCCACCAGCAGATAGCGCCCGGGCAGGTCTGTGCACAACGTGGCGATGCCCGACAGCGGATCGACCCAGCGCCCGCGACGGTGAACGCCCATGAAGGCGCTGGTCCCCAGACTGAGAAAAGGGATGCCGATACCGGCCGAGCCGGCACCGAGCCCACTGGCGCTGAGATCGCCCATTCCCGCGCAGACCGGTATGCCTTCGGCGAGTCCCAGCGCGCGCGACGCCGTGGGCGTGAGCACGCCGACGACCGTGCTGGACGGGCAAACCTCCGGGAACAGCGATTCATCGAGTGCCAGGCGCCGCATCAATGGCGCATACCAGCCGGTGCGCCCCTCGCGCGAGTCGAACAACCATGTCACATGAGCGCAATCGCTGGTGGTCGTGAACCCGCCGCACAACTGGTGGACCAGATAGTCCTTGACGTCGAGAACCTTGTAGGCGCCGGCCCAGACCTCGGGTGCATGACGCTTCAGCCAGAGCATCTTTGATGTGGGGTCCTTGCCGCACAAATTGGGGGCACCGTTGGTGATGCGCAGCCAGCGGATGAGTGGGATCAGACCGTAACCGGAGACGCGCGGCCATCCGGCGGTAATCTCACGGGCGATCCCCGCCGAGCGCGTATCGAGCCAGGTGAGGCAGTTGGCGAGTGGCGTGCCGCTCTTGTCGACGACGACCGTGCCGCACATCTGCGCACACACGCCAATGGCGGCGATGCGAACGCCATCGGCGCCGCGCGCCCCGCGAAGCGCCCGTGTCGTGCTGCACAACGCGTGCCACCAGTGCGACGGTGTCTGCTCGGCCCAGCCGTGTCTGGGCACATGCAGCGCATAGCTTGCACTGGCCTCGGCCAGCACCTCGCCTTGCTCGTCGAACAGCGCCGCCTTGACCGATCGCGTGCCGGCGTCAATGCCGAGAACGGCTTCTTTCATGGGCTTGCCGATACGACTAAGCGTCCGTCATGCGAACAGGATGGGACATTGACGAGTAGCATGGTTGCCGCGCGGCCCGTAGAATACCCCCAGGGGTAGTTGATCGTGGCCGTGAACCCTTGGAGTTTCAAGGGGATCGTCTGGGCTTGGGGGAAACCGGGGATCTCTCGACGCGACTGCAGGACGACTGGTGCGCCATGTCACTCAAGAAACGAACAAGAACGCGCTCGGAACCCATCGCAACGGCGGATCCATCGGCAGCGCCGGCGTCTCGCGTTGACGAGGACGACACCTTGTCGCTGATCGATGTGCCGGTCGCGGATGACCGCGACGGTTTCGGCCTGGATAATCATCCGGAGTACCTGCGCCTGAAGTATCTGCAGTCCGCGCTGGATGCGCACGGCGGCCATCCCTATTTCATCTCCCGCGAGGGAATGAGCCGTGACACGATTCTCAGCAATCAGCGCCGTGTCATCAACTTTGCCGGCTACAACTACCTCGGGCTTGCCGGCCACCCGGAAGTCTCGGCAGCCGCCAAGTCCGCCATAGACCGATTCGGCACGTCGGTCTCGGCGAGCCGCTTCGTTTCGGGCCAGATACCTCTGCACGACGAGCTGGAGGAATCAATCGCGGCGTTCCTCGGTGTGGAATCGAGCATCGCATTCGTGAGCGGGCATGCGACGAACGTCACCTGCATCGGGTATCTGTTCGGGCGCCGGGATCTGCTGATTCACGACAAGCTGGCACATAACAGCATCGTCACGGGCTGCAAGCTCTCGGAAGGACACCGGTTGAGCTTTCCCCACAACGATCTGGAACGCCTCGAGGAGTTGCTCGACAAGCACCGGAAGAATTACGAGCGCGTGGTGATCATCGTCGAGGGGCTCTACAGCATGGACGGCGACGTGCCCGATCTGCCCGCGCTGATCGACATCAAGAAGCGCCACGATGCGCTGCTCATGATCGACGAGGCCCACTCGCTCGGTGTGCTGGGACGAACGGGCCGCGGCATCGGCGAATTCTACGACGTCAAACGCGAGGACGTGGATATCTGGATGGGCACGCTGAGCAAGGCGCTCGCGAGCTGCGGGGGTTATATTGCCGGTGCGCAAAGCCTGGTGGAGAATCTTCGCTATTCTGCGCCGGGCTTCATCTACAGCGTGGGGATGTCGCCGCCCAACGCGGCCGCGGCCTTGTGCGCCCTGAAAGTGCTCGATCGCGAACCGCAACGCGTCCACAAGCTCATGCTGCGCGCACAATTCTTTGGACGTCTCGCCAGCGAGCTGGACCTCGTGGGCGCGCGGCCAACCCCCACGCCAATCGTGCCGGTGATACTCGGCAACTGGCTCAAGTGCATTCGTCTGTCCCACCGTCTCGAGGCAAGAAGTGTGCGCGTGCAGCCCATCATCTATCCTGCCGTCAAGGCAAACGCCGCGCGGCTGCGGTTTTTCGTGACCGCCATGCATTCCGAGGATCAGGTCCGTGATGCGCTCGGTATCCTGACCGAGGAAATCCGCGCGCTCTGAACGGGCGCCGTGCGGCCCGATCGAGCATGCACGGGCCTCGCCATGCCCTGATCAGCGGCGGCTCCAGCGGTATCGGTCTGGCACTGGCCATGCGCCTGGTGGCCGCCGGCTGGAACGTTTCGGTGTTGTCGCGCTCGACGGCGCGGCTTGCCCGCGCACAATCGCGACTGAACACCGCCAGGGCGACGCCCGAGCAGAGAATCGTCACCGTGGCGGTGGACGTGGTTGAGCGTGCAGCACTCGATGCGGCGACCCACGAGGCGATTGCCGAGCTCGGAGCACCCGCGCTGCTGGTGGCATGTGCGGGCGTGGTCGAGACGGGACACTTCGCGGACCTCTCGCCCGAAGCGTTCGAACGATGCATGGCGGTGAATTACTTCGGCGCCGTGCACCTGGTGCGCGCGGCGTTGCCCGCCATGCGCGCGAGCGCCGCCATCGCAGAGCTTCGGCGCCCGCGTATCGTGCTGGTGTGTTCCGCGGCGGGACTGGTCGGCCTCTTCGGATACACCGCCTATGCTGCCTCCAAGTTTGCGCTGCGGGGTTTTGCCGAGGCGTTGAGAGCCGAGTTGCGGCCGCAGGGCATCGGTGTCTCCATCGTGTTTCCGCCAGACACCGATACGCCGCAGCTCGCCGCCGAGAATCAGGTGCGACTGCCGCAGACCCGCAGCATCGCGAGTCGCACCGCGGTGTGGTCGGCCGAGGCGGTTGCCCGGCAGATCGTGCGCGGTGTGGATCGCGAACGCTTCAGAATCTGTCCGGGCTGGGAGATACGCGCACTGGCGTGGTTTCACAGCCTGCTCGCGCCGCTGATCTTTCGTTACTTCGATCGTCTTGCCGCCAGGGCGAGAGACGATGCCGACCATCCCTGAGGCCACCTCCGCGCGACGGCAGATCGAGGGCTGATCGCGCCCGATGGAAATCGTCTTTCTCGCCATCGTGGGTTGCCTGTTTGCAGCCGGGGCCATGTTTATCGCATTGGCATCGAGGGCGTCCCCGGCGCTCACCGAGCGGGGCGAGATGTGGCGATTCTATCGATCGGAAGCGCTGATCGTGGCGTTCGCGCTGCTGCCCGCCTACTTCGGTGGGCCGGTATTCCTGCTCGCGTTGCTCGCACTCGGACTGCGTATGCAATACGAGTGGTTCGCCCTCGCGAAGCGTCCGGTGGCCGCAGGCACGCAAGCGCTAGCCTATGTTGGCACCGCGATGGTGTCGGCAATCGCGGTGCTATCGGGACCGACGCTGACGATGGCCGTCGCCGGCGCGGGTCTCATCGCAGTCATCTGGAAGCTTGTCTCGGGCGCACCGCGCGCGTGGACAGGCGCGATCGCCGTGGCACTGCTGCCGGGGGCGCTGATCGCCTGCCTGGCGCAGATACGGGAGGGCGCGCAGGGCTTTGCGCTGGTGTTCTCGATCTACGCCATCGCCGAGGTCAACGACTCGATCGCGTTCCTCGTCGGCAGGACGGTCGGGAAAATCACTCTCCTTCCGAAGCTCAGCCCGCGCAAGACGCTGGAGGGATTCGTGGCCGGCCTTGTCGGTGCCGCACTGCTCGGTGCGGGACTGAACGCCCTCGTATTCCACGCCCCGCTCGCAATTTTCCTGCCGGGGCTACTCGTCGTCCTGGCCGGAGCGCTGGCTGGTGACGCATTGGCGTCGAGCGTCAAACGTCAGGCGAGCAGGAAGGATTTCAGCGTGCTCATGCCGGACCAGGGTGGTATCACCGACATTTACGACGCTTATCTGGGCAGTGCGCTGGCGGCGTTTGTACTCGTCACTCTGGCAGGGTGACCGGTTCGCCGCGCCGCTGACTCTCGTAGACCGCCTGACATACCGCCAGCGCGCGCAGGCCGTCTTCGCCGCTGGCGAGCAGCCCCTCGCCGCCCTCGATGGCGGCAATGAAGTCCGCGATTTCCTCGTCGAAGGAGAGGCGCACCGTGGTCTGCCAGCCAAGAAACTTCTCGCGCAGCGCTATCCACGGATAGAAACGATAGCTCGCGCGCGCTCGCTTGCCGCGCGTTCGAAGCACCAGGCGGTTGAACATGGGGGCGCTCTGCGCCCGCATGAATCCGCCCGTGCCGTAGACCTCTATCCAGAACCTGTAGCCCTTCCACTCCGACCAGCTTGACTGACACAGGACCGGTACATCATTCCCGGCCTTGAAGATGGCGATGGCGTTGTCCTCGCACTCGGGAGCTTTCCAGACAGCCGCGGAAGTCAGACCGTAGACTTCGCTGATGGGGCCGAGGGTATGCCCGAGCAGGTCGGCCAGGTGGATGCCGAGGTCCATCATGGCGCCGCCGCCCACGAGTCGTCCGTCACGCATCCAGTCGGCCTCGAAATTGTCCGGCCCCGTGTGCCCACCCAGCGCCCGTGCGTACATGACCTCGCCGAGGCGTCCGCTCGCGAGTACCTGGCGCAGGTACTTGAAGCTCGGAAAGTATCGGTGATTGAATCCGACCGCGAGCGTCCGCGCAGAAGATCTGGCGGCGTCGAGCATGCGTTTCGCCGCGCTTGTATCGTTCGACAGGGGCTTCTCGCACAACACGTGCAGGCCGGCATCGAACGCCGCTATCGCCATCTCCTCGTGCAAGTTGACCGGCGACGAGATCACCACGGCATCGAGTGGTGTGTCCAGCAGGGCCCGGTAGTCGCCGAACACGCGGCAGCCGGCCCGTGCGGCCGCGGCCGCGGCGCGCCCATGCTCGACATCGGCGACGCCGGCCAGCACGGCCCGTTGGCTCGCATGCAGCGACTGTGCGCGAATCCGGCCGATGGTGCCGGCGCCCAGCAGGCCGATTCGAAGCACCGGGCGGCTGCCCGAAGCACTGCTCAGATTGTCTTCATTCATCGCTCGCCCCGGTGGTGTGTTGTTGCCTGGCGGCATGCGTGTTGGCCGGCTCCCCGCGCCATGGCACATGACCAAGCTTGCGTATGGCTGCGGCCTCGATGATGCGGAAATAGCGTGCCAGGTGCGCTCGCCTCGACCATCGTGCCCGCAGCGCGCGGTAGCCGCGCTCGCCGAGCTCACGACAGTGCTCAGGCGATTGCAGCAGCAATTGCATGGCCGCGACCAAGCCTTGTTGATCGCTGTAAGCGATGCCGCCGCCGGATTCCCTGATCAGCTCACCGATGCCGCCCCCATCGTGTGCAATCACGGGCGCCTTGCGGGCAAGGGCTTCCAGCGCGACGAGCGGGCAGCTCTCGAAGGCGAGCGAGGGGACCAGGCAGGCGACGCACTGAGCATACAGCGTGTCGAGCACCTCGGGTGGTTGGACACCCAGAAACTCGATGCGCGTATTTGTCGCGGCCTGCCGGCACAGTCGCTCGCATTCGCTGCCCTCACCGGCGACCAGCAGGCCGGTATCGGGAAAGTGATCCATGACGCCGAGCACCGTGTGCAGCCCTTTGAGCTTTTCGAGGCGGCCCACGAACAGGAAGTAGGGTCGCTCGGGCACCAGCGCCCTTGCCTTCGGGTCGGCGTGCGGCACGTCGTCCACGAACGTGCCCAGAGTTTCGAAGGGCCTCTGGAACCCACGCTCGCGGTGGGCGGCCGCCGCAAATCGGCTCGGTGCGATGAACTGGTCCACGTGGGCCGCACAGCGCTCGAGCATCGATGTGTAGCGCCAGGTCTGTGGGGGGCGGCGCGCGTGCAGCATACAGGCTATACAGCGTGGCTGCTCGCAGCGCTCGCGCCCAAACTTCCACAGCACGTGAGTGGGACACACCAGCCAGTATTCGTGTGCGGTATAGAGCTTGATCGCCGGGCCGAAATCGAAGGTCAGCACGCCCGCGCCGAGCAGGGAGATGTTGTGAAAGTGGACCACGTCATAATGCCGGGCAGCGAGCACGCGGTTGATGGCACGGGACTTGAGCAACCCCAGCCCCGTTTGCTGCGTGAGCAGCGGGGACAGCCAGCCCAAACCGCTGCGCAGAGCATGCACGCTCACCCCGGGATGAGCCTGGAAGTGGGCAGGTGGTGCGCCCGGATGCAAGGCATGATAGGCGTCCACGCAGTGGATGACGTCGACGCGGTGCCCCAGGTCGGCAAGAGCGTGCGCGAGCCTGTGCACGAACACGGCGTCACCGCCGAAGTGGTAGGGCGGATAGAACGTCGTCAGGTGCAGAAAATGCAGGGGCCGGGTCATTGGCCGGCAACGCGCTCCATGAGGTCGACGAGTTGGCGCGCGGGTCTCGACCAGTCATGCCGTCGAGCAGCTTGCAGCCCGGCCCTGCGCATGCGCTCGCGCCGGTCCCCCGAGAGCAGCACACGAAGCAATGCCGCACGCAGGCTGTGCGGCATGCGGGGATCGATGTATTCGCAGGCATCCCCCAGAATGTCCGGCAGCGGACTCGCCGTGGTGGCGATGACCGGACACCCGCAGGCGGCTGCCTCAATGGCAGGCAGCCCGAAGCCTTCCTGCAGTGAGGGCAGGACCAGCACCGTGGCTTGATTGAGCAGCATGACCAGGTCCTCATCGGGCAGGTAGCCGGTGAAGAGGACCCGGTGTTGCAGGCCAAGCGCCTCGACCTTGTGCCGCAGCTCGACATAGGCGCTGCGAAAGGTGTCCGTCTCGTGGTCGCCGGCGAGTATCAACCTGGTGTCTGCGCATCGTTCGTCGCGCGAGATCCGGGCGTAGGTATCGACGAGCATGCCGAGGTTCTTGTGCGGGCTGAAGCCGCCCACGAACACGATGCTGCGCGCATCGCCCGCGATACCGAGCGCCGCGAGTCGCGGGCTTGCGCGCACGCCGGGAATTACCCTGAAGATCGGGTCGCTCGCCTCTCCGATTACCTCGATCCGCTGTGCCGGGATCCCGAGCTCTCTCACGATACCCGCGCGCGAGAACTCCGAGACCGTGATGATGACATCGGCCTGACGCAATGCCGTCCACAGCTTCACGCGCCACAGTGCTCGCGGGATGCGCCCGCCCAGGCTAAGCGCTGGATGGGTCTGCGACGTCACATCGTGGATGATGACGAGCTTCTTGGCCTTGCCCATCACCGGGACGTAGCTGTACACCGTGGGAAACAGAACCACGTCCAGGTGGCGTTGGGACATCGCGCGACTCATCGAGAGCAGGTCGCGCGCACTGCGGTGACTGGTGGCCGAGGCTGCCCGTGTGGTCGCCACCCGCGTCGCTACCACGCGCGCTTCTACACCTTCGGGAAACTCGTGGACCGCCGCGGGGACGTCGGTGATAAACGTGTAGTGATTGTGCCGGTCGATGCCGGCCAGCGCGCGCAGCAGGCAGCGCGTGTGCCGCCCGAAGCCGCGCCGCAATTGCCAGCAGGTCGCGTCTATGCCGATGTTCACGGCTCCCGATCCGGGCGCTGCCGGGCCGCTTGCGCGCCCCGCCATGGCGACCTGCGTGCCCTCACTTGCCGTCGATACCGCCCGCCTCGGCGTCTGCGCGCATCAGGGGTTGCTCGTCGCGGTGGCGCCGCGATCGCCAATGCCGCCTGTGCACGTAGACCCCGAACCCGATGAGCAGCCCTGCCAGCGAATACAGGTAGTAGAGTTGCTGCAGCCCGAATCCGCATACCGCCAGCAGCGCGCCGCCACCCCCGTAGAGCACGCGGTACAGGCCCCAGTTGGCGACCACGCACGCCACCAGCAAGGCGAGCGTCAACGGCGCCAAGGCGGGTTCGAGCATCGAACCCACAGCGGTGGCGAGCAGGGCGTAGCACAGCAATGCGCCGAGACGCTGCTGCACGCTCAGATTGAGCACGTTGGGGAATCGCGCGTTTTCCAGGCAGAACACTGTCCAGGGCACGGCGCGCTGCGCGATGTCGGTGCGCACCAGCGAGGCGAGCGTCCAGTGCTTGAGGTGCTTGACCTCGAGGTCGGCGCACAGCACGATGCGTGCGCCCTTTTCCGTGAGGCGCATGCCGAGTGCCACGTCCTCGATCGCGGGGAGCTTGAAACGCTCTTCATCGAAGCCGCCGACCGACATGAATCGATCCTTGCGTATGAGGCCGAAGCCGGTCCAGAAGGTCTCGGCTCGTCCGGCCCAACGGTGGTGATGGTAGTGGTGCGACAGGTTCTTGAACAGACTGACAATGGAGCGCGACGCGGGCTGGCTGTCGTAGGCGCCGAACACCGCGTCTATTTCCGGATCACGCATCATGTCTCGCGCGCGCGCCAGCGTCCGCGGTCCGATCACCACATCCGCATCCACGAAACACAGCAGTCCGGAACGCGCGCGCGATGCCCCGACGTTTCGCGCGCCCGCCGCACCCAGGTGTGATTCCAGCGAGAGCACCTCGACCGGAAAACGCGCGGCGGCCAACGCGGTGTCGTCGGTCGACCAGTCGTCGACCACGATGACTTCCGTGTCGTTCCCCGCCTGTGCGCAGATCGCCTGCAGGCATTGCCCCAGGGTGGTGGATGCGTTACGAGCAGCAACGATTATGCTCAGATTGGGGCAGGTGTGTGCTGGCAACCCTCTTCCTTGTTGTTATCGATCGCGTATGATGCGTTGCGGCGTGTGTGCGCGCAGTATATCCAAAAAACGGATCAGTATCCCGGCTCACACGGTGTGGTCACGCCGCCGTGGCTGGGGTCGCGGTAGGCCGCTGCCGTACCGGACGGGCGCATGATCGCGCGCCATTCAATGACCATGATCGACGGTTTCTTCAAGGCGAGCATCAACCGGTTCTGGGATCGTGCTGCCCGCTTGTTGGCCGTTACCGGCATGTTCCCCAATCAGCTGACCTGGGCCGGGTTCGTGCTGGTGCTGCTCAGTTGCGCCTTCTATGTGCTGCACGGCGACAATTTCTGGTTCGGTGTGAGCCTGGCGTTGATTTTCGCCATGGATGCTCTGGACGGGGCGCTCGCTCGGGTCAGCGGACAGGTCAGCGGCTATGGCGGGTACCTCGATGCGGTTGTCGATCGCTACCAGGAGGTGGCCGTCTATCTGACCCTCGCATGGTTCAACGGGTACTGGCTGGCAGGCATGCTTGCGGTCACCGGCTCGCTGCTGGTGAGCTACAACAAGGCCCGCGTGGCGGTGGAAATGCCCATCGACAACGACGCCTGGCCGGATCTGCTGGAGCGAATGGAGCGCGTCATCCTCATCTGTCTTGCGCTGGTGCTGGACCCGTTCGTGCGCTTCCCGCAGGTCCTCGGCGATGGCCTGCTGTGGTTCTCGATGATGCTGATTGGCGTGCTCGCTCATGTCACCGCCATGCAGCGCTTCATGCGTGCGCGGCGCATGCTGCGCGAAAATGACCGAGCGCCCCCGTGAGCGCCGCACCTGGTAGCGCGCGTGTGTGTGCGCCGGTGGTGATATACGGTGCCTGCGGGCGTTTGGGGAGACTCCTCACCCGGGCGCTGGCTTCGCGTGGTACGGCGGTGATCGCGGCCGCCCGCGATGCGGCCGCGCTCGAGCGCCTGGCGGCGGAGGTGACCGGTATCGAGACCGAGGCCGTGCGCCTTGACGACGAGGCAGCACTGCGCAAGCTGCTCGAGCGCGGTGCGGTTCTGGTCAATTGTGTCGGGGCCAGTGAGACGCTCGTGCGCTCGGCGCTCGCGTGCGGTGTCGATTACGTGGACTCGAGCGGTGAGCAGGGGTTCATGCGCATGGTCTTCGAGCGCTATGGCCGGCAGGCCGCGCAAGCCGATGTCTTCCTGTTGCCGGGCCTGGGGTTCGATTACGCGATCGGGGACTGTCTGGCACGGATTGCCGCCGAGGGCCGCGAGCCGCTGGTGGAGTTGACGGTTGCCTATGCCATCGATCGGCCCGGGATCGGGCGTGACAACGTGCAGCATGCGGCTCGTACGCCGGGCGCTGCGGAGGTGGTATTTCGCGACGGCGCGTGGGTGCCTCTGCGCTTCGCGCTCGATCTGGCTTTCTTCGACTTTCCACACCCATGGGGCAGGCGGCAGATGGCGCGCTATGGCGCGGGCGAGGTCATCACCGTGCCACGCCACACGCAAACGCGCAACGTGCGCACCCTCATCACCGCGCGTACTCTGGTGCCGCACCCCGCGTGGCTGCCTGTTTTCCCCGTTCTGCGCCCGCTGGTCGGCTGGGTGCGGGAGTCGCCGCTCAACAAGCTCCTGCAGATGGCTGCAGGGCGGCGCGGCGTGGTGCACGGCGCCCCGGCGTCGTCGCCGCCCCCCGACACCTTCACCGTGGTGGCTGTCGCCACCGGCGCGGACGGGTCTCGCGCCAGGGCGCTCGCGCGGGGGCGCGACACCTACGCCGTGTCGGCTGCCTGTCTCGGCGCCGCCGCGTGTCTTCTGGCAAGCGGGCGCGGGCGTGGCAGTGGTGCGGCGAGCGCCGCATCCGCCTTCGATGCGGCTGACTTCCTGAAAACGGTGGAGGCATCCGGGCTGCGCTGGTCTGTTCACGACGCACATTCCTCGATCAGCTCGACATAGCGCTGCGCTACGTCTGACCATTGATGACGCCGCGCGGTTTCCCTGCCGAGCCTGCCCATGCGCGCGCGCTGTTCGGGGTCGCCCAGCAAGCCCATCACGCGAGCGGCGATGTCCTCGGCATCGGGGGTAATGAAGTAGCCGGTCTCGTTGTCGCGCAGGTAGTCCCTCGCCCCGCCGATGGCGGTCATCAGCACGGGAAGCCCGCACGCCATCGCCTCCAGCCCCACCAGCGGGCTCACATCGTGGCGTGTAGGCAGCACGAGCACGTCGGCCGCGGCATAGTAGCGCTCGATATCCCGGCGGTGACCGAGGAATGTCACGCGCAGCGCGGTATCTTCCAGCAGGTGACGGTAAGCGCCCGGATCATCGCCGCCCGCCACGAGAAGATGAAAGTCCCGGGTCGAGCGCTGCAGGACAAGCAATGCCCGCAACAGGGGTTCCAAGCCCTTGCGCTCGAACTCGTTGGCGACGAACAGCAGGACGAAGGTCTCCCCGTCAATGCAGGTCGCCGCCCGCACCGATGCGCGCGCTGCCGGGTCCGGCTTGAAACGCTCGCAGTCTACGCCGTTCGGGATGACGTGAATCGCCTCGCGGCGTAACCCGTAGAGCGTGCACAATTCCTGCGCATTGGTCTGTGACAGGGCGATGACGTGCCGGTGTATCCGGCACCTGAACCGCACCCAATCACGTGCCAGCACGAACAGGTGCAGGGGATTGCGCAGGCTTTGCAGGACCGCATGGCGGCGGCGCTTGAGGTACGCCTTGTGCAGCGAGCGCAGCACGAACAAGTCGCCGAACAGTGCATCCACGTGGCACAGGACCACCACTGTTCCACGGCCGCGAATCCGGTAGCGCCACCACAGGACCAGTGTGCCGAGCGTCGAGAATACGACCACGTCGCGCCACAGTCGAAGCGTGGCCGCAAGCGCGCCGGACCCGCGAACGCTGCGCGGGCGTACACCGAGGTTCTCGAGGGTGAATCGCTCGCACCGATATCCGCGCGCGATGAATTGGCGCTCGAGCTCATATGCCGGCCCGCCCACGCCCATGCCGGGGCCGATCTCGCGTGCACACTGGACGATGCGAACGGCGTCACGGCGAGTGCGCTCAGCTTGCATGGTGCTCGTTCCGCGGGTCCGGCCGAGGGGATCCCTCGCCGCCCAGGGCGTGCAGCATCGCAGCGAGTTTTCCGGCCTGCAAGAGTCTCACCGCGGCAGCGTACAAGACGACTCCCAGCCCGGTATAGGCGAGCAGGTCGCCGAACCCGGTGGCGGGGCGGAGGTGATCGAGTCCGCCGATCACCAGCGCCATCAGTGCACCCAATACCCACGGCGGCGCGATCTGCGGCAGCAACGAGATGGGAAGGTGTGCTCGTGCGATATGCCACAGGAATATTCCCGTGAGGTGCACGCAGGTCGTGGCCACCGCAAAGCCCAGCACGCCGAACCACCACACCAGCGGAAAGCCGATGACCCAGGTGGCGAGCGCCCAGCCCGTGGTGAACGCGAGCCCGATGCGCGGGTGGCCGAGCGCGTGCAAGAGATTCGTCAGGGTCACCGTGGTGGGCACCACGACATTCCCGAGGAGCAGCCAATAGAAGATTGGCAGAGCAGCCAGCCATTGGGTACCGAACACGAACCGGGTAATGGGCTCGATGAGCACCAGACTCAACAAGGCGAGTGGGGCCACCACCGCGTTCGCGCTCCACACCACCAGCTCGGCAAAATGCCGCAGCGCGGCGCGGTTGCCTTGCAGGCGGGCGAAGGTCGGGATCAGCAGTCGCTCCAGGGCCATCAGCGCGATCAGAGAGAATCCTGCGACGCGCAGCGACCAGTCGACGTAGCCGATTGCCGCCGTGCCGAGCAGCAGCCCGATGAGCACGGGCGTCATGCTCTGGCGCAGCACGGTGACGAAGTGAATGCCCTGAAAGGCGAGCCCGAAGCGCAGGTGCGGAAGAGCCAACGCGAGATCCCAGTGCCAGCGCGGGCGCCACGGGCTGAGCCAATTGACCATGCACACGCCGAGTGCCGAGCTTGCGACCTCGGCCAACGCAAAGCTCATGATGCCGTGACCCGTCATGACCAGTGCCAAGAGCACGCCGATGAACGCCGCGGCCCTGGCGAGCTCCACCGCGCCAAGTGCCTCGAAGCGCAGGCGCCGTTCCATGTGCACCACGGGGATGCGCTGAAACGCGGTCAGCGCATAGGCCAAGGTGACCAGGTACAGGACCGTGGTGAGATTGTCGTGCAGGCCATACCAGTCCACGAAGGCAGGAGCGGCAGCCGCAAATGCGCCGCCGACGCCCATCACGATCAGGAACTGGACGCTGAAAACGACCCGGTAGAGCTCGGCGGACGGCTCGCGCGGCTCGCGTACCAGGCTCACGCCCAGGCTGGCGTCGCCGAATGCGGCAAGCAGCGACGCGTAGAAGGTGACCAGCGCGAACAGGCCGAATTCCGCCGGCGACAGCAGGCGCGCGAGAATCAGGATGCCGAGCGCATTGAGTCCCTGCGCAATGAGGCGCCCGCCGCCGAGAAATACGACGCCGCGCGCAGCGCGGCGCGACACGGCTGCGGGAGCCGGGTCGTGGGCGTCCAGTGCGTGCCGGGTGTGATGCATGAGCCGGGGACGGGCGTGTTGTGGTCTACAGGCGGCCGAGGACGATGAGCGCGCGCAGCAGCATGTTCTCGATCCTGTGTTGCCGGTAGACGTCGGGGGAAAGCGCGTAGGCGAGGCGCCCGCCGAGGGTCTCGCTCGCTTTCAGGAAACGTGCCAGACAGCGGCGCTGCGCTGTGCCCAGGCGGGTGCCGAACAGGCGCTGGAACTCGCGGGCCTGGGCGAGCACGGGTGGGTTTCGGTCACTTGCCATGAAACGGCGCAGCCGCGTGATCCATAGCGGCGTGGAACGCGCGTGGCACGCCGCGGAGCGCGATGCGTTCGCCGTGTGGCGCCGGTAGAGAACGGGCGTTTCCTGGTCGAAGCACACGTGACCGAACGCCGAGGCCACCAGGTAGCACCACCACTCGTGGCCACAAGCGTGCTGCGGCGGGTGCTCCACGATGAGGTCGCGAGCGTGACGATTGATGACCGTGGTGCAGCCGAGAAACGGGCATTCGACGAGCGCATTGGCAAGCGCGAGCGCGTGCCGCGGTGGGCTGGATGTCCAAAGCGGCGCCAGATCGGCCGTGACGGTGCGCTCCCGCGAGCAGTACAGGACGGGCAGCGCGTCGTCGCAGCGGCTCGAGCACTCGACGGCCCGCGCGACCTTGTGCGCCAGCCAGACGTCGTCCTGATCGCAGAAGGCGTAGTACTCGACATCGTCCCCGGGGATGTGCAGCAGTGACAGAAAGCTCTTGACGAACCCGATGCGCTCGCCCGCGTGAACGCGTATCCGCGGATGGCGCGCGGCATAGTCACGCAACAGTGCCGGGGTGGTGTCGTTCGACCCGTCGTCGCGGGCCACGATCTCGAGGTTGTCGAAACGCTGTGCGAGCACGCTGTCGAGCAGCGCCGGCAGATAGCGCTCGCCGTTGAAGGTGGAGAGCAGAACGCGCACCCGGGGCTCAGCGCTCACGGTGCGCCGCTTCCATGCGGTTTGGTCACACGCACCCTGGAGAGGTAGAACTGCTCGTTTGCGACCTCCGCACCCGTAAAGCTTGCGAGCGCCTGGATCCGTACACCAGGGCCCGGTTTCTCCGGTGCGACGTTGGTGAGCAGGTACCCCTCGTCGAGTCCGTGCTCTCGCAAGGCGCTCGATACGGCGCTCTCGAGGGGCAGGTCCGGATACCGGATCGGCCAGTCGACGAATGTCCCCATACAGCGGCACTCGAAATAGTACATGGGCTTGCCGAGGTAGCCGGCCACGGCGGAGGCCGGCGCATGACCGCGGGCCATCCAGAATCGGTCGCGCAGGCCTTGCTCTTCGATCCAGCGCGCGGTGTCGCGCGCCATGGATAGCGGCTGGTGCACGGATCTGAGCATGGCGTTGACGCCGCCGATTGTGCCCGGCACCAGAAGTGCCAGGAACAACACCGTCGGGCCGAGTGCCAGCGAGCGTGCACGGGAAAATGCCGTGATGGCGACGAGCGTGACGAAGATGGCGCCGGCGTGCCAGACGAAGCCGCCGTAGCGAAAATGGAAGAATCCCGTGATTGCCGCGGACAGCAGGCAGAAGATTACCAGCATCAGGCGCTGCTTGTAGAGGTATGCGCAGGCGATCGCGAAGCTCACCAGCGCCATCACGTAGCGCCACCCCGGGGCGAGGTCCATGTGCCAGTATCGCCAGTCTCCCGCGGTACCGGGGATGAATGCCATCCGGACCACGGCAAGCGAGTCTTGCAGTCGCGACAGTTGGGCGTGGCCCGACCATCCGCCGGGCGTGGACACCTCGCTCCAGATCATCGTCAGCATGGCCAGCCCGGCAAGCACGGCGAACCAGCCGAGCAGCGCACGGTGCACGCGGGCGCGCCCCGCGGGGGGGGGGGCGGCGGCGGCCGGCGGGGGGCGGGGCGGCGGCGGGAAAAAAAAACGCATGGCGAGGGAGCCCCACGCGCAGAGACCAGCGCCCTACGTC
>CAZSDY010000060.1:0-16631 GCA_964605765.1 uncultured Ectothiorhodospiraceae bacterium | reverse complement strand
GCGTCAGGGCGACGGAGTTTGCCGGCGGGTGCTAGGAGCCTGTCGGACTCAGGACCAATCTACTGCGGAAAAGCGGATGCCGGCCATTTTGCACGGTCCTTCTCGTCAAATAGCTACGGCTATTTTCCTCAAACGACCGCACAAACTGACTCGACCCCGCTTCCCCTCGCTACGATTGCCTAAGTCCGACAGGCTCCCAGGGGCACGCGAAACACCAACCCCCCATTTTGGGGTGCCGATCTATCCTGCCTGGCGGCGTTGCTCCTTCGGCCACATGCAACGACCATGCACGCGCCCCGCGCCTTGCCGGGCAGGTGCCTCGACACCTCATGACACGAGGCTATTTTTTAGCGGGCCCCGAGTGCGCGCCGCTGCGGGGCACGCCCGCGGACAATGCCATTGGACCATCGCAAGTCTCCCTCCGGGCCGTCATCGCGCGTTCCTCTAGCCCCGGCTCTGCGCCTGCCGCACGGATCGGAACTGGTGGTGTCGGTGGACTCGCTGGTCGACGGCGTGCACTTTCCACCGCAGGCGAGCCCCGAGGACATTGGCTACAAGGGCCTGGCGGTCAATCTGAGCGATCTGGCGGCCATGGGCGCGGAGCCGCTGCGGGCCATCGTGAACCTGTCGCTGCCGCGCGACGACCCGACTTTCTCCGCGGCCTTTCATGCGGGTATACAGGCTCTAGCCTCGACACTCGGCGTGGCGGTGTTCGCCAACCAGCCCGTGTACGGGCATCTGACGGTCACCATCCAGGTATACGGGTGCACCGGCGAGGGCGAGTCCATCCTGCGCAGCGGCGCCCGACCGGGCGACGCGATATTCGTTACCGGCACGCTGGGTGACGCCGGCTTGGGACTCGCCGTCTGCCAGGGTGCACACGTGTCCCGCGATCAGCACCGGGCGTTCTTCCTGGGTCGTCTGCACCGCCCAAAGCCGCGCGTAGCCGAGGGCATCGCGATGCGAGGGCTCGCCAGCGCGGCCATAGACATTTCCGACGGGCTGGTGGGCGACCTGTCGCACATTCTGTCGCGAAGCGGTGTCGGCGCACGGATCGAGGTGGCAAAGCTGCCTTCGTCTACGGCACTTCGGGCCGAGCTGCCGTGCCGGCAACGATGGCGCCACGCGCTGTCGAGCGGAGACGACTACGAGCTGTGCGTGACCGTCCCTGCGAGAGATGCGCAGGCGCTCTCCGCGCGCCTGGCGCGACTCGGCACGCCGTTCACGCGCATCGGGCTGATCGAGGCCGAGCCGGGCCTGCGCCTCGCAGCCCCGACAGGTAACGACTTCGATACCCCCCCCGGCTATCAGCACTTCAATTGAAACCGGTTTGAACACCACCCGCCGCAAATTGCCGGCCCGCCTGCTGCGCAACCCCCTGCACTGCTGCGCCCTGGGTTTTGGCGCCGGACTTGCGCCGTACGCGCCCGGCACGGCCGGTACGGGGGTGGGCGTCGCCGTTTTCCTGGCGCTCGGCGCACTGCCGTTCGAGATGTACGCGGCGACCGTGCTCGCGCTGTTCATGGCCGGCATCGCCGTGTGCGGAACGACGGCGCGCGCGCTCGGCGTGCACGATGACCCGCGCATCGTATGGGACGAGATCGTCGGTTACCTGATCACCATGACCGCGGTGGCCGACGGCTGGCAATGGTGGCTCACCGGATTCGCGGTGTTTCGCTTCTTCGATATCGTGAAGCCGTGGCCGATCGGATATGTGGACAAGCGTGTAAAGGGGGGGCTCGGCATCATGCTCGACGACGGACTCGCCGGGCTCATGGCTTGCGCTGTCTTGCACGCGCTGATGACCATGACGGGAAATCCATGATTGGGACCCGCGCCCGGCGTGGCGTCGCCGACTGCCAGGAGCGGGTTCAGCGGCTATAATGTGTCAGGACTCGAATAGCGGGGAATTGCATGCGGCTGTCCTTGCACGTTACCGGATATCCGGCACTGGTGGTGCTCGCGGCGCTCTCGTTGCTGATCGCGGTGGCGGCATTGCCCGTGCACGCGGACATCTACAAGTACGTGGATGAGAACGGGCTCGTTCATTTGAGCGACAGGCGCCTGACGCCGCAATACAAGGTGATCCTGCACACCGCCAAGCGCCTGAGCACCAGTGTCGCGGCGTATCAGAGAAATCGCCGTAAATGGAGCCCCTTGATTGACGATGTGGCGCGCAAGTATCGACTCGATTCCGCGCTGGTGCACGCGGTGGTGACAACAGAGTCGGGTTACGATGCGCAGGCCGTATCGAAGAAGGGCGCCATCGGACTCATGCAGCTCATGCCCGGCACCGCGCGGCGCTATGGCGTGCGTGACCGGCGCAATCCACTGCAGAACATGGCCGGCGGCGTACGCTATCTGCGTGATCTGCTGCTGCAGTTCCGCAGCGTGTCGCTGGCGCTCGCTGCGTACAACGCCGGTGAAAACGCCGTGCTTCGCTATGGCCACAAGATTCCGCCATTTCCGGAGACGCGGCGCTACGTGTACAAGGTCCTCACCCAGTACAAGAAGCTCAAGAAATCGACCTGAGCTCCAGCCATGGCGCTCGCTGAATTCGAGCTGATCACGCGTTACTTCATGAACATCGGGCGGCAGCGCACCGATGTCGCGATGGGCATCGGTGACGACGCGGCGGTGCTGTGCCCAGGCGATGGCTCGAGCATCATGACCGCGAGCGCCATGCTGTCGGTGGGATCATCGCCGACGCACGCTGAAGCGCCGGGAATGCTTGCGTATCGCTGCCTCAGCAGCGCGATGACAGCGCTGAGCGCGACCGGGGCAACGCCTGCCTGGGTGACGCTGGCGCTGAGCCTGCCGCACGCCGATGCCGAGTGGCTGACGGGATTCGCCGATGGGCTCGACGCGCTCATGCAGACGCATAACCTGCAGCTCATCGGCGGTGACACGACACGCGGGCCGCTGTGCATTACCGTCACCGTGGATGGTCCGCTGGCGGGGCGCCTCGATCGACCGCACCGGCACACGGGGTCGAACGGGCGGGTCACGGCAGCCGCACGCCCCCAAAGGGCTCGCGAAGCAATAACTCCCCATTTTCGTGACGCCGATCCATCCCGCCTGGCTGCGTTGCTCGTTCGGTTACATAGAACGACTATGCGCCCTCCTCGCGCCTTGCCAGTCGGGCACCTCGACGCCCGAAAACGGGAAGTTATTATTTCGCGAGCCCTAAGCGCGCAAGGATGCTCGACCGCGATGCCCGGCGGCGTCACGGACTATTGTCCCAGCCCGTGATGGCCGCCCCGCCGCGCAGCGAAGCCGAGCTCGCCGACAGCGCGCGCGCCATCGCCGGCTGCACCTTGCAAACCCTGGCCGAGCGCTGTGGCCTGGCGGTGCCGTCCGACACACGCCGAGCCAAGGGGTGGGTGGGTACACTCATCGAGACCCTGCTCGGCGCGACCGCCGGATCCCGCTCGGAGCCGGATTTTCAACTGATCGGTGTGGAGCTCAAGACCATACCCATCAATCGCTCGGGCGTCCCACGCGAGTCGACCTACGTTTGCACGGTGCCGCTCACGAGGAACTGTGGTGTGAGCTGGGAGAGTTGTAACGTGCACCGCAAGCTCCGCCGTGTACTGTGGATGCCGATCGAATCGGACCCGGACCTGCCGTTGCGGGCGCGCCGCGTCGGCTCACCGCTATTGTGGAGCCCGAGCCGCGCCGAGGAGCAGGCGCTGCGTGCAGACTGGGAAGATCTGATGGACATGGTGTGCCTGGGCGAGCTGGCGCTCATCACCGCGCACCATGGGACGTGGCTGCAGATCCGGCCGAAGGCGGCGAACTCGCGCGCGCGGCGCATCGGTTTCGAGGCGACGGGTGAGCCCGTGAAGACGCTGCCGCGGGGGTTCTATCTGCGTCCCGGCTTCACGCAACGCCTACTGCGCGAGCACTACGCGATGCCGGAGCCGTCGTGGCGCTGACTCGGATCTTCACCTGGACGATGCTCCTGGCGATCGACCTGGCGCTGCCCACGCCCGGTGTCGCGCAATCACCGCCGTCCACGCGCTACGTGGTCGATACCGTCGTCATCGCCGTACGCGCTGAGCCCGGGAGCGCCGGCAAGGTCGTCGGCCGGCTTGCGTCGGGAGATAGTGTTGAGCTCACGGGTGAGCGTGAGGGCGTCTATGCCGGTATTCGCACGCGTAACGGATCCAGCGGCTGGGTGGATGGTCGTTATCTCACGGCACAGCCGGTCGCGAGCATGCGCCTCGACGAACTCGAACGCGAGTTGCAATCGAGCCAGTCGGCGCGCCGCTCGGCCGAGGAGTCACTCGTGCGCCTCAGCGACGATTACGGGCGCCTCAAGGCCGAGATCGAGGAGATGCGCTCTACCGGTGTCCAGCCGCAGGCACTGGAAGCGGAGATTGCCGCATTGAAGGAAAGGCTCGCACTTGCCGAAGCGACGCAAGTCGAACTGAAACGCAAGAACAAGGAACTCGCCGAGAACGTCGAGTGGCACTGGTTTCTCAGCGGTGCGGGCGTGCTCGTGGCCGGCATCATTCTGGGTATAGCGGTGCCTCGACGCCGGCGCTCTTCATGGGGAAGCCTCTAGCCCGGGCGGGCGCGGGGCCTGCGCTGCGCCATGCCTGACGGCCATCCGGTCCACGTCCGGTGGTCTGTCCCGAACCCGGGCGCCGCATCGCCGTGCCGCCCGCAGCTTGCCGGTCTCGCGCTCTTCGGCGCGCTGCTGATCTACAACACCGCCACGCACACGATGTGGTTCGACGAGCTGCAGGCATGGATGATCGCCCGGGCGAGCGAGAATCCGGCCGCGCTAATCGCGAACCTGCGCGACGAGGGCCATCCCGCGTTGTGGCACCTGCTGCTCTGGTCGCTCGCGCGGATAACGGGAAATCCCGTGGCCATGCAGGTCCTGCACACATTGATCGGCATCGCCATTCTCTATCTGTTGTGGATCCGGTCCCCGTTTTCGCACTTCGAGAAGACGCTGCTCAGTCTGAGCTATTTCTTGGGGTTCGAGTACGCGGCGGTAGCGAGAAGCTACGCGCCCGGGGTTGCGTTGTTGCTGCTCTTCGTCTCGCTGCCGACGCGTTGCGGAAAGCGCGTGCTCAGCGGCTGGATCGTTCTCGGCCTGATGGCCAACACGCAATTCTTTCTGTCGCTGGCGGCACTGGCCATGGCCGCGCTATGGTGGTTGCACGACGGCGGGGGCATCAAGCGCCACGGCCCGGGGCTCGCTTGCTTTTCACTGCTGCTGCTGGCGGCGGTTGCGACCATGGTCCTTTCGGATTTGAACTCCGTCAGTAGCTGGCACTTCGAGTTGTCGGGTCCGGCGATCTTGAACAAGCTCACGAAGCTCGCCGAGGCGTTTGTTCCCCTCGCAGGGCTCACCGGCTATACGTACTGGCGCACCAGCTACCCGGACGCGCTGCGTGCCGGGATTGCGCTGATCGTGTTTGCCGCGCTATGGCGTTACCTGTGGCCGAGCCGCCTTGCCTTGCAGGCCATGACGGGGTTGTCGGTAGCGGTGCTGGGCTTTTTCTATCTGCGCTACGGTGGCTACTCGTGGCACGTCGGGGTCATCTTCGCGTTCTTCGTGGCGCTGGTTTGGTTCTTCAGAGAACGCTCCACGGAGCTCGGTCCGCACTGGATACTTGTCGCCCTGCTCTCGGTCAACGCCTTGGGCGGCGCCAAAGCCATGGTGCTTTCCAAGCTGATTCCATTTTCGCGCTCGGCAGCAACCGCGCGCTGGATCCGCGCCGAGGGGCTCGCCGATGCCATGTGGGTCGCCACCGACTGGCAGGCGGCCTCGGTCGCGGGTTACCTCGACCGGCCCCTTTACTATCCCCGCTGCGACTGCGACATGACGTTCGTCAGATGGACGGATATCTACCCCGGAGCGCAGCCGGCTGAGCTGCCCGCGAACCTTGCGCGCGCCATGGCCGAACGCGGCACGCGGACCGCCTATGCGATCTCGACGCGCAGATCGTCGTGGGACATCCGTGCAGCACGGGACCGATTCCGGGTCGAGACTCTCGCGAGATTCGAGGGTGCACAGCTCGATCACGAGAACTTCGAGGTGCTGCGGGTGACGCGGCGCGTGTCACCGGCGCCATGAGCGCGCGGGAAGACCGAGCACCCGCCGTTCATCTTCGTTCGTTCAGAGTGAAACGAAGTGTGGCCTGTCTCGAATCGAGAGGTGCGCTTGTCCCGCATCAATGCAGTACCATTGCCCATCTCGCGCCTGCAACCAGTCAATCGACCAATCTCCTGGAAGCCTTGCGATAATCTTTTCGCACTCTCCCTTGAGATAGGCGATGTCATCGGTGCATGGCGAAATTCGCAACTCACCCGGTTGAAGCGACCCGGATCCAGGGGTTCTTCACGACTCGATTCCCCTATGATCTCTTGTAACCAGCCTCCCGCTGACTCCGTATAGCGAGCACAAAGACAATATCGATCTCAGGAACATAGCGATAGAGAGCGACATAACCCCGGGATTGGTGCCCGATGACCAATTCCCTCAAGTCGGCCCGCGCTCGACGACCAATGAATGGGTTGAACTCCAGAACCGAGATTCCCTGGAGAATTTCCTCGATACGAACGCCTGCCCCAGCCACCTCGAACTGGTGCAGGTGTTCCAGTATGCGATCGAAGTCGTCGCCAACTTCGGGCGCAAGTTCTATGCGAGCCAATCGGCAGACCGCTCAACGGGACAGTTTTCGGGCTGCAGGTCTTGCTGACTTCTTCCTGGCGACTCGATCCTCGAGGTAGTTTCGCATCTCGCGCCACGGAATGGTCTTTCCCGAGGTAGCGATCTCGGCGTAACGCCGCTCTGCGGTATCGTAAAAGTCGTTGCGACGCTCTTCATCATCCACTCGTCCCGCAATGGCATCGAGAATGAAAGCATGTGAGGACTTGCCGGCACGCTCCGCAGCGCGAGCAACTCGATTCTTAAGGCCTTCCGCTAAACGAATCGTGGTCGTAGCCATGTTTCTGTCCTTTGCAGCAACGCACATCGCAAGAGTAACACAAGTGTGCTACCGCGTGCCGCGCACGTACCCTCGTGCGCACCGGGGGTCTGGTCGAAGGCTCCGAACAACCCTGCTCGATTGTCGGGCGCAAGACTCATGACGTTACATGCCCCGGCACCATGTCCTGCAAGCCCGCGCCGGTCAAGGCGCTGACGGTCGCGGGTGACAGCTCTTCCCCGAACGCGGCGCTCGCCTGTGAAGCTCCTGTTTACCCTCGCTCAGTGACGTATGTAGCCAAAACCTACCAACGGCGAGGTTTGCAGCGATGGGATCAGGAGTCTGTCGGACTCAGGGCGTTCCCAGCAGGCGAATGACGTACATGCTCGTCCAGTGTTTCCCGGTCACGAACAACTGCCCGCTGCGCGGATCGTGGGCGATGCCGTTCAGCACGCCGGCGCGCGGGTCGATGCGCCGTTCCCTGCGCGTCAGATCACCGAGGTCCAGCGAGCCCGTCACGCGCCCCGTCGCCGGATCGATGGCGATGATCCGGTTGGTCCTGTAGACGTTGGCGAACACGCGGCCGTCGATGTACTCGAGCTCATTGAGCGCGGTGACCGCGCCGTCGGCGTCATGCACTGCGATCTGGCCGGTGCGTGCGAAGCTCGCCGGGTCGAGAAAATAGAGCCACTCGGTGCCGTCACTCATGATGAGCCGCACATCATCATGGGTGATGCCCCAACCTTCGGTTGGATACGCGAACTCGCCCGTGCGTGCCAAGGTCTCGACGTCGTAGACGAAGCCGCGGCGTGACAACCAGGTGAGCTGCACCAGGCGGCCGTCGAGCAGAGTGAGTCCTTCACCGAACAGCTCATCCGCCAGGGGGACGATATCGAGGATCTCGCCGGAGGCCGCATCGACCCTTCGCAGCGACGATGCGCCGTGCAAACCGGTGCTCTCGTAGAATACGCCGCGCCGGTAGACGAGCCCCTGCGTGAAGGCACCCGGGTCGTGCGCATAAGCATCGACCAGCACGTAGCCGAGGGTGGCAGCCGCGGCGTTCGGCGCCCCGGCCGGCAATGCGTGCACCGCGGCAAGAAAGACCAGCGCCGCGGCCAAACGCGAGCAGCCGGTGAACCGCGGTCCCTCGAAGCCGCGCCGCGATGCAATGCGGCCCATCAGGATGCTCCCGGCACGTCGCTTCGCGGGCGAAGACGCCGATCCTGCCTTGCCCGGATCATCCACGCCCGATTGACCGGGTCCACTGATGGCAGCGTCGCGTCGTGCGACGCGGCAGCCATCGACCTGGTCGGCATCACTCGTCCGTGACGCAGCCTTGCTCAGCCGAGGTCACTGTCTTGATGTACTTGTGCAAGGTCCCCCTGGTTACCTTGTACGGCGGCATGTTCCACTGCGCGTAGCGCTCGGCCAGCGCCGCGTCGTCGAGCGCCACGGACAACGAATTGTGCTCGGCGTCGATGCTGATCAGATCCCCGTCACGCAACAGACCGATGGGGCCGCCTTCCTGTGCTTCCGGTACCACGTGCCCGATGAGAAAGCCGTGCGATCCGCCCGAGAAACGCCCGTCGGTGATGAGCGCCACGTCACCGCCGAGCCCCGCTCCCACGATGGCCGAGGTGGGTGTGAGCATTTCGGGCATGCCCGGTCCACCCTTGGGGCCTTCATAGCGAATCACGATGACATCACCCTTGCGGATCTCGCCGCGCTCCAGGGCGGTGAGCATCTGCTCTTCCTCGTCATACACGCGCGCCGGGCCCTCGAAGTGCAGCCCTTCCTTGCCGGTGATCTTGGCGACCGCGCCGCCCGGCGCCAGATTGCCGTGCAGGATCTGGATGTGCCCGCTCGGCTTGATGGGATCGGCAAGCGTGTGGAACACCGACTGGCCTGCTTTGAGCCCCGGCACGCCGGCCAGGTTTTCGGCCACCGTCGCGCCCGTGACGGTCAGGCACCCACCCTCGAGCAGGCCCTCGTCCAGAAGATACTTCATGACTGCCGGAATGCCGCCCACCTCGTGCAGGTCGGCCATGACGTAGCGCCCGCTCGGTTTCAGATCGGCCAGGAACGGCACGCGGTCGCTGACGGTCTGGAAATCCGCGAGCGCCAGGGGCACGTCGACGGCACGCGCCATCGCGATGAGATGCAAAACGGCATTCGTCGATCCACCGAGCGCCATCACGATGACCATGGCGTTCTCGAACGCCTCCCGTGTCATGATGTCACGCGGTTTGATGTCTTGCTCGAGCAGACGAAGAATGGCCGTGCCCGCACCAAGACACTCCTCGAGCTTGGACGGATTCAGCGCCGGCGTGGATGCGCTCGCCGGCAGCGACATGCCCAGTGCCTCGATGGCCGAGGCCATGGTGTTCGCGGTGTACATGCCGCCGCACGCACCCGCGCCGGGACAGGCGCTCCTGACCACTTCCTGGCGCTCGCCATCGTCTATGTCACCGGCGATGTACTGGCCGTAGCTCTGGAAGGCGGAGACGATATCGACCACTTGCCCGCAAGCCTTGCCGGGCCGAATGGTGCCACCGTAAATCATCAACGACGGGCGATTCAGGCGACCCATTGCCATGATGCATCCCGGCATGTTCTTGTCGCAGCCCGGAATCGATATATTGGCGTCATACCACTGGCCACGGGTCACCGTCTCTATGGAGTCGGCGATCAAGTCGCGCGACTGCAGCGAATAGCTCATCCCTTCGGTGCCCATCGATATCCCGTCGCTCACACCCACCGTGTTGAAGCGCATGCCGATCAGCCCCGCCGCCTGCACGCCTTCCTTGACCTTGTCGGCCAGTTCCAGCAGATGCATGTTGCAGGTGTTGCCCTCGTACCAGACACTGGCTATTCCCACCTGCGGCTTGTTCATGTCCTCAGCCGTGAGGCCGGTCCCATAGAGCATGGCTTGCGAGGCGCCCTGTGAACGCGGTTGCGTCACCCGCGCGCTGTAGCGGTTGAGTTGATTCGCCATTGATCCCTCCCCATTGGTCGAAGTGATGATGCCTCGTAGTGTACCAAGGGCTGGCGCTCATGCATGCACCCGTCCAACGATGAGCAATGGCATGCGTGCGGTTGCGCAATCACCGGGAGCACTTCAGAATCGCGCACGGCGGACCGGAATGAGCCGAATGGAAGCTGAACGGGAATACGTCGAGTGGTTTCGCAACTCCGCGCCCTACATCAATGCGCACCGGGGCGGGACCTTCGTCGTGCAGTTCGGTGGCGAGGCGGTCTGCGACACCGCGTTCAACACGCTGGTTCACGACATCGCCCTTCTTGACAGCCTGGGCATCAAGCTCGTGCTGGTGCACGGCGCGCGACCCCAGATCGAGGCGGCGCTCGAGGCCGAGGGTGGTGCCATTCGCTACCATGACGGCACTCGCATCACCGACGAGCCGGCGCTGCGCGCCGTAAAGCGCGCGGCGGGCGAGGTGCGCCTCGAGATAGAAGCCCTGCTGTCGATGGGACTCGCCAACTCGCCGATGGCCGGCGCGCGCATCCGGGCGATCTCGGGCAACTTCGTGACGGCCCGCCCTGTCGGCATTCACGACGGGGTGGACTTTCGCCACACCGGCGAAGTCCGGCGCGTCGATGCGCAAACTATTCGCACGCACCTGGACATCGGGGAGGTGGTCATCATTTCTCCCATCGGCTTCTCCCCCACCGGCGAGATGTTCAACCTTTCCGCCGACGACATCGCCACCGCGGTGGCGGTCGAGCTGCGCGCGACCAAGCTGATCATTCTTGCCGAGTCGAGCCTGGTGGATGACGCAGGACGAGTCGTTCGCCAGCTCACACTGGAGCAGGCGAACACCCTGCTGGCGAGGCGCCGTGCGATAGCGCCGCCAAGCGCGCACGAGTCCACGCGCCACCTGCGCAGTGCCGTGTACGCGTGCCGAAACGGCGTGCGCAGGACACATCTCGTGAAGCGTGGGATCGACGGCGGGATGATCGCCGAGCTTTTCACGCGTGACGGCATCGGGACCATGGTGAGCGCCGACCTCTATGACGACACGCGGCGCGCCACCATCGAGGACGTGGGCGGTGTGCTCGAGCTCATTGGACCCCTCGAGGAGAGCGGCATGCTGGTGCGGCGCTCACGGGAGAAGCTCGAAAGCGAGATTGACCGGTTCCTGGTCATGGAGCGCGACGGCACCGTGATTGCATGTGCGGCGCTCTATCCGATCGGCGAGGGCACCGACGTCGAGCTCGCCTGTGTTGCCGTGCACAATGCATACCGCAACTCGGGACGGGGTGAAGCGTTGCTGGAGACGGTCGAGAGAGAGGCCCGGCGCATGCGCGCGAGTCGGTTGTTCGTGCTCACCACCCAAACCACCCACTGGTTTCGCGAGCACGGGTTCGCCCCCGCGGCCGTAAGCGACCTGCCGGTGCGCCGTCAGGCGCTATACAACTGGCAGCGCAACTCCAAGGTGCTGATGAAGGCGCTGGCGACCTGCCGGACTTAGGGCTCGCCGGCCGACGGTGTGTTCCATGAAAGCCTGTGGGACAGCCGGATCCCGGGCTACTGGTCCACGGGTCAGAAGTATTTCTGGATGCTGAGCTGCACGTAATCGTCACGGCGCAGGGCATCGAGCGGCGAGGCGACCGGGAAGCCGCGCCAGGTCCGTGCTATGAGTTCCAGACGCCAGTCCTCGCCCAGGCGCCGGCTGGCCTCCAGGTTGAAGATTCGCGCCCCGTTGCCACGGTTGACGACGACGCCGGCCAGCATCTCCGTCGACGGCGCGTCGTTCATGGTCAGGCGCAGCCCGGCGAAAATGTCGTCGGCAAAACGCATCGTGTTGCCCGTTCCCTCGCTGTCGAAGTGATACTCGCCGAGCAGGCCCAGATCGGCCGTTGACCCGACAACCCCCACGAACGTGTACTCGAACCCCGCGGTGGAAGCGACCAGGGGAGATCCGGCACCACCGCGCCGTATGGCCTCGAGCTTCCAGGCCATGCTGCCGGTCGTCGCCTGCAGGTCCAGGCCGATCTGGCTGATGAGGTCGTAGCGCGGTACCAGGATCGCCTCACCGGCGCTGTCCACGGCACCCGTCAGGCGAGGGTCGCGGCTCGTGCCGTAGAAGTACGAGACCCCGATGTCGAACACCCCGAGCACCTGCGACCAGCGCAGCGCGTAATCGACGTGGCCGCGCCCGCGTCGCGACTCGAACACCGCGCGCCCGGTATCGACGCGCGGCATGGAGCGCAATCGACCCGCGCGGCCCGGAAACGTCCGCTCCCTGAAGCCCGGCAGCACGAACAGGTCGAGTGTGCCCCAGTCGCGCATGAGCGACAGGTTGAGCATGGGCTGACCCAGCTTGTCCTCGCTATCCGGGTCCTCCACCAGGTCGGTCTGGTTGATTATGTCGACCAGGTGCTGGGACTCGGCCACGCCCCAGAAAACCTTGGCGATACCCGCGCGCAGGTCCCAGGTATCGCCTACCCGTTCCCAGAACAGCTCGCGGATATCCCAGTGCGAGCGCGACCCGTCATGCGCGTCCCATCGAGCGAAAGGCACGAACAACAGGCTCTGGGCGCCCTCATCCCAGCTCATGTAGAGCTCCGGCTGCACGACCACGGACCAGGCGCTACGCTCCTGGCGGAAGTCGGCGGGCGCGCGCGGGAAGGCGCGAAGATCGAAAGCACCGTAACCCGTGAGCTCCGCCGCCCCGGACGCAGCGACGAGCAGCATCATGCCGAGCGCCATACCCGAGCACACACAGGCGCGGCGCGCGCCGGCAGGACTGAGCGCTGGCATCGAGTGGAACATTCGCGCCGCCCGCACTCGCCTCAACGCAGGCGTCTCAATGCGCTCTTGTTGAAGTCCCGATCGCCGAGCCCGGTATTCAAGCGATAATCCGACCACTTCAACAGCGTGCTCTTGCCCGTCTGGTGGTTCGTCATTTCCATCGTGTCCGCACGCCAGTAGCGATCCAGATACAGCCGGTAGTCACCCGTGGTGAGCGTCTTCAGCAGCGCGCCCTTGCGATCGTAGTACTCGACCTTTCTCGCCCTGTAGATGGTCTGGTCCACCCACACGACCTGGCGGGTGTATCCGGAATGCGCGTACCTGGGAACGCGCTCGACCACGAAGGTATCGAACCCGTCCAGTTTCTCCTCGCGCAGCCAGCGGTACGTGTACTTGTCGATCTCGTTGGAGCTCAGGTCCTCGAAAGCGAACTCGCTGCCCATGAACGGCCCCGACTTGTTTGCCGAGGCGATGCGCTTGACCCGCTTCAGCGCAGGCAGAAACAACCACTGGTCGTCAGGTCGCGTCGCGTGCGTGAAGCTCAGGAAGACGGTTCCCTTGACGTCCCGGGGCTTGTCAAAAATCGTCAAGCTCTTGTCACCGTCTGCGTCGATCTCGAGCGTGCGAGTACGGATGAATCGATGGCTCTCACGTCCCTGCCTGTCACGCAGGATCATCTCCATATCCGCGAGCTGGTCTCCCCAGCCGGTGTCCATCGCATCGGCCTTGACCGCGATGGCGAGGCCCCGTTCCTGCGGTGTCAGCGCGTGGATCTCAAGCGGCAGCGTCAAAAACACGGCGAGAAGACAGGCTCTCATCCGATCGTTCCTCCAGCTTCATCAGCAAGGGCGGCAAAAACAGGAAGTCCGCGGCAAGCGCAATGGCAATGATGATCGCGGTCAGCAAGCCCATCCCGGCGTTGAGCTCGAAGTGCGATGTGGCGAGCACCCCGAAACCCACCACCAGCACGATGGTGGTGATCAGCATCGCACGCCCGACATGGCGGAACGCAAATCGCACGGCGTCGCGAGCGCCGAGCCCCCGTTCGCGCCTGGCGCGGAGATACTTGCTGAGAAAGTGCACCGTGTCGTCGACGACTATGCCGAGCGTCATGGTGGTCACGACCGACAGCGCGAGCCCGATCTGGCCATTGAAGATACCCCACAGACCGAAACCCATGGCCGCCGGGGCCAGATTGGGCACGATGCTGACCAATCCGATCCCGATCGAACGAAAGGCCGCCACCAGCATGAACGAGATCAGGACCAGCGCTACCGTCGTGCCGGCCAGCATCGCGACGATGTTGCGCCTGCCGATGTGCGCGAACATGATGGGACCGCCCGTACCGTGTACCGGTTGGATGTGGCGGGCGTTGCTGCGCAACCACGCATACACTCGATTGTCAAACGCCAGCACCTCGTTGGTGGACATGATGCGATTGCTCACGCTGACCCGTGTGCCCGACTTGTCCAGGTTGATCTGATTGTTGAGATCCAGGCCATAAGGCAAGGACATCTCGTAGAGCAGCAGGTACTGAGCACTCAGCTCGCGCGACTCGGGAATCCGGTACCAGGCAGGATCGTCGCCGTGCAAGTTCTGATTGAGCCGCTTGATGATGTCGGTGATCACCGTCACGTGCCGGGTCTCCGGCTGCGCGCGCAGCCACGCCGCGAAGCGTTCCACCTCTTCCAGAAAACCCGTATCCGCTATGCCGCCCGATTCCCCCGCCTCCAGGGAGTACTCGATCTGCATCGGCCCCGTCAGATTCTCGGCCATGAAGTCGGTGTCCTGGCGGAACGTGACATCGCGGTCGAAGTAGTGCACGAACACGTCGTTCAGCTCGTTGCGCGGCACGAACGCGAGCAGCACGATGATACTGAGCCCTGAGCCCCGCAGCAGCGTCACGCGACGGCTGACCACGAACTCCGCAAGAGTGGCCATACCCATACCGCCGCTCGCTGTGCCGCGCGGTGCACGCGCGGGCAGCAGGGACATGGCCGCGGGCAACAGCGACACCGAGTACACAAAGGCTGACACGACACCGATGGCCACCAGATTGCCAAGATCCCTGAACGGCGGCACCTCCGAGAAGTTCATGCTCAGGAATCCCAGCGTAGTCGTCGTCGCGGCCAGGAAGACGGGCTGCAGGTTGACGCGCACGCTCTCCGTGATGGCATCGCGCTGACCCATGCCCGACCGCATGCCGTCCAGGAAGCTCACCAGCACATGCACGCACCCCGCGAGTGCCACGGTCAGAATGATGGTGGGCGCCGACGCCGACGGCGGGGTGATGGGAACGCCCAGGTAGCCGCCAATGCCCAACGCTGTCAGGACGGAGAACACGATGACCAGCAAGGTCATCACAGTGCCGCTCCAGTTGCGCAGCAACACGCCCAGGGTGACCAGCATCAGAATGAAGCTCAACGGCACCAGTGACTCCATGTCGCGCTGCGACGCCTCGGTGAAAGCGTTGTTCATCATCACGAGCCCCGCGAGGCGTACGGAGACGTGTGGGTTGGCTGCGCGCACCTCGCGGGCCAGCTCGCGCGCGTAAGAGACCACTTGCGGGTTCTCGACATTGGGATGCACACCGGGCAGTTGCACGGTCACGCTGACCGCCGTCACGCGGGCATCGTGCGAGACCAGCCGATCGATCAGCAACGGCTCGGCGAGCGCCGTCGCGCGAATCCGGGCCAGCTCGCGGGCATCGAACGCGTCTGGCTCACTCACGAGATCGCGCACCACCAGGTCGTCGCCCTCGGCATAGGAATACTGGAAGTTCGTCAGCGAATCGACGCGTGTGGAGTATGGGGTCAGCCATGCGCGTTCCGTGATCGAGGCGATGAGCGAGAGCATATCGGGCGTGAACACGTCGCCATCGCGCGGGGCCAGAATGAACATCACGTTGTCGTTCTTGGCGTAGGTATCCTCCAGCGTCTCGAACGCGACGCGCTGCGGGTTCTCCGGGCTGAAAAACACGCGGTAATCGGTGGTGAAGTACAGATAGCGCACGCCGGTGCCCGTGCTGGCGACGAGCACCAGCGTCGAGACGATGATCCACCAGCGCCTGGTGAGCACCCAGCGCGCGTATCCGCTAGCGCTCGGCACGGGCACTCTCCGCAAGGCCTACAAGATGCAGACTCACCGTTTCGCGAGCCCCCGCACCAGCAGCCGCACGACCTCGTCGGCGCGACGCTCATACGCATCCCCGTCGGTCAATCCCATGAACAGGGGTATGCCGAAGACAATGAGAGCGGTGTGCACCGCCGTGCTCGCTTCGCGAGTATTTTCGATCTCGAACTCGCCCGAGGCGTTGCCCAGCGCCAGCACCTTCGCGATCAGCGCACGCTCGGAGTCGACCTTATAGCCGACGACCTCCGGTCGCTCCTCCAGTATCGTCTGCACCAGCTCGCTCGTGCGCGGCTGGCTCGATGCGAACTCCCGGGTATGGTGCAACACCCCCAGCGCGAACGCGCCGAGGCGCTCGGACGCCGCCAGATCGGGCACCAGCACGATTTCGTGAAGCTTCCGGTTACGCTCGTCTATGCAGCGCATGGCACACGCCGCGGCAATGTCCAGCTTGCTCTCGAAGTAGCGATACAGGTTGGCGGCCGACATACTCGCGTCCTCCGCAATCTCGCCCATTGTGGTCTTGCGATAACCGTACTGGCGAAAACGCGCCTGCGCGGCGTCCAGGATGGCCGATTTCACATCTTCGGTCGGGGGCGCGACCTTGGAGACAAGAGTCATGCACAGGGTATAGCAGTCAGTCAGTGAATATTCAACGATTCGTTCATTGTTTATGCTGCGTTCGCGCGCATCCGGAAAGTTCGTGTCTGCGACCGAAGGGGACACTAATAATTTAATAACTTAGGACCGAAGGGGACACTAAAGTGAGTACCTAAGTT
>CAZSDY010000059.1:9526-16694 GCA_964605765.1 uncultured Ectothiorhodospiraceae bacterium | reverse complement strand
CTGGAGCTCGACGAGTCAGCGGAGCCTGTCGCGGAGTCGGCGGAGCCGGAGGCGGCATCCGACGAGGTCCTGGATTTCGGCCTGGGCCTGGAAGAGGCTGAGCCGGTCGGGGAGGATGAGGAGGAGGCCACCCAGTTCTTGCTGGACGCAGAGGCGCCCGGCACGCCGGCGGCTGAAGCCTCGGAAATTGCACCCGAAAGCGCGCTCGATCTGTCACTGGACCTCGAGTCCGTCGCCGGCGCGGAGACCATATCGAAGCCGACGGTGCTTGACAGCGACACGGACGACGCGCTGGACCTGATACTCGATGTCGGCGATGAGCCGGCGGTGCCCTCTGAACCCGGCGATGAGGTAGTCGATGCCGCGCAGCTGGACGCCGACAGGGAGCGCGCGCTGGCGGGCGAGGATGACGAGGCGGAAAGCACCCAGTTCATGCTGCGCGACCTGGCAGCACCCGGGCAGCCCGAGGGCAGCACCGAGGCAGCACTGGACCCGTCGTTGGAGGCAGAGGGAGCGGCTGTGGACGTTGGCGGTGAGCTCGACTTCGACCTGAGTCTCGACGATATGGGTGCGGAGCCGACACCTGTCGATCTGGGCACAGCCGTGGACTCTGTGGACGAGTCTCCCGAATTCGAGACGGTGCAGCTGAAGGCCGACGACCTCGCGCGGGTCGGAGCGCTCAACCCCGAGGAGATGGGCCTCGATACGGAGACTCTCGGTCAGGAGAAGGAGTCTGTGGAGGTCGATAGCGATTTCGCGGGCATTTTCGGGGATGGCGAGAAGAGCGGTGATGACGGGTTCGAGCTCGATATTGAGCTGCCCGATTCGGCTGCCGCCGCGGATGTGGCGGATGTGGCGGATGCGACGTCCTTGGACTTCGAGCTCGAGGCGGAGGTAAGCCCCGATTCGGGTGTTGACGACGATGAGGACACGGAAACCACGCAGTTCATGTTGCGCGATATCGCGCCGACATTTCCGGAATCGGGATCCACGGACGACGAAGACGACGAGGAAGAGCGCACCCTGGTTCTGGGACGCAAGCCAGCGGGAGATGTCGACGAGATCCAGAACAAGCTCGATCTGGCACAGGGCTACATTGCCATTAACGACAGCGATGGCGCGCGCAGGATCCTGCAAGAGGTCGTCGTGGAGGGTTCGCAGGTGCAACAGCGCTCGGCAAGGGATCTGTTGGCCAAGCTCGATTAGGGCTCGCGAAAGAATCGGTCACGTCGGGGTCAGGGTGACTATCTCTCGCCTCGGCTTGGGCGTCGACTAGTGTCGTGGAAGTGACTCTGGCCCCATTCTCGCCGGGGTTATCCAGTAAATCCCTCACGTGTCGCTTATCAGGTATCTGATGGCATGCGTATCGCGTTAGGCGTGGAGTATGACGGGAGTGCGTTTTCCGGTTGGGAGACGCAGGTCGACCGGCCGAGCGTTCAACGTACGGTGGAAGACGCACTCTCCCGGGTCGCGGACCGGTCAATCAGGACGGTGTGCGCGGGCCGCACGGATGCCGGCGTGCACGCGTTCGGACAGGTCGTGCACTTCGACACGGATGTGGAACGGCCCATGCGTGCATGGATCCACGGCACGAACAGCAACATGAACTCGGCGGTCAGCGTGTGTTGGGCGCAGGCGGTGCCGGTGCAGTTTCACGCCCGCTACAGCGCGCATGCGAGGCATTACCGGTACTTTCTCCTCAACCGCCGTGTCCGCCCCGCCGTGCTCGAGGGCAGGGTCGGCTGGGCATATCAGGCACTGAACGCTCAGGCGATGCAGGTCGCAGGCCAGCACCTGCTGGGGGAGCACGATTTCTCGGCGTTCAGGGCATCAGGGTGTCAGTCGCGAACGCCCGTGCGTGAAGTGTTGCGGATAGAGGTCCGGCGCCATGCCGACATGATCATCACCGACGTCGCGGCCAACGCTTTCCTGCAGCACATGGTGCGTAACATCATGGGTGCGTTGATCGATGTGGGGGCGGGAAAGCACGCGCCCGACTGGTTGGCGGAACTCCTGGCGGCCCGAGATCGCCGGCTCGGCGGGGCTACCGCTTCACCGCAGGGATTGTATCTGGTGCACGTTGCCTATCCCGAGCATTTTGCGATCCCCGCGCTTTCTCCATGTGACGGCCTTTGGTAGTCTTTGCCGCCCACTATCGATTGAGAAGGCATTGCACCGCGCGGCCATGCGCACCAGAGTGAAAATTTGCGGCATTACCCGCGCGCGGGATGGCCGTGCGGCGGCGGCCCTCGGCGCCGACGCTATCGGGCTCAATTTCTACCATGCAAGCCCGCGGGCAGTCACTGTGGCGCAGGCGCGTGCCATCGTTGACGTGCTGCCGCCGTTCGTGACGGTGGTGGGTTTGTTCGTCGATGAGACACCGCACGGCGTACGTCGCGTGCTCGATGCGGTGCGGCTCGATCTGCTGCAGTTCCACGGCCGCGAGGAGCCTGCGGAGTGTGAGCGCTACGATCGGCCGTACATCAAATCGGTGCCCATGCGCGAGGGCGTCAGCGTGGCGGCGCAGGTGAGAACCTATGGCTCGGCGGCGGGGCTTCTGCTCGATACGTGGCAGCGCGATAAGCCGGGTGGCTCCGGGATGGCTTTTGACTGGTCGCTGGTTCCGCTCGAGCTCGATGTGCCGGTGATCCTGGCCGGCGGACTCACGCCCCGCAACGTGAGTGATGCGATTCGGCAGGTCAGCCCTTTCGCGGTCGACGTGAGTGGGGGAGTAGAATCGGCCAAGGGTATCAAGGACGAAAACAAGATGGCGGATTTCATTCGGGAGGTGCAAAGCGTTGCAACGAGTCGATAGCCAGACGGAACAGCGCATCATGGGTACACTGCCGGACGAGCACGGTCACTTCGGCCCTTACGGGGGGTGCTTCATACCGGAAACCCTCATGGGGCCGGTCGAGGAGTTGCGTGATGCCTATGCGCGCTTCCAGCACGATCCGGAGTTTGTCGCCGAGTTCGAGGCCGATCTGCGCCACTACGTGGGCCGTCCCTCGCCGCTGTACTTCGCCGAGCGCTGGACCGAGCAGCTGGGCGGAGCGCGGATCTTTCTCAAGCGCGAGGATCTCAATCACACAGGAGCCCACAAGGTTAACAACACGGTCGGTCAGGCGCTGCTCGCCAAGCGCATGGGCAAGACGCGACTCATCGCCGAGACCGGCGCGGGGCAGCATGGCGTGGCGACGGCGACGGTTGCCGCGCGCCTTGGCGTCGACTGCGTCGTCTACATGGGCGCCGAGGACATCCAGCGCCAGGCGCCGAATGTATTTCGCATGAAGCTGCTCGGCGCCAAGGTGGTCAGCGTCGAATCCGGCTCCAGGACACTCAAGGACGCGCTCAATGAAGCCATGCGCGATTGGGTCACCAACATCGACAACACCTATTACATCATCGGCACGGTGGCAGGCCCCCACCCCTATCCCGTGATGGTGCGGGACTTCAATTCGGTCATCGGCCGGGAGGCACGCAGCCAGGTGCTCGCCCAGACCGGCAGGTTGCCCGCCGCGCTGGTGGCGTGCGTCGGCGGCGGATCCAATGCCATGGGGTTGTTCTACCCGTTCCTGGACGACAGCGAAGTGGCGCTCCATGGTGTCGAGGCGGCCGGCGAGGGCATCGAGACCGGGCGCCACGCGGCTACCTTGTGCGCGGGCATGCCGGGCGTGCTGCATGGCAACAGGACCTACTTGATGGAAGACCGGGACGGCCAGATCATTCCCACACACTCGGTATCCGCGGGCCTCGACTACCCGGGCGTGGGTCCCGAGCATGCGTGGCTGAAGGACACGGGCCGGGCAAGCTACCATTGCGTGACCGATGAGCAGGCGCTGCGCGGTTTTCATGCCCTGACGCGGACCGAGGGGATCATCCCGGCGCTGGAGTCCTCGCACGCTCTGGCTTACGCGGCCGATCTGGCGACGACTCTCAACGGCGATGATGTCATCGTCGTGAACCTGTCCGGACGAGGGGACAAGGATCTTCAGACCGTCGCGGATATCGAGGGCATGGTGCTGTGAGTCGGATCGACGCCTGCTTCGAGCGGCTGCTCGCGCGCAATCGCCGGGCGCTGATCCCGTTCGTCACCGCGGGCGATCCGGACCCCGGCACGACTGTTGCGCTGATGCACGCAATGGTCGCCGCGGGTGCGGACATCGTCGAGCTCGGCATCGCGTTTTCCGACCCCGTGGCTGACGGCCCGGTCATTCAGCGCGCCAGCGAGCGGGCGCTCGCGGCCGGCATCAGCCTGCACCGTGCGATCGATCTGGTGGCCGAGTTCAGGACTGACGACCAGGACACTCCCGTTGTGTTCATGGGTTACCTGAACCCGTTCGAAGTAATGGGATACGCGGAATTCGCCCGTGCGGCGTCAACTGCGGGCGTGGATGGTGTGCTCACGGTGGACTTGCCGCCCGAAGAGGCTGACGCATTCGTGCAGGCCGTTCGCGGTCATGCGATGGACCCCATATTCCTGCTGGCCCCAACGAGCGACGAGCGCCGAATCGACAAGATATGTCGTTATGCGAGCGGCTATATCTACTACGTGTCCCTGAAGGGCGTCACCGGCGCGGCCACTCTCGACGTGGATGGTGTGGCGCGCAAGCTCGAGAGCATCAAGGCGGTGACCCGGATTCCGGTGGGCGTGGGCTTCGGGATTCGCGACGCACGCACCGCCGCCGACGTCGCCGAGGTCAGCGATGCGGTCGTGGTCGGCACGGCACTGGTCGAGCGCATCGAGGCGCTGCAATCGACGCCGGAGAAGATCCCCGCGGCGCTCGGCGCACTGGTTGCGGAGATGCGCCAGGCGATGGATGACAGGACTGCCCTGTGAGCTGGTTCAAGAAGCTGCTTCCTTCCCGCATTCGGACGGAGGGCGGGAGCAAGCGCAACGTGCCCGAGGGTCTGTGGACCAAGTGTGCCGCGTGCAGCGCCGTGCTCTATCGCGCCGAGGTGGAGCGCAGCCTGGGTGTGTGCCCGAAATGCAGTCATCACATGCGCCAGGGCGCGCGCGAACGCCTGGACGAATTTCTCGATGGGCAGCCACGCGAGGAGCTGGGCGCCGATCTCGCGCCCATTGACGTGCTCAAGTTCAGGGACATCAAGAAGTACAAGGACCGGCTCGCGCAGGCGGAAAAGAGCACCGGGGAAAAGGATGCACTGATCGTGATGTCCGGCCGCGTCAAGAGCATACCCGTGGTTGCCATGGCATTCGAGTTTCGATTCATGGGAGGGTCCATGGGAGCGGTGGTGGGTGAACGCTTCGTGCGCGGCGTCGCACGCGCTATCGAGCAGCGCGTGCCACTGATCTGCTTCACGGCGAGCGGAGGCGCGCGCATGCAGGAAGCCCTGTTCTCTCTCTTGCAGATGGCCAAGACGAGCGCTGCGCTGACGCGTTTGCGCGCTCAGGCCATACCCTTCGTCGTGGTGTTGACGGATCCGACCATGGGCGGCGTGTCTGCGAGCCTCGCCATGCTCGGCGACATCACCATGGCCGAGCCGGGCGCGCTCATCGGATTCGCGGGACCCAGAGTCATCGAGCAGACCGTTCGCGAGACTCTGCCGGAGGGGTTTCAGCGCAGTGAGTTCCTGCTCGAGCACGGCGCGATAGACATGATTGTCGACAGGCGCGAGATGCGTGATCGCGTGGCATCGCTGCTCGCGATGCTGGCCCGCCTGGCGCCGCCCGCAGCGTGAGATGTGCGCGGCCGTGCCGCCCCGCCGCCCGAGCAGCGTCCCGCACTGCAATCCGGGGCGGGCCGGGACGCGCTTTCACACCCTGTCCCAGTGGCTGAGCTTCCAGGAGCAGCTACATCCCGCAACCATCGACCTGGAACTCGAGCGCTGTGCCGTGGTTGCCGGACGAATGGGTCTCATGCATCCATCTTTTGCCGTGGTGTGTGTGAGCGGTACCAACGGAAAGGGCTCGTGTGTCGCATTCATGGAGGCCATCCTGGGGGCTGCCGGTTACCAGGTCGGCGCTTATTGCTCGCCGCACGTCATGCGTTACAACGAGCGTGTGCGTGTCGCGGGTGAAGAGGTCGATGACGAAGCGCTGATGGAATCTTTCGAGGCCGTCGAGCGGCACCGAGACGGGGTGCCGCTCACCGCTTTCGAGTTCGGCACGCTCGCCGCGATGTGGGTTTTTCATCGCCGCAGCGTCGACGTGGCGCTGCTGGAAGTTGGTCTCGGTGGCCGGCTGGACGCCGTGAACCTGTTCGATTCCGACGTGGCCGTGGTGATGCCCGTATCGATCGACCACACCGACTGGCTGGGGAGAGATCGCGAGACCATCGGCCTGGAGAAGGCGGGCATCCTGCGCGCGGGAAGACCGGTGGTGTGCGCCGAGGCCGAACCTCCACGCAGCGTGCGCGCCAGGGCCGAGTCCTTGCGCGCGCCGGCGTACCGGCTGTCGCACGAGTTCGAGTTGCATATCGACGATGCGGGCTGGCGCTGGAGCGGCGCCGGGCGCGTCCTTGCGGATCTGCCGATGCCCTCCCTGCACGGTGCGCATCAATTGCGCAACGCGGCAGCCGCCATCATGGCGTTGACCCTGCTGCCCCACGCCGCCCCGACGCTCGACGCGGTTCGCCACGGTGTCGCGCATGCGCGCCTGCCTGGACGTTTCCAGGTCGTGTCCACGCGACCCGAAATTATCGTCGACGTCGCCCACAACGTGGGCGCGGCCCATGTGCTCGCTGCCACCCTCGCTGCGCGCCGCTGCCGCGGTGCGACCCATGCCGTGCTGGCGATGCTCGAGGACAAGGACATCGAGGGCGTGTACCAGGCAATGGCTGGTTGTGTCCAGGCGTGGTACATCACCGGACTCGCCGTGCGGCGCGGGGCAAGCAGCACGCTGATGGCGAGACGCCTCGAGGCGGTGGTGCCAGGGCGCACTCTGGGCGTGTATCCTGATGTGCCGGCCGCCGTTGTCTCGGCACGACGCAACGCTACCGGCGAGGATCGCATTCTCATCTTCGGGTCATTCCACACCGCCGGGCAGGCACTCGAGGCTCTGGACACGTCAAGATCCCCGTGACGGGTGTTGCTCCCTTAGCCTTGAGCTTGTGAAAAACGACAAACGTAGGGACAGAGACGCCACGCCGGCGGTCCTCGCCGGAGACGGGTTCAGCTCGCGGATTATTCCGCTGAAAGATCCGCC
>CAZSDY010000059.1:2786-9426 GCA_964605765.1 uncultured Ectothiorhodospiraceae bacterium | reverse complement strand
GCCAAGTTTATTTTCCGCACGATTCGGAACAAAGCCCCTCTAATTTTGCCAATGATGGAATTTTCAACCCGGCACCTCATGCTCTTGCGAAAAATAAACCTGGCACCTTTTGGCACTCGATCATCATCGGCAAGGTCCTGCATGTGACCTCGGATGGTGTCGATCGCCTTTCTCACACAGACACCGAAAAGTTCGAGTTCGGCTGACATCAGGTTGGATCACCTACAAGGAGCGGCCATGACCACCACCAACACGACTCGCCCGGAACTGGCAGGGAAGGTCCAGACGGTCCTGGGCCTCATCGAGCCGCAAGAGATGGGGACGACCATCACGCACGAGCATCTGCTCGTCGACGAAGCGCATCTCTATCCCGAGCCCGAAGGTCTCGACAGGAAGGCCACCTTTCATGCGCCGCTCACCATGGAGGTCCTGAGCCGCATGTATTACGCGGGGCACGCCAACCTGGAGAGCACGACCATGCTCGACGAGGCGTTGGCGATCGAGGAGGCGATGCATTACAAGCGCGCCGGCGGCAACACCATAGCGGAGGTCTCGTCCATAGGTCTTGCCCGCGACCCGGAAGGGATCGCCCGAATCGCACGCGCCACGGGCCTCAATCTCATCATGGGCTGTTCGTACTACGTATGGGAATCACATCCGTCCGATATGAGCCAAAAGACCGAGGAGGAGATCACGGAGGAGATCGTGAACGAGGTCTTGTGGGGGGCCGACGGCACGGACATCCGGCCGGGCCTCATCGGAGAAGTGGGCTGCAGTTGGCCGCTGGCCGAGAACGAGCGCAAGGTGCTGAGGGCATCGGCATGCGCGCAGCGCCTGACGGGGGCACCGCTCATGGTTCATCCGGGCCGCAATGATGGGGCGCCCGAGGAGATCGTCGAGATCCTGCGCGACGTGGGGGCGGATATCGAACGGACTATCATGTGCCACATCGATCGGACGATCTTCGACAAGGACACCTTGCGAAAGCTCGCCGAGACGGGGGTCGTCCTGGAGTACGATCTGTTCGGCCATGAGCACTCGGTTTATCCCGAAAACCCAGACGTTGACCAACCGACCGACGCCGTGCGCCTGCAATGGTTGAGGTTCCTCATCGACGAGGGCTTCGGGACGCAGATCGTCATCTCGCACGACTGCGACAGCAAGATATACCTGCGCCGTTACGGCGGCTGTGGCTACGCGCATATTGTGGAGAATGTCGTGCCGAGGATGCGGACGCGGGGTTTCACTGAGGATGACATCGACACCATCCTCGTCGACACGCCCAAGGGCCTGTTTACGTTCGTTGCACCGGAGAAGTGACGTTCGGTCGAGTAGGAGAAGCAGCTTGGCGAGAATATCATCCGAAATATGACCTCCACCCCGGTGAAGCCGCATCTGCGCCAGCACTCGAAGCCCTGGTTGGTTCCGGCTCGTCCGGGTCAGGTTGCATCGGCGCCATGAGCATTCGAAACTTCCACCATGGCTGACAGACTCAAACGCAGGATGGTCGGTGCCACGCTGCTCGTGGCGGTCGTCGTCATCGTCGTGCCGGAACTGTTCGACGACGTTTCCACCCCGGATGGCGGCGCTGCGCCGACGGGCGTTGCCGGGGATGGGTTCAGCTCGAGGATCATCCCCCTGGAAGAGGGGACCGAGCCATTGCCCTCGGACGACGAGGCAGCGGGAATGGTGGCCGGTGTGGAGCTGGATGTGGCTGCGCCCGGGCCGGGGCAAGAGGCTGCGGCGACACAGGACGAAGATGTGGGCGGGGAAGCCGGGACGCCGGCAGGCGCCGCATCACCGGGCCCGGATGAGGTCGCGGAGCAGTCCGGGGCGCTCGACAGTGCCTTGCCCCCGGACACCAGCAGCGCGCCGGAAGCGCGTCAGCTGATTCCCGTCCCGCGACCAAAGCCGGAACCGGAGCCGACGCTGGCGAGCGGGGAGCGTATCGGTCTCTCTGCCTGGGCCATTCGAGTCGGGCGATTCAGTCCAGGCGGCGAGGCGATTGAACTCAGGGACAGGCTTCGCCACGCGGGCTTCGATGCGTTTGTGCAGCTTGCTTACGGTGAAGAAGGCAGCATCGCACGCTTGTACGTAGGTCCCGAGCTCGATAGAGATCGGGCGGAGACCGCGCGCCGCAAGCTGCGTGCCGAGCAGGACATGGATGGCGTCGTGGTGCGCTACCCGGGTGGCTGACGCATCCGGCCGCGGCAAGACTCGTATGGAAGCCGCTGCGCTCGGTGTAGCACGACGCGGCCGGTTCAGTTGCCGGGCATGCTTTGGTAGAATCATGGCGCTGGAAGAATGCTGGTCGGAGCTGACTCCACGCACCCGTCGATTCTTGAACCGAGGTGAGAGAGAATCAAGTCTGACCCTCAGTTTTCCACCTCGTTGCATCGTCAGCCGGCCGCTGAGTCCGCTTTGCCCGGCGAGCCGGGATGGGACTATTCGCTTGCATGCTGTACGGAGCGGTCAACTGCCGATTCCAGCTTCATTCCTCGTTCACGCCGGCGCCGCCGCGAGGGTCTCGTGACGCACCGCACCCTCGCGGGCGATTGTCCGCCGATCATGGCGCGAGACGAGCGGGGATGACCGGGGTTGACTACGCCATCGTCGCCGTGATTACCCTTTCAGCCGTGATCAGCGTCGTGCGTGGTTTCGTGCGCGAGGCGCTGTCGCTGCTGGGCTGGATCGTGGCGTTCTGGCTTTCTCTGACGTTCACGGACAGCGTCGCGCAGACGCTGGCAGGGCAGATATCTGCGCCTCGCATCCGCACCGCGGCGGCATTCCTGGCGATATTCGTACCCACGCTGTTCGTGGCCGGTGCGATCAACTTTCTGGCCGGGAAACTCGTCGAGAAGACCGGGTTGACGGGGACGGACCGCATGGTGGGTATCGTGTTCGGCGTCGTGCGCGGCGGCGTGATAGTCAGTGTGCTGGTTCTGGTGGCGGGCTTCCTGGGACTCGCGCAGGAGAGCTGGTGGCATGAGTCCATGCTGATGAAGCACTTCGTCGCGGTGGCAATGGAGATTCGCGATCTGCTGCCGGCAGACGTTGCCGCGGCCATCAAATTTTGAGGTACGGCGCAGCCGAACGGCTCTCTCTCAGGGGAACGAACATGTGTGGAATCGTAGGATTGGTAGGGACAGGGCTCGTCAATCAGCTCATCTACGATGCGCTGACCGTGTTGCAGCATCGCGGCCAGGATGCCGCGGGTATTGTCACCTGCGAGGCGGAGCAGCTGCACCTGCGCAAGGCGAACGGTCTGGTGCGTGACGTCTTTCACACGCGCCACATGCTCAACCTGCGCGGTACGCTGGGCATCGGGCATATCAGGTACCCGACCGCGGGTTGTGCCTCCCCGGCCGAGGCGCAACCGTTCTACGTCAATTCACCCTACGGTATCACGCTGGCACACAACGGTAACCTCATCAATGCCGAGCAGTTGAAGCACGACCTGTTCCGCGAGGATCTGCGCCACATCAACACGCGCTCCGACTCCGAGGTGCTTCTGAACGTATTCGCCCACGAGCTGCTCAAGCTAGGCAAGCACGCGCTGGACAAGAACGACATCTTCGAGGCCGTCGGCGCCGTGCACGAGCGTTGTATCGGCGGGTACGCCGCCGTAGCGCTGATCGTCGGTTACGGGCTGGTGGCGTTTCGCGACCCGCACGGCATACGGCCGGTTTGCTACGGTGTACGCGAGACCCCGGCCGGCGTGGAGTACATGGTGGCTTCGGAGAGCGTGGCGTTGCACGCGCTCGGCTTCGAGCTGGTTCGCGACCTTGCGCCCGGCGAAGCGCTCTACATCGACGGGGACAAGCGGATTCACTTGCGCCAGTGCGCAAGGGAGGCCGAGTATTCCCCGTGCATTTTCGAGTTCGTCTACCTGGCGCGGCCCGACTCCATGATCGACGACGTGTCGGTCTACAAGGCACGTTTGCGCATGGGGGAGCGGTTGACGGACAAGATCCTGCGCGAATGGCCGGACAACGACATCGACGTGGTGATCCCCATACCCGACACGAGCCGCACGGCGGCGCTGCCGCTCGCCTACAAGCTGGGCGTCAAGTATCGCGAGGGATTCATCAAGAACCGCTATATTCCGCGTACGTTCATCATGCCGGGGCAGGGCGAGCGGGCCCGGTCCGTGCGCCAGAAGCTCAACGCCATCGAGCTGGAGTTCGAGGGCAAGAACGTGTTGCTGGTCGATGACTCCATCGTGCGCGGCACCACCTCGCGGCAGATCATCCAGATGGCGCGCGAGGCGGGCGCGCGCAAGGTGTATTTCGCCTCCGCTGCGCCGCCGGTGCGCTACCAGAACGTTTACGGCATAGATATGCCCTCCGTGCGCGAGCTGATCGCGAGCAACAGGAGCGAGGCGCAGGTGGCCGAGGCGATCGGTGCCGATCGCCTCTTCTACCAGGACATCGGCGACCTTGCCGATGCGGTGCGCCAGGGCAATCCGGGATTGCGCAAATTCGATACCTCGTGCTTCAACGGCGAGTACGTGACGGGGGGGGTGACGAGCACGTACCTGAGCCGGCTCGAAGAGAATCGTAACGATGAGATCAAGAGGCGCAGCCTGGCCCCGGAAGAAGATGAGATGCTGGAGCTGTACCATGCCTGACGCAGGTACGCCGGGGAACGGGTTCGACACGCGTGCGGTGCGCGCGGGGCAGGTACGCACCGCGGAGGCGGAGCACAACGACCCGATGTTCCTGACTTCGAGCTTCGTGTTCGACAGCGCCGCACAAGCCTGGGCGCGGTTCACGGGGGAGGAGAAGGGCAACGTTTACTCGCGCTTCACCAATCCGACAGTTCGCACCTTCGAGGACCGGCTCGCGTCGCTGGAGGGCGGGTCGCGTTGCGTAGGTACGGCATCCGGCATGGCGGCAATATTGACCACGTGCCTGACGGTGCTCAGCGCGGGAGACCATGCGCTGGTATCCAGGAACGTGTTCGGTGCGACGATGACGATGTTCAACAAGATCCTGTCACGATTCGGCATTGAAGTGAGCTATGTCGCACCGATGGCCGACGTGTCGGCGTGGCAACGGGCGCTGCGTCCCGCCACGCGCATGCTGTTCGTGGAAAGCCCGTCGAACCCGCATGTGGAGATTGCGGACATCGCTGCCTTGGCGCACCTTGCGCATGGCAACAATGCTCTTCTCGTGGTGGACAACGTGATGTGCACACCCGCGCTGCAGCGCCCGCTGGCGCTCGGTGCGGACATGGTCGTGCATTCGGCCACCAAGTTCCTGGACGGCCAGGGGCGCTGTATCGGGGGCGCTGTGGTTGTCGATGATGAGGCGCTTGGCGACGCGCTGTTCGGCTTCATGCGCACCGCGGGCCCCAGCATGAGCCCGTTCAACGCCTGGGTGTTCCTGAACGGGCTGGAGACCCTGAGCCTGCGCATGCGCGCGCACAGCAAAAACGCCCTGGTGCTCGCGCGCTGGCTGGCGCAGCACGCGGCCATCAGCCGCGTGTTCTACCCCGGGCTCGAGTCGCACCCGCAGCACGGGCTGGCGCGGCGCCAGCAGTCCGCGTTCGGCGGCGTGCTCTCGTTCGAGGTGCGCGGCGGGCGGCGTGAGGCATGGCAGGTGATTGATTCGACACGAATACTCTCGATTACCGCCAACCTGGGAGACGCGAAGACCACCATCACCCACCCGGCGACCACCACGCACGGGCGCTTGTCCCAGGCCGAACGTGACGCGGCCGGTATCGGTGAGGATCTCATCCGCGTGGCGGTCGGTCTGGAAGACATGGAGGACGTGAAAGCAGACCTCGATCGCGGACTGAGTGCCATCGTCGCCACGCCGGGTGCGTGACGCCGCATTCTCCCCGGGCAGTGCGCCTGATCAGGCCGGGTGGGTAAGCCTGCGAAACTGGCAGTAGAGGTACATTTGCTCGACTCCGCCCGGAGTCACGTGAAGCACCGTTTCCTGCCAGCCCGGTTCAAGCTGCGGGCCGAGCGTGTGCTGAAGCTCGTCCGGCGTGTATCGCTTGACCGGCAGGCCGCTGCACTTGGGTGGCGCTTCCCGAGCAAATGTAGCGATAATCGCGTGGCCCCCCGGGCGTAAGGCCTTCAGGAGATTGTCTCGGTACTGTTGTTGCTGCTGAGCGCTGGTAAGAAAGTGAAATACCGCTCGATCGTGCCACAAGTCATAGTGGCCCGCGGGCAAGTCGAGCGTCGTGATATCTCCCTCGATCCAGACAAGCGACGCAGCTTCGTCTCCCAGGCGCGTTTTGGCCAAAGCCAGCGCGTTGCCCGAGATGTCGACTAGCGTGATGTGCCGGTAGCCTTCACGCAACAGATCGCCGGCCAGCGTGGAAGCACCGCTGCCGACGTCTATGATTTGCGCTGTCCTGGGCACATCGAGTGCCTCAACCCATTTCAGGGAGATGTCCAGATGAGGCGTATACCAGCCGACCTTGTCAGCCGGTGTCTTTCCGTAGATCTCGTCCCAGTGTTCGCGTTGGTTCATTGGCCGATGCTGTTGCGCTTAAGATTGTCGTCATGGTACTCCGAAAGTCGTGATCGGGGGCACGGGCTTATGTTGCACCGAGCCAGCCGGGGATGGGACCCTCTCGCGCCGTCCTATGGTCGGATGGGGCGTGAACGAAGAGCGCGACT
>CAZSDY010000059.1:0-2686 GCA_964605765.1 uncultured Ectothiorhodospiraceae bacterium | reverse complement strand
GGCTGCTATCATGTAGTGACTGTCAGCGCCCCGGGGTCGCACGCGCCGTGGCGATCCATCCAAACCGCGAGATTCACAGATGGCCACAATCAGACAACAGGACCTGACGCAGAGCATCGCCGACGCACTGCAGTACATGTCCTACTATCACCCGGGCGATTTCATCCATGCGATGACCGCCGCTTACGAGAAGGAGCAATCGCCCGCGGCACGTGACGCCATTGCCCAGATCCTGATGAACTCGCGCATGAGCGCCGAGGGCAAGCGGCCCATGTGCCAGGACACGGGCATCGTCGTGGTGTTTCTCAAGATTGGCATGGACGTACGCTGGGACGCGGAAATCGGGGTCGAGGAGATGATCAATGAGGGCGTGCGCAGGGCCTACACCGATCCGGACAACATTCTGCGCGCCTCGGTCGTGAATCCTGCGTTCGGTGCGCGCAGGAACACCGGCGACAACACGCCGGCCGTCATCCATGCCCAGGTCGTGCCCGGGGATACCGTGGAGGTGCACGTGGCGGCCAAGGGCGGTGGCTCGGAGAACAAGTCACGTTTCGCCATTTTGAACCCCAGCGACAGCATCGCCGACTGGGTGCTGGAAACGGTGTCCACGCTGGGTGCCGGCTGGTGCCCGCCGGGTATTCTCGGCATCGGTGTTGGCGGCACCGCGGAAAAGGCCATGCTGCTCGCCAAGGAGTCGTTGCTCGACCCCATCGATATCCAGGATCTGGCGGGCCGCGAGGATCTGACGGCGCTCCAGGCCATGCGCCTGGAGATCTACCACAAGGTCAACGCGCTCGGCATCGGCGCGCAGGGACTCGGGGGGCTCACCACGGTGCTGGACGTCAAGATTCGAGAGTATCCCACGCACGCGGCATCGCTGCCCGTCGCCTTGATCCCGAACTGCGCGGCGACACGACACCTCGGTTTCATGCTCGACGGTGCCGGCCCCGCGGAGTTCGAGCCGCCCTCGCCGGATCAATGGCCGGACGTCACCTGGACCCCGGGTGCCGACAGCAGGCGCGTCGACCTGGAAACACTCACGCGAGCCGAGGTCGCCACCTGGCGCTGCGGCGAGCGCCTGCTGCTCTCGGGCCGTCTGCTTACCGGGCGCGATGCAGCCCACAAGCGCCTCACCGAGCTCATTCTCCGCGATGAGGCGCTGCCCGAGGGTGTGGACCTGACGAACCGCATGATCTACTACGTGGGTCCGGTGAACCCCGTGGGCGATGAGGCCGTGGGCCCGGCCGGTCCGACGACCGCCTCGCGCATGGACAAGTTCACCGATCTGGTGCTGGAGAAGACGGGCCTCATCGGCATGATCGGCAAGGCGGAACGCGGCCCGAATGCCATCGAGGCCATACGCCGTCACGGGGCGGTGTACCTGATTGCGGTCGGGGGCGCGGCCTATCTCGTCTCCAAGGCGATTCGCAAGTCACGCGTGGTCGCGTTCGAGGACCTCGGGATGGAGGCAATTTACGAGTTCGAGGTGGAGAACATGCCGGTCACCGTGGCGGTGGACGCCGGCGGCGAGTCGGTGCACCTGAGCGGCCCGCGCTACTGGCGGGGCAAGATCGGGGACATCCCGGTGGAAATCGGGCAGGCGTAGAAACATGAGCGACAGGATCACGCGCAGCGATGCCGAGTGGCGCGACCTGCTGACGGCGGAGCAGTTCGCGGTGTGCCGGCGCAAGAGCACCGAGCGCGCGTTCAGCGGCAAGTACCACGATTGCAAGACGCCGGGCGTTTACCACTGCGTGTGCTGCGCGAGGGCGCTGTTCAGTTCCGAAGCCAAGTTCGACTCCGGGACCGGCTGGCCGAGCTTCTTCGAGCCCATTGGCGCGGAGCGGGTGGTGACCGACAGCGACACGAGCTGGTTCATGCGCCGCACCGAGGTTTTGTGCGCATGTTGCGATGCGCACCTGGGGCACGTGTTCGAGGACGGCCCCGCGCCGAGCGGCCTTCGCTACTGCATCAACTCGGCGGCGTTGCGCCTCGAACAACCGGAATAGGGCTGCCGTGAAGCGCTTTTGTGTGTTCTGCGGTTCCAATCCGGGTACCGATCCGGCATTCGTGGACAGTGCCCGCTCTCTCGGCCTCGCCTTGGTGGACCATGGTTGCGGACTGGTCTACGGCGGGGGCGCGCGCGGCATGATGGGCGCGGTGGCCGACGCCGTGCTGGGTGCGGATGGTGAGGCCATCGGTGTGGTGCCCGACGGGGTGTTCGGCGACGCGCACGTGCATCGCGGACTCACGGAGCTGCGCTCGGTCGGTTCCATGGCCGAGCGCAAGGCGCTGATGTCCGAGCTCTCGGACGGCTTCATCGCGTTGCCGGGCGGGGTCGGCACGCTCGACGAGCTGTTCGAGGTCTGGGCCGGCGTGCAGCTCGGCCTGCTCACGCAGCCTTTCGGTGTGCTCAATGCTGCCGGGTACTATGATCAGCTCGTCGATTTCCTGGACAATGCCGTGCACAAGGACTTCGTCAAGCATCGCCATCATGCCCTGCTGCGGGTGGAGAGCGATCCCGAGCGGCTGGTCACCCGGCTGTTGCACGCATGAGCATGATCGCTGCAACGCCGGTCGGCGAGCCGGGGTTCACGAACAGAAACGCATAGCGCCCGTAGCTCAACTGGATAGAGCATCGGCCTTCGAAGCCGAGGGTTGGGGGTTCGAGTCCCTCCGGGCG
>CAZSDY010000058.1:11059-16838 GCA_964605765.1 uncultured Ectothiorhodospiraceae bacterium | reverse complement strand
CCGAGCTCCGGGCAATCCGCAGCCATCGCGTGAAGCTCCTCCACCGCCCGTTCCGTGCCGAGCCCCTGCTTGTACAACACCTTGTAACCACGGCGCAGCCAGCGCATGGTCTCGGCATCGAAGCCGCGCCGCCGCAAGCCCTCCTTGTTGAGCCCGCGGGGTTTCGCCACATTCCCGGCAACCATGAGATAGGGCGGAACATCCTTGACGATCACCGACCCCATGGCCGTGAAACTGTACGCGCCCACGGCGCAAAACTGATGCACCAACGTGAACCCGCCGAAGGTGGCAAAGTCCTCGACGACCACGTGGCCGGCAAGGCTGGCGCCGTTCGCCATGATGGCGCTGTTGCCCACACAGGAGTCATGCGCGATGTGCACATAGGCCATTATCCAGTTCTCGTTCCCCACGCGGGTGAGCCCCCCGCCCTGCACGGTGCCTCGATTGATCGTGCAGAACTCACGAATGACGTTTCCATCACCGATCTCCAGGCGCGTCGGCTCGCCCGCGTACTTCTTATCCTGTGAAGGCGCGCCGATGGAATTGAAGGGGTGGATTTCGTTGTGCTGCCCGATCCGTGTGGTGCCCGTGATGACGACGTGTGATCCGATGCGGGTACCAGTGCCAATCTCGACGGCCGGTCCGATGTGGCACCACGGTCCCACGTCCACATCCGGAGCGAGTCGCGCGCCGGGCTCGATAATGGCGGCGGGATGGATCAACTTTCCAGCTCTCTCAATGCTCCCATGATAGTGGCGTCGGCCACCAGTTGATCATCCACGAACGCCTTGGCGCCTACGCGCCAGATGCGCCGCGCCGTGCGTTGATGCAGCACATCCACGGTCAAGCGATCACCCGGGGACACCGGCCGGCGAAAGCGCGCTCTGTCGACGCCGACGAAGTAGTACACGGAACGATCAGTGGGTGGGCCGCCCATGCTGCGCAGGGCCAGCAGGCCGGTCGCCTGGGCCATGGCCTCGAGGATCAGGACCGCGGGCATGACCGGATGAGCCGGGAAATGCCCCTGGAAGAATGGCTCGTTGATGCTGACGTTCTTAATGGCGACCAGCCGCTCGTCCGGCACGTAATCGAGTACCCGGTCCAGAAGCAGGAAGGGATAGCGGTGCGGCAGAAACTTCAGGATCTCTTCGATACCCATCTCAGCCATACCTGCTTTCTCCCTGCTTGTCCGGCAAAGTGTACTCGCCGGCCGGTTGACGACACTACGAGAGGCCTGGGACGCACGCGCTGCCCGGGCTCCACGCGCCCCTCAGGGCCGCTCCTTCTCCAGCGCTCTCAGGCGGCGCGCCATATCGTCGAGCTGGCCCAGACGCCCGTGCATCCTGCGCCAGCTCCTGTTGTCCTGCACCATCAGACCGGAAGAATACAGTCCCGGCTGCTTGATCGATTTCGGTACCAGCGAGCCACCGGTCAGATGCACGTCGTCGACGAGTTCCAGGTGCCCGCCTATGGCCGTGGCGCCGCCTATGGTACATCGCCTGCCGATCGTCGTGCTGCCGGCTATGCAAACGCATCCGGCAATGGCCGTGTGCGCACCGATTCGCACGTTGTGCCCGATCTGGATCTGATTATCCAGTTTCACCCCGTCCTCGATGACCGTGTCTTCCAGGGCGCCCCGGTCTATCGTGGTATTCGCGCCAATTTCCACGTCGTCACCGATTCGCACCGCGCCGAGCTGGGGGATCTTGACCCAGACGCCATCGTCGTTCGCAATGCCAAAACCGTCCGCCCCGACCACCACGCCCGGATGCAACAGCACGCGCTGGCCGATATGGACACCGTGACAAACGGTCACGTTGGCGACGAGACGCGAGCAGCTGTCTATGTGGCTGTCACTTCCGACCACGCATCCCGGTCCGATGAAGACCTCGGCGGCAACGGCCACGCCGGCCTCCACCACGCAGCCCGGCCCGATGCAGGTGCTGGGATGGACGTCCGCCGCCGGGCTTATCCATGCCGTCTCGTGCACGCCGCCGGACAACGCCGGAGCAGGGTTCAGCAGCGCCGCGACCCTGGCATATCCCAGATAGGGATTATCCAGCACCAGGGAAGCGACCGGACAGACATCGAGATCGCGCGCGGCAATGAGCACCGCGGAGGCGTGTGTCGTGGCGAGCTGATGCTTGTAGCGGCGGTTGGAAAAGAAACTGATGTCCCCGGGGCCGGCATGCGCCAGGGTGGCCACCCGGTGAATCTGGCAATCCGGCTCACCGTGCAGCCCCGCACCGAGGTGCGCGGCTAATTCCGCCAGAGAGAATGCCACGGGCCGGACCTCCGCATGCTGATGCGTACTTATCCCGTTACTGGGATCTCGAGGTGCTCAGCGTGCCCGGCAGCCCCGGGGCGCAAGGCGCCCGGCCCGGGAGCCTGGACGGCATTGGTCGGTCCGCCCGCAGGGAGCCGAGCGCGCGCCTCGTCATTCGCCGTTGCCGGAGTGGGTTGCCAAGGATCTGCCCGTTCGATCAATTGGCCCCCTCTTCCTTGAGCCGTGCGGACACCTTGTCGGTGATGTCGATGCGCTCGCTGGCATACAGAACACCATCGCCAATCACCAGATCATACTTCGCCGCCTTGGCCATTTCCTGGATGACCTGAATCACCTTGCGCTGCAGCTTGCTCAGCTCCTGGTTACGCCTGAGGTTCAGTTCCTCCCTGAACGCCGCCTGTGACTTGCGCATCTCCCGGCGACGCGCGCGGATATCGCTCTCCAGTTTCAGTCGCTGCTCTTCGGTCATCACGGCACCGTCGCGCACGAGTTGATCTTCCAGACCGCGCAACTCCTTCTGCTGCGCGACCAGCGACCTGTCCTTCGGGGCAAACTCCTTTTCGATGCGGGTGCGTGCCGCTTCCGCCTGCGGCGCCTTTTCCAGCACCCGCGCAACGTTGACGAATCCCACCTTGACCTCGGCCGCATGCAGCGAAGGTCCCAACAACAAACTGGCGGTGAGCAGTGCTGTCCGCCAGGCCAAACGTGTATTCATGGTCGTTTCACGGTTCATGTCAAAAGCTGGTTCCAAAGGTAAACTGCAGGGGTTGTGTCTTGTCAGAGCTGCGATCATTGATTGGCAGGCCCGCGCTGAGCGTCAACACACCGAGTGGGGACAACCATATCGCAGACACACCGACCGAGCTTCTCAACAAGGACAGGTCGAGGTCCTCGTCGGGGCCGTAGACGTTGCCGAGATCGTAGAAGCCCGTGACCCGCACGGACTTGTTATCACGAAGAAAGGGCACGGGCAAGATCACCTCGGCACCCCCGGTGAGCAGCATGCTGCCGCCCAGTGGCTCATTCCTGGAATCTCGCGGGCCCAGGGTATTGGCTTCGTACCCCCGCACCGAACGCACACCGCCGGCGAAGAAGTTGTCGATGATCGGCAGCCTGTCGGTATCGGCCAGCCCGTCACCGAAACCGAACTCGCCATTCACGACGAAGGTGAAGTCCTCCGTCACGGGGAAGAAGCGCTGGTGCCTCAAGCGCACTTTGTAGAACGCCAAGTCCGAGCCCGGCACCGACAGCTCGCCGGAGACCGAGCTCAAGCTTCCACGGTCGGGCAGGACACGCCTGTTGCGCGTATCGCGCGCCCAGTCCGCGGTGAACAGGAAATTCGTGAAGTTGTTGCCCGATGCGCGTTCGAAATCGAACACTTCCACGGACGCAAGACTACCAGGTCGGAAGTCGATGTTCTCCACGGCGGCGCCGAGGTTGACGCTGTCGAACTCGTTGATCGGCACGCCGAAGGTGACACCGCCGTGCAACTCATCCGTGGTGTAGTCGGACACGTTGGCATCGCTCGCGTTGGTGGTGAGGAACGACGCATCCAGGCCCAGGCTGATGCCATCCACGGTGTAGTAGGGGTTCAGGAACGAGAGCGCGAACTGCGTGTTGGCAGAGCTGTTGTTGAACGATGCGCTGATGCGATTGCCACTGCCAAGAAAATTCTCCTGCGTCACGCTGCTGTTGATGATGATGCCCTGCGACTGCGAGAAACCGAGGCCCGCCGCCAGATTCCCCGAGGGACGCTCTTTCACGGAGAATTCCACATCGACCTGGTCGGTCGTGCCGGCCACGGCAGGCGTCTCGACGTTGACTTCATCGAAGAACCCGAGGCGCTGCAGCCTCACCCTGGAACGCTCGATGGCTTTCGTGGAAATCCAGCCCGCCTCCATCTGGCGCATCTCGCGGCGCAGCACGCGATCACGCGTCTTGGTATTGCCCTTGAACCTGATCCTGCGAATGTAGACGCGCTTGCCCGGGTCGACGAAAAACGTCAACGCCACGTTCTTCCCTTCGTCGTCGAGCTCGGGCACCGCGTTGACGTTGGCGAATGCGTAGCCCTCATCGCCCAGCCGCGCTGCCAGCTCGGCGCTCGACTCGGTGATCGCCTTGCGGGAAAAGACCTCTCCACGGCTGATGAATATCGCCTGGAACAGCTCTTCCGCGGGCACTATCAGATCACCGGTCAGCTTGATGTCGTTGATTCGATACTGGTCGCCCTCGGTGATGTTTATCGTGATGTAGACATCTTTCTTGTCGGGAGTGAGGGTGACCTGCGTCGAATCTATGTCGAAGTTCACGTAGCCGCGGTCCAGGTAGTACGCCCGCAGCTTCTCGAGGTCCGCACCCAGCTTTTGCCGTGAATACTGATCGCGCTTGCTGAGCCAGGTAAACATGCCACGCGTCTTGAGCGTGAACAGCTTGAGCAGCTTGCTTTCCTTGAACACGGTGTTGCCGACGAGGTTGATCTTCTTGATTCTCGCCACGGCGCCTTCGGAAATGTCGAAACGGATGGCGACCCGGTTACGCTCCAGCGGCGTGACCGTGGGCTCGATTTCCACACCGTACTTCCCGAGCGCAAAGTAGAAGCGCTGCAGCTCCTGCTTGACCTGGTCGAAGTCGGATCGATTGAACACGCGCCCCTCGGTGAATCCGACCTGCTTGAGCTGCTCCGTGAGATCATCGGTCTTGACGGCCTTGTTGCCGACAAACTCGATGTTCGCGATCGACGGACGCTCCGTGACGAAGACGATGAGGGCGTCGCCCTCGCGCTCGATACGAATGTCCTTGAAGAACCCGGTCTTGAACAGCGCACGTATGGCGTCGCCGGTCGCAGCTTCGTCTATCGTGTCGCCGATCTGCAGCGGCAAGTAGTTGAATACCGTCCCCGCAGAGATACGCTGCAGTCCTTCCACCCGGATATCCTGGACCACGAAAGACTCAGCCGATGCGCCGGTGACCCAGCCCATCATCAGCACCGCACAACAAAGGAGATTGCCTAGGCGTCGCATGTTCGTGTTGTTCTTGGCCTGTCAGTTACGCGACTACAAACGGCCGGCATTATCACCCATACGCACCCGCAATGCCGCCCACGCCGTGAGGCGCTCACCCAAAAAGTCGCGCTATATCATTGTAAAACGCCAGCCCCATCAACCCAAAGAGCATCGCTATACCGAAGCGCTGCCCGATGAACTGCGCTTGCTCGGAGACCGGTCGACCTTTCAAGAATTCGATAAAATAATACATTAAGTGCCCGCCATCCAGCACCGGTATGGGTAGAAGGTTCAGAATGCCCAGGCTGATGCTCACGATCGCGAGGAATTCCAGAAACTTCGATATGCCGATCTTCGCGCTGTAGCCCGCGTAACGAGCGATGCTGATGGGCCCGCTCAGATTCTCCAGGGATATCTCCAGGCGCAGCATTTTCCAGAACATTCCCAGCGTGAGCATCGACGTATCGTAGGTCTTCACAAGTGCCTTGGC
>CAZSDY010000058.1:0-10959 GCA_964605765.1 uncultured Ectothiorhodospiraceae bacterium | reverse complement strand
AGCCGATCAACGGCCGCATGCGAGGGCGCTGCGGCTCGATACCAAGCACCGTGAAGAACTGCCCGCGCGCGAGATCGTCGACCGACACTTCACTCATGTCGAGGCTGAGCGTACGCATATCGCCCACGTCGCTGCGGACCTCGACGGCAACGGGGCCCCCGTTGAGCGTGCCGCCTATCACGGCCTGTACCACGCCCTCCCACGTGGGCGTGTGACGCCCACCCACACGCTCGATCTCTTCGCCGGCACCCATCCCCGCCTGCGCCGCCACCGAGCCCGGGACGACATCCGCAATCAGCGCGCGCGGGCCGCTGACACCGATGAGGAACGCCGCCCAGTATGCGGCAATGGCAAACAGGAAATTGAACAGCGGCCCGGCCACCACCACCGCGCAACGCACGCGCAACGGCTGTCGATTGAACGCGCGTGGCAGATCCGCTGGCTGCACGCCCTCCTCGCGCTCATCGAGCATCTTGACGTAGCCGCCCAGCGGCACCGCGGCCAGCACGTATTCGGTGCCGTGCGGGTTCGTGCGCCACGTGAAGAGCGCCCGGCCGAACCCGATCGAGAACTTCAGCACCTTGACGCCGAGGCGCTGCGCCACCCAGAAGTGGCCGAATTCGTGCACGGTCACCAGCACCCCGATGGCAACGACAAAAGACAACGCGTGCCAGCCAAAATCCATGCTCAGGTCCTCGCGGGGCTCAACCCGGCCATCTGCTCGTGGGCAACGCGACGCGCGAGATCATCCTCGGCAAGCACGCTCTCCAGGGTATCTGCATCGCGCACCGCCTGCCGCGCGAGCGTCGATTCGATGATCCGTGCGATGTCGGTAAAGCGTATCTGCCCATCCAGGAACGCCTTCACGGCCACCTCGTTGGCGGCGTTCAGTATGGCCGTGGCGGTGCCGCCCGCCCGCACCGCTTCGAATCCCAGCCGCAGGCAGGGAAACTGTTCCAGGCTCGGGGCCCTGAATTCGAGCGCGCCAAGGCCTTGCATGTCCAGACGCTCGACACCGGATTCCATCCTTTCCGGCCACGCGAGCGCATGTGCGATGGGTGTACGCATGTCCGGGTTGCCGAGATGGGCAAGCACGGAACCGTCCACGTACTCTACCATGGAGTGCACCACGCTCTGGGGGTGAATCACCACCTCGATGCGATCTGCGCTCGTATCGAACAACCAGCAGGCCTCTATGACTTCCAGCCCCTTGTTCATCATCGTGGCCGAGTCCACCGAAATCTTGCGGCCCATGACCCAGTTGGGGTGGGCGCAGGCCTCGCTGGGCGTCACGTCGTGCAGATCCTCCGGGCGCCGGTCGAGGAACGGCCCGCCCGAGGCGGTGAGCAGGATTCGGCCCACGCCCGCACTCTCCAGGCCGCCGTTCAGTGCCGCAGGCATGCACTGGAAAATGGCATTGTGCTCACTGTCGATGGGCAGCAACTCCGCGCCGCTCTCGCGCACGGCGTCGATCAGCAGCGGGCCGGACATCACCAGCGATTCCTTGTTGGCCAGCAACACCCGTTTGCCGGCGCGCGCCGCGGCCAGCGTGGGCAACAAGCCGGCCGCGCCGACTATTGCGGCCATTACGACATGAACCTCGGGCAGCGCGGCGACCTGTTCCAGCCCGGAGCACCCGCTCAAGACCTGCGTCGATAGGCCGCAATGCGCCAAGCTCGCGTGCAACCGCTCGGCAGCATCCGCATCGGCCATCACTGCATAATCGGGCCGCCATTGCCGGCACTGCGCGGCCAATTGCACATCGTCATGATTGGCCGTGAGCGCCACGATTCGGAAGCGCCGCGGATTCCTCGACACCACATCCAGCGTGTTGACGCCTATCGTACCGGTAGATCCGAGGACCGAGAGACCTTTCATATCACATTCCCAACCCGATCCAGCCCAATACGAAAAACGGCGCCGCGGCGGTCAAGCTGTCTATGCGATCGAGCACACCGCCGTGACCCGGAAGCAAGCACCCACTATCCTTCAGCCCGGCCTGCCGTTTGAACAAGCTCTCGGCCAGATCGCCCACAACGGACACGGGCACGGTGGCGATACACAGTAACACAAACACGACCCCGGCTCCGCCGGACAGCCCCCCTATCACGCCCGCGAGCATCCCAACCAAGGCGGCGCCCACGACGCCGCCCGCGACGCCCTCCCACGTCTTGCCGGGACTCACGCGCGAGGCCAGCCGGCGCGTGCCGAAGCGCCGCCCCGCGAAATAGGCGCTGATATCCACGGCCCAGATGAGACACAACAGCGCCAGGACCATAATCGGACCCGATGCGCCGCGCGTGTGCAGGTCGACCATCGCCGTCCAGGCCGGCACCAGGACCAACCACCCCAGAATCTGCGCGCCCGGCGCGCCGTTCATCCAGGTGGGTTCGCTGCCTGCCTGGTAACGTAAAATCCAGCCGAGCGCCACGACCCACCACGCGAGGCCAAGCGACATGAGCAGCGGCGCGAAGCGCGTATCCACGGCATACTCGTAGCAGGCCAGCAGCAAAGGCACGAACGCGATCGTGTACAGGGCGCGAGCGAGCGGCGCCCAGCGCATCAGAGCGCCCCACTCCCACGCCGCGCCCAGCACAATCAGGCCGAACAGCGTCGCCACGCCTGCCGTCGGTGCTCCGAGCACCGTGACGCTCACAAGAGGAATCAGGACCGCAGCCGTCAGGATTCGTCTTGTCAGCGTTATGTTCAAGGCCCGGCGTCGCGCATTCAGGAGACAACGCGCCCCATCACCTGCTCGCCCGTGCGACCGAAACGCCTCTGTCGCCTGGCGTAGGAGGCCAATGCCTCTTCGAAAGCCGCACGGTCGAAGTCAGGCCACAGGACGTCGGTAAAATAGAGTTCCGTGTAGGCGAGCTGCCACAGCAGGAAATTGCTCACGCGCTGCTCGCCCCCGGTGCGGATGAAGAGATCCGGCTCCACCACGTCGCTGAGGCTGAGATGCGCCTGCAACGCCTCGGGTGTGATGTCGCGCGTCGCGAGCTCCCCGCGTGCGGCGCGTTCGGCAAGCTGCCTGGCGGCCTGCGTGACATCCCACCGGCCACCATAGTTGGCGGCGATGACGAGTGTCAGCCCGGTATTGTCGCGGGTGAGTCTCTGGCCCTCGTCTATGCGCTGCCTGAGCTTGGCGTGGAAAGCATCGACCTCCCCGATCACACGCAGGCGTACGTTGTTCGCGTGAAGCCGCTTGACTTGTTGCTCGAGCGCGGAGACGAACAGGTTCATGAGCAAGCCGATTTCCTCGGCCGGGCGGCGCCAGTTCTCGCTGCTGAACGCGAACAAGGTGAGGACCTCGATTCCCTGCCCAGCGCACATGCGCACCGCATTTTCCACCGAGCGCACACCGGCGCGGTGCCCGGCGATACGCGGCAGATGCTTGCGGCTTGCCCAGCGGCCGTTGCCGTCCATGATGATGGCGACATGGCGCGGAACGCGGGCAAGGTCCGGGGCTATGTTAGCGCTTGCTGCCATCACTGCATGCCTTCATCCGACACCGGCGCCGGCGATGAGCGTCACTGTGCGCAGACATGGTCGTGACCCGCCCGAGCCGAAACCAAGAATGGCATTGGGGACTCATGGCATCGTAGCGGTACCGGCGCGGCAATTACGCCCCCGATGATGCTCTCGCCAAGATGCAAAGCTCGCAAAGGCAATCGCGAATGCCGCAAATTCCTGATGAGCAATGGCACCAGGGAGCGCATAAATCGCCTTATTGAGTCCGATTGCTCTCCTTTGCGTGCTTGGCGGCTTTGCGAGAGCCATTTTCATTTTGCGACTCCACCGCTTGTTGAAAAACCCGACGCTTTGCCGAGTTGCACAAAATTTTGACTGGTAAGCGGCTAACCCTCCATCAGGTCCGCCTCTTTCTCCTCCAGAATCTGGTCGATCTCTGCTATCAGCTTGTCGGTGATCTTCTGCATATCTTCCTCGGCGTGCCGATCGTCGTCCTCGCTGATGTCCTTTTCCTTGACCAGCGCCTTGAGGTGCTGGTTGGCGTCACGGCGAATATTCCTGACGGCGACTCGTGCGTTCTCCGCCTCGTGACGCACGATCCGCGTCATTTCGATGCGCCGCTCCTCGGTGAGCGGCGGCAACGGCACCCGCACCATGTCCCCCGACGTGACAGGATTGAGCCCCAGATCGGAATCGCGGATGGTCTTTTCCACTTCCGGAATCATCTTCTTCTCCCAGGGTGTCAGCACCAGGGTACGGGAGTCCCCCACCGCGATGCTGGCCACCTGGTTGAGCGGCACATCCGTTCCGTAGTAGGAAATCATCAAATGGTCGAGGAGACTGGCGTTGGCGCGCCCCGTTCGCACCTTCCTCAGCTCATGCTTCAACGCTTCGACGCTCTTGCCCATCCGAACGGCCGCATCCTTCTTGATTTCTTTGATCATCACGTAATCACCCGGGTCTTGTTACAACACAATGCCGCGCAAGCGTGTGAATGGTATCAGGTTTTCGTACAGGTGCCCGCGAATTGTTTCGCCTCGGGGCGGAGCCATCCGTGACGGCAGGGGCGCGCACGCGGTCCCTCACCCGGATACGCTGCGCAGCCACACCGCGTCCGTGATGAAAACCCTCGTGCTCAACCCGCATCGACCAGGGTGCCCTCGTCCTCGCCCATCGCCGTGCGCAGACAGGCGCCGGGGTTGTTCATGTCGATGACGCGCATCGGCATACCATGGTCGCGGCACAACACCACGGCCGTCGCATCCATGACCTTCAGCTTGTCTCTGAGCACCTCGTCGTAGCTCAGGTGGCGATAACGCCGCGCCTGCGGATTTCGAGCCGGATCGTCGGAGAACACCCCATCCACCTTCGTGGCCTTGATCATGAGGTCGGCGTCGATCTCGATGGCGCGCAGGCTCGCCGCGGAATCCGTCGTGAAAAAGGGGCTGCCCGTACCTGCCGCGAAAATCAGGATGCGCCCCTTCTCGAGATGCCTGATCGCACGGCGCCTGAGATAGTCCTCGCAGACTTCATTGATTCGGAGCGCCGACATGACCCGCACTATCGCACCGTGGCGCTCCAGCGCGTCCTGCAGGGCGAGCGCGTTCATCAGTGTGGCGAGCATGCCGATGTAGTCCGCGGTCACGCGTTCCATACCGTGGGCGTGGTGTCCTGCACCGCGGAAAATGTTGCCGCCACCCACCACCAGCGCGACCTGTACCCTGGCGCGCGACAATTCGTGGACTTCGCCGGACAGGCGGTCCAGCACGTCGGGGTCAATGCCGTACTCCGCCTCTCCCAGAAGCGCTTCCCCACTGAGCTTGAGCAGAATCCGTTTGTGTGCCGGCTCGCGCTGTGTCTCGGTCACTGGCGTCACCGGGGCCGCTCTCTACCGCGCTCTTTTCACCTGGGTCATCACTTCGTCGGCGAAATTCGCGGATTTCTTCTCCATGCCTTCGCCCACCTCCAGGCGAACGAACCCGGTCACGCGCGCGCCACCAGCCGCCAGGTACTTCTGCACCGACACATCATTGTCCTTGACGAATGGCTGACCCAGCAAGGTGATCTCCTTGAGGAATTTCTTCAGGCGGCCCGCGACCATCTTCTCGACGATCTCGGGCGGCTTGCCGCTCTCCGCGGCCTGCGCGCGCAGGATGCTCTTTTCCTTGTCCAGCGTTTCAGCCGGCACATCGGCCTCCCCTATGCACAGGGGGCGAAACCACGAGACATGCATGGCGATATCCTTGCCGAGTTCCTCGCTTCCCCCGCTGACGGCAACGAGCACGGCAATTCGCCCACCCAGGTGGACGTACCGCCCCAGGTGGCCATCGCCGGCGTCGAGGCGCGCGAAACGGCGCAGCGTGATGTTCTCCCCGATGCGTGCCACCAGCGCGCGCCGGCGTTCATCGACCGTCTCCCCGCCATCATCGACACGCAATGCGCCGAGCGCCTCGACGTCGCTCGGTTGGTGCGCCAGAACAAGCGCCGCTATCTCATCGGCAAAGGCATGAAAATCCGCTTTTTTCGCGACGAAGTCCGTTTCACAATTGAGTTCCACGATGACGCCCGCCGTCTGCGACGCGTCCGTCCTCAAGGCCAGCACACCTTCGGATGCAATGCGCGAGGCCTTCTTGTCCGCCTTGGCCTGCCCCTGGATGCGCAACACCTCGATGGCCGCGTCGATATCGCCATTGCTCTCCACCAGTGCGTTCTTGCACTCCATCATTCCGGCCCCGGTGCGCTCGCGGACCTCTTTCACCAATGATGCCGTGACTGCCATCAACTCGCCTCCTCGCCATTGCTGTCGGCACGCTTCGCCGGTGCCTTCCTGGTCGCGGCGGCTTTCTTCTTCACGATGATCTTCTTCTTGGCCACCTTCTTCCTGACCGTGGGCTTGGCCGGCTCGGATTGCGCATCCGCCGCACCGGCCCCGATCTCCTCGGCGCCCGTCGCATCGCCCGCCGGCTGCGTATCCGCCCCATCGCCGGTGCTCGACTGTGCGTCGCTGTCCGACGGGCTCGCGGCCTTTTCGACCACGGCGTGCGCCGCGGGCTGCCTATCTGCCGCACCGGCCCCGATCTCCTCGGCGCCCGTCGCATCGCCCGCTGGCTGCGTATCCGCCCCATCGCCGGTGCTCGACTGTGCGTCGCTGTCCGACGGGCTCGCGGCCTTTTCGACCACGGCGTGCGCCGCGGGCTGCCTATCTGCCGCACCGGCCCCGGCCTCCTCGTCGCCCGCGGGCTGCGGGCCGGCGAGCGCCCCATGGGCAACATTCGACTGTCCATCGCTGTCCGGCGTGCCAGCGGCCCCCTCGAGCACGGCGTCCGCCTCCGGTATCGCCTCCCCGTCCTGGTGCCCGGAATCGTCCGCGCTCGGCACCTCGAGCACGGCGTCCGCCTCCGGTATCGCCTCCCCGTCCTGGTGCCCGGAATCGTCCGCGCTCGGCACCTTGAGCTGTGCCGACATGCGACCTTCGAGCACGGCGTCAGCGGCCCCGACCACGTAGAGCTGAATCGCCCGGATGGCGTCGTCGTTGCCCGGGATCACATAGTCGACGCCGTCGGGCTCGTTGTTGGTATCCACGATGCCCACCACGGGAATGCCGAGCTTCACTGCCTCGCGCACCGCTATCTTCTCATGGCCGACATCGATGACCAGCAGCACATCGGGCAACCCTTCCATGTCCTTGATGCCGCCCAGACTGCGTTCCAGCTTCTGTAGATCGCGCGTAAGCGACAGCGCTTCCTTCTTGCTGATTTTCTGCAGGCTACCATCGGCCATCATGGCCTCCAGCTCCTTGAGTCGGCGGATGGACTGCTTCACGGTGCGGAAATTCGTGAGCATGCCGCCCAACCAGCGTCGGTCCACATACGGCATGGCGCAGCGCCGCGCCTGCTCGCGTATAGTTTCCTGCGCTGCGCGCTTGGTCCCCACAAACAGTATGGTGCCCCGATTGGCGGCCATGCGGTTCAGGAAGTTCATGGCCTCCTTGTACAGGGGGAGGGTCTTTTCGAGATTGATGATATGGATCTTGTTACGCTCGCCGAATATGTACGGGAGCATTTTCGGACTCCAGTTCCGCGTCTGGTGGCCGAAATGCGCACCGGCCTCCAGCATGTCGCGCATGGATACGTCGGGCATTGCTTTGACTCCATCAGGGTTGACCTTCCACGCATCCGAGACGTCGACCCGCCAGCGGGCACCCGGACGCCTGCTCGTCGATACGTGGGCGAATTTCCGCCGCTTGGCCCTCGTCCATGCACGGCGGATGGTAAGGGCTCGCGAGAGAATAACTTCCAGTGTTGGGCCGCCGATCCATCCCACCTGGCGGCGTTGCTCGTTCGGTTACATAGAACGACTATGCGCCCTCCTCGCGCCTTGCCAGGCGGGTGCCTCGACACCCCAAGACTGGAAGTTATCCTTTCGCGAGCCCTAACTATGAAAAGTTGCCTCGCGAGGGGACGCTTTTATAACATACGCGGTTCATCACAACAATCGGCAGGTGCCCGCCCCAACATGAGACGCGCGGGACAACGGGCCGACCACTCCACACGCAACGCGAGCATATCGAACATGGCCGGGCTGCCGCCGTGGCAATAACCATCAAGACACCCAGCGATGTCGAGAAGATGCGCGTGGCGGGGCGTCTTGCTGCGGAGTTGCTGGACTGGATCGAACCACACGTCAAGCCCGGCGTCACCACCGGCGAGCTCGATGCGCTGTGTCACGATTACATCGTCAACACGCAACACGCCATACCGGCGCCGCTCAATTACAGAGGGTTCCCCAGGTCGATCTGCACCTCGGTCAACCACCAGGTCTGCCACGGCATACCCGGCGACCGGCGCTTGAAGAACGGCGATATAGTCAACATCGATGTCACCGTGATCAAGAACGGATTCCACGGCGACACGAGTAAGATGTTCCTGCTGGGCAAACCGTCCATCATTGCCGAGCGCGTATCTCGGGTCAGCTACGAGTGCATGATGATCGGCATCGAGATGGTCAAGCCCGGCATCTACCTGGGTGACATCGGCCATGCAATCCAGCGACACGCGGAGCGCAACAACTGCTCGGTGGTGCGAGAGTACTGCGGCCACGGCATCGGGCGCGGTTTCCATGAGGACCCGCAGGTTCTCCACTACGGCACACCCGGTACGCGCGAGCGGCTGGAACCCGCCATGACGTTCACAATCGAGCCCATGGTCAACGCGGGAAAGCGACACGTGAAACTGCTCGGCGACGGGTGGACGGTGGTGACGAAGGACAGGAGCCTGTCGGCGCAGTGGGAGCATACGATACTGGTGACGGACGACGGCTACGAGGTGCTCACGGTGCGCCCCGGGGATGGCGTCTGACACGGCCCCCCCGCGTGACGCATGCAACACCGTGCGCTCAGGCGCTGCACGTTGATCTTCCGCGGGGCCGGCCATGACTGACTTTCCGGATAATGCGCTCCGCGCACCCCGCCTGTTCGACACGCCCGCGGTGCCGGAAGCGCTTTGTCCAGACGACGTGCTGCGCGAGTTTCGCCGGGCACTGCAGCGCTGTCGCGACTGGCTCATGGCACGCTTCGAGGCGGGCGAACCCGCGCATGTCTTGATAGAAGCGCATGCGCGCAACATGGACCAGGTGTTGCTGCGCGCATGGCGCCACCTGGTCGCCGGGCACGTTGAAGACATTTCACTGGTCGCGGTCGGCGGCTACGGCCGCGCGGAGCTGCATCCCTTCTCCGACATCGATCTGCTCATTCTCCGTGCCTCGCGTTCTCCAGCCCCCGGCGAAGAACGCGTGGAGCATTTCGTGCGCTTTCTCTGGGACATCGGCCTGGAGGTGGGTCACAGTGTCAGAACGCCCGCGGAGTGCCGCTCACAGGCCGAGCACGACATCACCATCGCCACCAACCTGATGGAGGCACGACTACTCGACGGATGCGCGAACCTGTATGAGGAGATGTGCAAGCTGACCGACGCGTCGCAGATTTGGCCGATCCGCGCGTTTTTCACCGCCAAGTGGGTCGAGCAGCAACGCCGCCATGCGAAGTTTCACGACACCTCGCACAATCTCGAGCCGAACCTCAAGGAAGGCCCCGGGGCCCTGCGCGACATTCAGACCATCGCCTGGGTGGCACGCCGGCATTTCGGTGCGCCCGCACTGTTCGACCTCGTAACCCATGGGTTCCTCACCGCGGGCGAGCATGCCGAGTTGCGCGAAGCGCAGCATTTTCTGTGGCAGATCCGATTTGCCCTGCACCTGCACACCGGGCGGCGCGACGACCGCTTGCTGTTCGACTACCAGATAGCGCTGGCAAGACGCTTCGGCTATGTCGACGAACCTCATCGGCTCGGCGTGGAGCAGTTCATGAAGCGCTACTACCGCACGCTGATGGCGCTGCGGCGATTGAACGAGATGCTGCTGGAACTGTTTCAGGAAGCCATTCTGTATACCGGCCATGCGACAACCATCGAATCAATCAATGAACGCTTCCAGGCCCGCAACGGGTTTCTGGAGGTCACACGGGCGGATGTCTACCGGAATACGCCGCAGGCCCTGATCGAGATGTTCCTGATTCTGCAGCAGCGTCCCGATCTGAAAGGCGTGCGCGCGACTACCATTCGCCTGGTGCGTGAGCACCGCCACCTGATTGACGAACACCTGCGCGGCGACGATCGCGTGCGGTCCATGTTCCTGCGCATATTCCGCCAGCAAGATCGTCTCACGCACGAGCTGCGGCGCATGCACCGCTACGGGGTGCTGGCAGCCTACCTGCCCGCCTTTGCCGATATAGAAGGACAGATGCAGTACGACCTGTTTCACGCCTACACCGTCGACGAGCATTCGCTTTTCGTGGTCCGCAACCTGCGCCGCTTCGCGGTCCCGGAGCACGCGCACGAGTTCCCCTTCTGCTCCGCGCTGATTGCCCGACTGCCGAAACCCGAGGTGTTGTATCTGGCCGGCCTATTTCACGACATCGCCAAGGGGCGCGGCGGCGACCACTCGGCACTCGGCGCGACCGAGGCGCACTCGTTCTGCGTACGCCATGGCATGAGTCCCTACGACACGGGCATCGTCGCATGGCTGGTCAGGCATCATCTTCTGATGTCCGTCACCGCGCAACGCCGCGACATCACCGATCCGCAGGTGATAAGCACCTTCGCAGCCGAGGTCGGCGACCAGCTTCATCTCGATTATCTGTACCTGCTCACCATAGCCGACATACGCGCCACCAATCCGAACCTGTGGAACGACTGGAAGAACACCCTGCTGCGCGACCTCTACGACGCCACGCAGCGGGCGTTGGCGCGGGGCCTGGAGAATCCGGTGGCCCGAGCCGAGGTGATCCGTGAGCGGCTCGAAGAGGCGCGGCGGATCGTGCTGGGCCGCGGGCTGGCGGCGCCGCGCATCGAGGCGGTCCTGGCGGCGCTCGGACAGGGGTAACTTCCGCGCGGCCACCCCGCAGGAGACGGCCCTGACACACAGCGCGCCGCG
>CAZSDY010000057.1:0-16857 GCA_964605765.1 uncultured Ectothiorhodospiraceae bacterium | reverse complement strand
ATCGCCCGCGTGCCGGCTCCCGCCGCGCCGGGGTGCCACCTACCCGGAACCCGCCTTCGTGGCGGGTTTCGGACGTTCTGCGGGAGCGGCAGCCGAAAAATGGGCGCGACCATTTTTTTCCGCGCTGCCTGAATTTGTCTCACGAAGTTGCGAGCGCTTCGAGTGGTTAGTAACATATCTGGCGGTGTCCGCGACCAGCGCACACCGTGCCTGACCTCGTTGGGGGGTTGACCTGGTATCACGAGCTTCGGGAACGAAGAGGTTACCTGCATGCGCAAGCGGGAATCGGGTTTCACGCTCGTCGAGATTGCCATCGTGCTGGTGATCATCGGACTCCTGCTAGGCGGGATTCTGAAGGGCCAGGAGATGATCAAGAGCGCCCGTGCCCGGAACCTGGCCGATCTTTCCACCGACATACCGGCCGCATACTATGGCTTCATCGATCGGTACAATCGTGTGCCTGGCGACTGGAACGCGGCGGCGGCGAGCGATGCGCTCGGCGCCACCGTGAACGCCGGCGGCAACGACAACGGCCGTATCGACAATCCCGCGGGCGCGACGGCGTTCGCGGAGCCGAATGCGTTGTGGGAGCATCTGAGCAAGGCGGGCTTCATCGAGGGTGCATACACGGGTGACCCGGCTGTGCCCACGACCACGAGCAAGCAGACCCCGCTCAACGCCTTCAACAATATCGTCGTGATGGGCCGTACGCCCGACTACCACGACCCCGGCCCCGCGCAGGTGCGGCTCAGCCTCGTGCTGGGCCGCGGCGTGCCGGTCGACATCGCTCGCGAGGTCGATATCAAGCTCGATGACGGCCTGCCGCTTGCCGGCGTGCTGCGCCTCGCCATCGATGACCCCGGCAACATCTTCGGTCCCATCGGCGCCACGGATCCCGGCTGCCGCAGCGCGGCCGACGAGTACGATGTGGCCGGGGATGTGCAGGACTGCAACATCATGTTTCTCTACTAGCCGTCGGCTCCGCGGCTTCCATGCAGACCGGGAACGTCCATGCGGCGCTGAGCTTTGCCGGTGTCACCAAGCGCTATGCCCGCCAGACGGTGCTCGAGGACTTCAGCCTGGACATCCACGGCGGCGAGTTTTTCGGCCTGGTCGGCGTCAATGGTGCCGGCAAGACCACCTGCATCAAGAGCCTGCTGGATTTCTGTGCCGTCGATGCGGGTTCCATCAGGGTTTTCGGTATCAGCCACAGGGAGACCCGCGCGCGCGCGCGTCTCGCCTATCTGCCGGAGCGCTTCCTGCCGCCCTATTTCCTGACCGGCCGCGAATTTCTTGATTTCATGGCGCGCCTGCACGGCGTCGTGCTCGAACCGGACGCGGTCAACAGCATGCTGGAGGTGCTCGACCTCGACGCCATGGCGCTGCAAAAACCGGTGCGCCAGTACTCCAAGGGCATGGCGCAAAAGCTGGGTCTGGCCGCATGCTTTCTCAGTGCCAAGGACTTGATCGTCCTCGACGAACCGATGAGCGGCCTCGACCCCAAGGCGCGCATTCTCGTCAAACGCCACCTCTCGTCGCTGAGGGCGCAGGGCCGAACGGTATTCTTCAGCACCCACATGCTCGCCGATGTGGAAGAGCTTTGCGATCGCATGGGTGTGCTCCACGATGGGCGCCTGCGCTTTGTCGGGCCTCCCGGGGTGTGCTGTGAGACCTTTGGTTTGGCCGATCTGGAGCAGGCCTACCTGAGCTGCATCGAGGGTGCCGCGCAGCCTTGAACGGCACCGGCGCGTAATTCGAGGGTAATGCGGCGACAGTATACTTATTTGACCACCCCCCCTTCCACGCCGGATACGAGGGATGAGTTCAAATAAGTATACTGTCCGCGCATTGGCGCAGGGCGTTCGGCCACGACCGGAGGCGGATCAGCATGGAATCCACCATCTTCAAGTTCATCTACAGGTACAGCCGGCGCGAGCAGATTTTCCTCCTCGTCCTGACGCTCGTGTCCTTTCCGTTCCTGTATTTTTCCCTGGACCTGCCCAAGATCATCATCAACGAGGCGATCGATCCGACCGTGAGCGCGTCGTTTCCACGGGAGTTCCTGGGCGGGGACTTCGAGCGCATTCCCTATCTGCTCGTGCTGTGCTTCTTGTTTCTCGCGCTCGTCCTGGTCAACGGTGCGTTCAAGTACTGCATCAACGTGTACCGCGGCGTCGTCGGCGAGCGCATGTTGCGCCGCCTGCGATACGAGCTGTTCAACCGTGTGCTGCGTTTCCCTCTGCCGCAGTTCCGCAAGACGAGCCAGGGCGAGATCGTTTCGATGATAGCGGCCGAGACCGAACCCCTGGGCGGGTTCGTCGGGGATTCCTTTGCGTTGCCGGCGTTTCAGGGTGGAACGCTGTTGACCATTCTCGTTTTCATGTTCGTTCAGGACTGGAAGCTGGGCCTCGCGGCCATCGCACTCTATCCACTGCAGATGTGGATAATCCCGAAGCTGCAGCAACAGGTCAATCTGCTGAAGAAGGAGCGCACCATCAAGGTGCGCAAGCTCTCGGAACGTATCGGCGAAGTCGTCTCGGGCATACAGGAAGTGCATGCGCAGGATACGTCTCGCTATGAGCTGGCCGATTACTCCGAGCGGATGAGCCAGATCTATGGCGTGCGTTACGAGATCTACAGAAAGAAGTTCTTGATCAAGTTCCTGAACAACTTCATCGCCCAGATCACGCCGTTTTTCTTCTTCTCTATCGGCGGTGCGCTGGTTATCCGGGGGGAGCTGAGCTTCGGTGCGCTGGTCGCGGTGCTGGCCGCGTACAAGGATCTTTCCTCACCCTGGAAGGAGCTCCTCACCTACTATCAGCAGCAATCCGATGCGCGAATCAAGTACGAGTTGCTCGCGGACACCTTCCAGCCTCCCAAGATGATTCCCGAGGAGCAGATGGCCTCGGAGCCGACCACGACGATCGACCTGGGTGCCGACATCGTGGCCACGAATCTGGACTTCAGGGAGGATGACGAGGGCGATGGCATGTTCGCCGGCACGGCGACGTTCAAGCTGCCGCTCGCGCGTCGCGTGGGTATCGTCGGTACCCCCGCGAGCGGCAAGGATCGACTGGCCATGCTGCTGGCGGGTCTGAGAAAGCCGCTTGCGGGGACGTTGAAAATTGACAGCGTGGAAGTGCCGTCATTGCCCGAATCGGTGACCGGCCGCCAGATCGCCTATGTCGGGCAGGAGCCCAGGCTGCGCTCGGGCACGGTGCGGGAAAACCTGTATTACGGGCTCAAGCACCGCCCGCAACCGCGTGCAGGCGTGTCGCCCGAAGCGCTCGCCGACTGGGAGAAGCGCCTTGTGGAGGCGCAGGCCTCGGGCAATTCCGAGCACGACATCTTCGCCGACTGGGTCGATTACGCCGCGGCTGGCGCCAGCGGCCCGCAAGAGCTGACCGACAAGGCGATAGAGGTCCTCACGATGGTGGACATGGACGAGAGCATCTATCAGCTCGGGCTGCAGGGGACCGCCGACCCCGCCGAGCAGCCGGAGCTCACGGCGCGGATTCTCGCCGCCAGAGCGGCGCTTCACGACCGCCTGGCCGACCCGTCCATCGCGTCTCTCGTGGAGCCGTTCGACAAGGACAGTTACAACACCAACATGTCGGTCGCGGAAAACCTGCTTTTCGGCACGCCCAGCGACAGCGCCTTCGATCTGGAGGACCTGTCGGCCAATGCCTACGTGCGCAAGGTTCTGCACGAGGAAGGACTGATGACGGACTTCGTGGAGACGGGACGCAAGATCGCGGAAGTGATGGTGGACCTGTTTGCCGACGTGGAGCCCGGCAGCGAGCTGTTCGAGCAGTTCAGCTTCATCAGTGCGGACCACCTGCCCGAGTTCAAGGCCATCCTGGCGCGCACCGAACCCGGCAAGAGTGCGCAGATGGACGGCCGCGATCGCACGAGGCTCGTGGCGCTACCGTTCAGGATGGTGATCGCCAGGCACCGCCTGGGCCTCATCGACGAATCGCTGCAAGCGCGAATATTGCGCGCCAGGCAAGCCTTCGCTCGGGGCTTCGGCGAGGGCCGGCCGGCGGTCGAGCCATTCGAGCCGGAACGCTACAATCCGCGCGTTTCGATCCAGGACAACATCCTCTTCGGTCGCCTGGCTTACGGCAAGGCGCGCGGCCTGGTCGAGGTCGGCAAGCTGATACGCGAGGTCATCGAGAAGCTCGATCTGCGCCGTGCGGTGATGGAGGTCGGGCTCGAATACCCGGTCGGTATCGCCGGCATGCGCCTGAGTGCGGCGCAGCGCCAGAAGCTCGCCATCGCGCGTGGCATGCTGAAGCGGCCCAAGGTGATGATTGTCGACGAAGCGACAGCGGCGCTCGATGCGGCCGCTCAAACTAAGATCATGAAAAATCTTCTGTTAATGAAGGACCGCGGGTTGATCTGGGTGCTTCACCGTGCCAGTCTTGTTAAGGAGTTCGACCACACTTTGGTGCTGGAAAGCGGCAAGGTCGTGCAGCAGGGCCGGCACGACGCGCTGCTGGCACCCGGTTCACCTTTGAGTGAGCTGATGGACGAATAGAATCCGTTTTGAGCAAAGTGTCTGGAAGCGTCATGTTGGATTTGTGCCAGCAAGTGGAGCACCTTCGCAGGGTGCCGATGTTCGCGAAGCTGGAGCCCTCCAAGCTCAAGCTGCTCGCCTTCACGAGCGAAATGTTGAGCTTCGAGGACGGTGAGGAGGTCTTTCATTCCGGCGACCCCGCCGATTGCGCTTACGTCATCATGGCCGGTGAGGTCACCATCATGGCCCAAACGGAGCAGGGAGAGGTGCCCGGCTTCGTTCGCGGCACGCACGATCTGGTCGGGGAGATGGCGCTGCTCACGAACTCACCGCGATCGGCAAGTGTCAGGGCCAGCGGCCAGATGACGGCCATGCGCATTTCCGAGGACATGTTCATCAAGTTGCTGACGGAGAACCCGGACATCGCGCTCGACGTCATGCGCCAGCTCAGCGTGCGGCTTGCCCAGACGCACCAGCGGTTCGAGAAGGTGCAGGGAATGTTGCAGCGCTACGAGACGGCGCAGTAGGATCCCTGCCCACCCGCTGGCAAATTGCGATTCCGTGCGCGCCGACTCATGAATACGCTGGACAATCCCCGTCGCTGCACTCCGGGCCGCGCGACCTCGCGCTGGACACGGCTGAGAACTGCTCGACAGTGCTCGGTCGCGCTGCCGCGGTGCCGGGCGTGCGGCGCGGGAAGCAGGTTTCGGGCCTGAGCGCCGAGGTGGCAAGTCGCATGGACAAGGCTCGATTCATGGCATTATGGGCCCGGTGCCTGGACGATGGTGCGTCGAACGACGCGGCCTCGATCTTCGCGGACGTGCTCGCGCATTACTCCGAGTCTCACCGCCGTTACCACACGCCGATCCACATCGATCATTGCCTGCGCCAGTTCGACATGGCCGTCGATCTGATGCGCGAGCGTGATGCCGTGGAGATGGCCATCTGGTTCCACGACATCATCTACGATGTGCCCACGGTCGATAACGAGCGCCGCAGCGCCGAGTACTTCATGGATCTGACCCGTGGACGGGTCGACGCAGCGTTCGCCAGGAATGTTTTCGACATGATATTGATTACCACGCATCAGGAATCGCCGGTGCGTGATGATGACAGGTACCTCGTCGATGTGGACCTGTCGAGCTTCGGTTTGCCATGGGACGAGTTCAAGAGAGACAGCGAGCACGTGAGAGGCGAATTTGCCGACCGAACGGACAAGGAATTCTACTCGACACATATCATGTTCATGCAATCACTCGTCGATCGCCCGCATTTCTTTTCCACCGAGTTCTTCCGCGCAAGATACGAAAACAGCGCCAGGAAGAATGTCGCGCGGCTGATCGCGGAATTGCGCAGTGCCGGGTATTAGGGAAGCACCCGGATGCCGGGTAATCGGGGTGCTTGATTGAAATGCCGTGTATGCTCCGGCATCACCCCCGGGGTGGCCACGCGGGATTGAGTGTGCCCGAGCGTTCAACCAGGTCAAATGTCAGCCACCAGCAACAGCTTGCGTATCCTGATCTACAGCCACGACACCTTCGGGCTCGGACACTTGCGCCGTTGCCGGACCATCGCGCAGTCCCTGGTCGAGCGGCGCAAACGGCTCTCGGTGCTGATCCTGTCGGGATCCCCCATCATCGGCAGCTTCGATTTCCGTACCCGTGTGGACTTCGTTCGCGTCCCCGGCGTGATAAAGCTGCGCAACGGAGAGTATTCGTCGCTCAGCCTGCACATGGACATTGCCGAGGTGCTGGAAATGCGCGCTTCGATCATCCGGCATACCGCGCAGGTGTTCCAGCCCGACCTGTTCCTGGTGGACAAGGAGCCGCTCGGCCTGCGCGGTGAGATCCAGGACACCTTGCACGATCTCAAGGCGAGCGGCACGCCCCTCATCCTGGGCTTGCGCGAGGTGATGGATCATCCAATGCTGCTCGCGCAGGAGTGGGAAAGAAAAAATCCCGTTCCCGCGCTGCGTGATCTGTACGACGAGATCTGGGTATATGGCATCCCGCATCTGTGGGATCCGCTGGCCGGTATCGATCTGCCGCAATGCGTGCGCGACAAGATGCACTACACGGGCTACCTGCGTGCCAGTCTGCCCGAGCGGCACACGCCCAATTCGGTGCTGGAGGCCTTCGACGCGCCGTATATTCTGGTCACCACCGGCGGTGGGAGTGACGGTGAGGAGCTCATTGACTGGGTGCTGCGGGCCTACGAGCACGACCCCGACATCCCGTACCCCGCGTTGCTTCTGTTCGGACCTTTCATGCTTCCGGCGCGGCGGCAGAAGTTTCGCGCCAGGGTCTCGCGCCTGGACAAGGTGCAGGCCATCACCTTCGACGCGCATGTGGAGCATCTGATGAACGATGCCGCGGCCGTCGTGGCGATGGGCGGGTACAACACGTTCTGCGAGATACTCACCCTCGACAAGCCCGCGCTCGTCGTGCCGCGCACCAAGCCACGCATGGAGCAATACATCAGGGCGTCGCGAGCGGAGCAACTCGGCCTGGTAGGCATGTTGTCCGACGCGAACGGCAGGCGTGCGGAGTCGATGGCTCGGGCGCTGCGCCGGCTGCCCGAACGCAAGCGCCCCTCGCAGGTGCTGGTGCCGGGGCTGCTCGACGGCCTGGACAGCATTCAACGGCTGGTGGGGCGTCGCCTCAGCAGAGCGCGCAGGACGCGCGCCAGGCTGGCGGCGCAGATGTAGCGGGTAGCGCGGCGAGCGTCGCAACTCATCCGACCCATGGCAATGTCGCAAGGCGGACAAGCCGTCGCATTCATACTCAAGGGCTATCCCCGCTTGTCCGAAACGTTCATTGCCCAGGAAGTGCGCGGCCTGGAGCGCGCGGGCCTGGACATACGCATCGTTTCGTTGCGCTTACCCACGGATTCGGCCGTGCACCCCGTGCATGGCGAAATCAAGGCACCGGTCAGCTACCTTCCCGAATACCTCTTGAGGGAGCCGCTGCGCGTGTTGCGGGCCGCGCGTCACGCCTGGCACTCTCCAAGGCTGAACAATACGCTTCGCATCTGGTGGCGCGACTTCAGGCGTGACTCGAGCGCCAACCGCGTGCGACGACTTGGCCAGGCGTTCGTGCTGGCCAGTGAGTTGCCCGCCGAGGTACGCCATCTGCATGCACATTTTCTGCATACGCCCGCGTCGGTGGCGCGATACACGAGCCTGCTCACGGGGCTGCCCTGGACCTGCTCGGCACACGCCAAGGACATCTGGACATCACCGGCGTGGGAAAAGCGCGAGAAGCTTGCCGATTGCCACTGGGCGGTTACCTGCACGGCAGCGAACCGCGAGCACCTTCAGGCCCTGTGTGCCGTCGGCGGTCGCGTGGAGTTGATCTATCACGGGCTGGACCTTGACCGATTCAGCGCCCCGCGTGGTGCCCGTCCGGCGCGCGACGGGAGCGCGGCGGATGACCCGGTCGTGGTGCTGTCGGTGGGCAGGGCGGTGGAGAAGAAGGGCTACGAGGATGTGCTCGATGCCTTCGCTGCGTTGCCGCCCGCATTGCAATGGCGCTTCGTGCACGTGGGCGCAGGACCGCTGCGCAAACGCCTCGTGCGGCGCGCGCTCTCTCTCGGCCTGACTTCACGGGTGAGCTGGCTCGGAGCACAACCCCTGCAGCGTGTGCTCGAGCAGTATCGGTGCGCGGATCTCTTCGTGCTGGCATCGCGCGTGGCGAGAGACGGGGACCGCGACGGCTTGCCGAACGTGCTGATGGAAGCGCAAAGCCAGCACCTCGCCTGTATCGCGACACGCGTATCGGGGATCCCCGAGCTCGTCGAGGATGGACGCACCGGTGTGCTGGTGGGCGAACGGGATACGAGCGCGCTGGCGTGCGCCATCGAACGCCTGATTCGCGATCCCGATCTCCGCGAGCGCCTGGGCCGTGCGGCCGGCGAGCACGTGCGAGGGCACTTCTGCGCGCGTGCCGGCATCGAGAGGCTGGCGCGCAAGTTTGCTCGAGCTTCGCACTCTGATGCGCAGTGTCGCGGCCGCGTCGTGCACCAGCAGGCGTCGTGAATATCGCGTTCTATGCGCCCATGAAAGCACCGACCCATCCGTCGCCTTCCGGCGATCGCAGGATGGCTCGCCTGCTGATCGAGGCACTGGCCGCCGGCGACCATCGTGTGGAGATAGCCTCCACGTTCAGGAGCTGGGAAGGGCAAGGCGATGTCGCCAGGCAGGTGCGCCTCGCGCGTCTCGGCCAGCGCCTGGCCGAGCGGCTCGTGAGGCGCTTCGAGCGGTGCCCGCGCATCCTGCGCCCCGACCTGTGGTTCACGTATCACCTCTACCACAAGGCACCGGATCATGTTGGGCCGCGCGTCTCGAAGCGCATGGGAATCCCCTATGTCGTTGCCGAGGCGTCCCACGCGCCGAAGCGCGCCCGCGGCGCCTGGGCTGCCGGTCACCGCGCAGCCGCCGAGGCGATTCGCAAGGCTGACGCCGTGATATCGTTGAACCCGGCCGATGCCGGTTGCGTGCGTCCGCTGCTGCGCCACGGCGCGCGGTACCTTGCACTGCGGCCGTTCGTCGGCACGATGCCCGCCGCTCACTCGCACGCGCGCAGCCGTGAGCGCGCCGATGTCGCACGGCGTCTCGGCTTCATGCCGGAGGCTCCCTGGTTGTTGACGGTGGCCATGATGCGCCGCGGTGACAAGCTCGCCTCGTATCGCCTGCTGGCACGCGCCTTAGGAATGCTCGGCGACCGGCCGTGGCATCTGATGATTGCCGGGGACGGGGCCGCGCGGCGTGATGTCGAGGCGGCATTTGCGCGGCTGGGCGCCGGCAGGATTGGATTCCTGGGTCTGCTGAATGCCGAGCAACTGGCGCCGCTGTACCGATGCGCAGACTTGTTCGTATGGCCCGCCGTCAACGAGGCCTACGGCATGGCCGTGCTGGAAGCGCAGTCGATGGGGATGCCGGTGGTGGCGGGTCGCGGGGATGGCGTGGCGGCGGTGGTGCGCGATGGCCGTACGGGGGTTCTCGTCGCGCCCGGCGACGCGAGTGCACTGGCGGCAGCGGTTCGGGAACTGCTGGAGTGTCGCACGCGCTTGGCGTCGATGGGGGCGAACGCACGGCGCGTGATGGCCGCCGAGCATGGGCTGGAATCGGTGGTCACCGCGATGCGGGGACTGCTTGACGGCGTGCGAGCCGATTACCGTGAATCGTGACGCGGTCGCGCTCCTGATGATTCGCCACGGGCGTACCGGGTGGAACGCGGACGGGCGCATTCAAGGGCGGACCGATATCAGCCTCGATGACACGGGCCGGGCACAGGTCGCGGCATGGACGCTGCCGAGCGTGGATGGCTTCACCTGGAGCGTCAGTCCTCTGGCCCGGGCGGTGCAGACTGCCCGCGCGCTGGGCGCAGTGGACATCGAGCTCGAGCCACGGCTCACGGAAATGGACTGGGGCGACTGGGAAGGGCGGACATTGCAGGGTCTGCGTGCGGCGCTGGGCGAGGAGATGCACGCCAGCGAGCGCCGCGGCCTTGATTTCAGACCTCCCGGGGGAGAGAGCCCGCGCGATGTGCAGGTCCGGCTCCGGGACTGGCTGTGCGATGTGGGCGCGCGCGGGGTGCCGCGCGTGGCGATCACGCACAAGGGCGTCATTCGCGCCGCGCTGGCGCTCGCCACGGGCTGGGATATGCAGTGCAAGCCGCCCGTGTGTCTGGACTGGAACAGCGCGCATCGGTTCCGGGTGGGTCGCTCGAGCGGACGCCTCGCGGTGGCGCGCCTGAACCTGCCGCTCGGTGGTGCATGAACGCCACCGTGATGATCTATGTGCAGCACCTGCTCGGCATCGGGCACCAGCGCCGGGCGGCTTGCATTGCACGCGCGCTGTGCGATCAGGGGGCCGCAGTGTGGTATGTGTCCGGCGGCATGCCGGTGCCCGGCCTGGATATCGGGTGTGCGCATCTGCTGCAGCTACCGCCGGCGCGGGCCGAGGATGCCAGCTACGCTCGCCTTCTCGATGCCGAGGGGCGGGGCATCGGTCACGCGTGGCGCACGCGGCGAAAGCAACGACTCCTGCGGGCGTTTGCGGATGCACAGCCCGACGTGCTGCTTCTGGAATCCTTTCCGTTCGGGCGCCGCATGTTCCGCTTCGAGCTTCTGGCGCTGCTCGACGCGGCACGGGCAAGGACGCCGCGGCCGCTGGTCGTGTCTTCGGTCAGGGATATCCTGGAGCCCAAGAGGAAGCCCGGTCGCAACGCGGAGATCGTCGGTTGGGTGCAAGCGTATTTCGACAGGGTGCTGGTGCACGCTGATGCACGCTATGCGGCACTGGGGGACTCCTTTGCACTGGCCGATCAGATCCGTGCGCAGACCCGATACACCGGCTATGTGGTCGAACAGCCGCCGCCGGGCAGCGCGCGCATGTCCGGGGTCTGCCGTGAGGTGCTCGTGTCCGCGGGGGGTGGACTCGTGGGGGGCATGCTGCTGCGCGCGGCCATCGGCGCACGGCGCCATGCGCGGCTTGCCACGGGGACGTGGCGCTGCCTCGTGGGCCCCAATCTGGGAAACGCATCGTTTCGGGCATTGCGGCGCAAGGCGGGAGAGGGCGTGATCGTGGAGCGCAACAGGGCTGATTTCCCTTTACTGCTTGCCAACTGCGCGGTGTCGGTCTCGCAGGCCGGCTACAACACGGTATTCGAGGCGCTTGCCGCCGGTGCGCGCATGGTGGTGTGCCCCTTTACCGAGGCGCAGGAAACAGAGCAGTCGACAAGGGCACGGCTGCTGGCGGTGAAAGGCCTCGCCGAGGTCATTCCCGACGCGCGCATCACATCGTGCGGGTTGGCCGAAGGCGTGGACCGGGCGTTCGCGCGAGGCCGCATTTCCCCGGGGCAGATCGATACCGGTGGCGCCGCGCGTACCGCGCGTCTGGTCCTCGGTAGCCGGCGGTTCGCGACCAGAATCTGATGAGTGGCGGACGCGACCGTCTTTCCGCGATGATCGACCGGCTGACCGCCCAGCGGGATTGCATAGGCTTTGCCGCCCGCCGGATCTCGACCGTGCCGGGTGTGGTGCTGGAAGTAGGACTCGGAAAAGGCAGAACCTACGACCGGCTCCGTCACGTGCTGCCCGACCGGGACATCTTCGTGTTCGACCGGGAGGTGCACTGCCCGCACGACGTACGGCCGCCGCCCGACCGGCTGTTCCTCGGGGATTTCACAGACACGTTGGCGAAGGCTCATTTGCTGGTCGGTCGACATGTCGCACTCACCCACGCCGATTTCGGCAGCAACGACCGGTCGGCCGACGCCCGGCTGGCGCAAGCGCTGGCGCCACTCATCGGGGAGCTCATGGTGCCGGGCGGGCTCGTCATGAGTGACCGCGCCCTGGCTCATCCTCAATGGACCGCTCTGCGCCAGCCCGCCGCAAGCGATGCCTGGCCGTATTATCTGTATCAGGTGAACGAACGCGGGCGAGACGGATGATTGAATCCGGGAGCCTGTCGTGTGCCGGGATGAATGGGGCAGGTCCATGCACCATGTCGATGGGAGAAGGCCCGGCGGTGGGGTTGGGGAAGTTTTCTGTGGTAGGGCACACCTGCTTCGACCAAAGGCACAATGTATGCGCCGCTTGGGTGAAAAACCCCCGTTGCCCGGATATCATACGCACGCGCGAACGCTGTTCAGGCCGTCGCGCTGCTGCCAACGCTGCGGCCCGTCGCCTGGGTATTCGCATGATCCCCGGGGCTCCATGAGGTTGCGCGATGGTCGAAGCGCCGGGAACGTGAGCGGGAATGTCGGGAAAGCGTGCAGATTCGAACTGGCAATCTCTCAGTGTCGAGCTCGATCGATGGACGGAGGCCGGACGGCTCGCCACCCTGTGGTGGCGCGACGACGACGCCTGTGCGGTCACGCCCGCGCTCGAGAGGTTGTTGCAGTTGAGGGATGTGGCCCGTATACCGCTCGGCTTGGCCGTCATTCCCTACCGCGCCCGCCCGGCGCTGGCCGAGCGCCTTCGCGCGTGCCGCGACGTGGCCGTGTTGCAGCATGGATATGCGCATTGCAATCACGCGCCGCGCAGCGCCAAGAAGGCTGAACTCGGCGCACACCGGTCTGTCGCGGTGATGTGCGACGAGCTGGCGCGTGGACAGGCACGCCTTGCCACCCTGTTTCGGGGGGCGGCGCTGCCGTTTCTGGTGCCGCCGTGGAATCGTATCAGCGACGCGCTGGTTGACGAGCTGCCCGCCATGGGAATTACCGGGTTGTCGGCTTATGAGCCGCGCCGCCACGCGCAGCCCGTCGTGGGCTTGCATCAGTGTAACTGTCATGTCGACCTCATCGACTGGCACGGCACGCGGGCATACGCCGGCGACGAGGCTGTGATAGGCGCGCTGGTCGGGCACTTGCGCGCGCGACGTGAGGAGCGCGTCGACAGCGGGGAACCGACCGGCGTTCTCAGTCATCATCTGATTCACGACCAGGGGTGCTGGCAGTTTCTGCGCGCCTTGTGCGAGCTGACGCGCCGCCATGGGGCGGTGCGCTGGCTGGACGCCGGGGAGGCCATGTGCCCGGCCTGACGCACCGCTATCCCACACACCGTGTCATTGGAGACTACGCGCGAGCGCTGGCTGGGATCGTCCTGAGCGCGCTGCCTGCCACGCGCTTGCCGCTCGCGTCGCCGGGTTTCCTGGTCTGTGCCGCGTGCGTGGCGCTGTTCGCCGCGTTTGGTGTCCAGACATGGATGCGCCAACGCGCCCGGGTGGTCGTCGATCCGGCATACATCGAGGTGCGCCCCTGGGGCGGCAGATTGCACTGGACTCGGCTTGGCGCCATGAAGCTCGGCTACTTTTCCACGCGGCGCGACCGCCGGGACGGCTGGATGCAACTCGTCATTCGGGGCGAGCGGCGTACCATCCGCCTCGACTCGCGCCTGGACGGTTTCGACGCGATAGCGGCGTGCGCGTCCCGATGGGCGCTGGAGAATCGCGTGGCGCTTTCGCCCGGCACGGTCGAGAACCTGCGCGCGCTGGGGGTGAGCGGGCCGGGCGAGGCCTGCGTGGTGACGCGCGAGGTGCCCACATGACGATGCGCCATGACAGCACGGCGCTGCTACGCGTGCCATGTCGGTGCACACCGGCGTGTGTGCTGCGCGGCCGTGGAACGTGGCCATGAGCGACCGTGCGCTGCTGGAAGTCAAGGACCTCGAGGTACAGTTTGCGTTGCACGGCCAGGGCGTCGTACGCGCGGTGGACGGTGTGTCGTTCACCGTGGGCGCGGGCCGCTCCGTCGCCATCGTGGGCGAGTCCGGCTCGGGCAAGACCGTCACCGGGCAGGCGGTGATGGGGATTCTGCCCGGAAGCGCGCAGATCATCGGGGGGCAAATACTTTTCAGGGATCCGGCCGGTGATCCCGGTACGAGCGTAGACCTGGCGGCGCTGGCGCCGGACAGTTCCCGTTTCCGGAGAGTGCGCGGTGGGCGGATCTCGATGATCTTCCAGGAGCCCATGACCTCGCTCTCGCCCCTGCACACGGTGGGCAACCAGATCGGGGAGGCGGTGCGCCTGCACCGCCATGTCGGGGAGGCGCAGGCGGCTGAGCTTGCCGCCGACATGCTCGGACGCGTCGGCTTCCCGGATCCGCGCAAGGCTCTGCAAACGTATCCCTTCGAACTCTCCGGGGGGCTTCGCCAGCGCGCCATGATCGCGATGGCCCTGGTCTGCAGGCCTGCGCTGCTGATTGCCGACGAGCCCACGACCGCGCTGGATGTCACCATTCAGGCGCAAATCCTCCAGCTCATCAAGGCGTTGCAGACAGAGCTCGGTATGGCACTGTTATTGATCACGCACGATCTGGGCGTGGTTGCCAACATGGCCGACGAGGTCGTCGTGATCTACAACGGTGAGGTGATGGAGCGCGGCGGCATCGGCGAGATCTACAACAATCCGGGCCATCCCTACCTGCAAGCGCTGATGAAAGCGGTGCCCCGCGTCGGCATGGCCGAGGGCGAGCGCCTGACGCCTATCCGTGAGCTGGGTCATGCACAAGGCGCGCAGCCCGCACCCGGGGTCGAGGCGCGCGTGCTCGCCGATGCCGCGGGTCCGATCCTCTCGGTGCAGCACGTAGGCAAGTCCTTCGGCATGCGCCGCGGCGCGTGGATGGCGGGCTCGGCCAGGGCGCGCGTCAAGGTCGTGCACGATGTGTGCTTCGAGGTCGGCCGCGGCGAGTGCCTGGGGCTGGTCGGAGAGAGCGGTTGCGGAAAGACGACGCTCAGCAAGATCATCATGCGTGCCGTGGCTCCCGACTGCGGCGAGATCGTCTACAGCGACAAGGGGCGGGAGCTATCCGTGCTCGCGCTGGACCGCGTGGCGCTGAGCGACTACCGGCGCAAGGTGCAGCTCATATTCCAGGATCCGTTCAGCTCGCTGAATCCCAGAATGACCGTATTCGATCTCATCAGCGAGCCACTGGTGATCCACAAGCTGCATGGCCGCGCCGGGCGTGCGCACGTCGTCAAGGAACTCATGCGCCAGGTGGGCCTGGACCCGCGCTTCCTGTCGCGCTACCCGCACAGCTTCTCCGGCGGGCAGCGCCAACGTATCGGCATCGCGCGCGCTCTCGCGTTGAATCCGGACTTGTTGATTTGCGATGAGCCGGTTTCCGCCCTCGATGTCTCGGTGCAGGCGCAGATACTCAATCTGCTCAAGGACCTGCAGCGCGAGCTGGGGCTCACCTACCTGTTCATCTCGCACAATCTGGCTGTGGTCGACTATATGGCGGACCGGATCGCGGTCATGTGCGCGGGCAATCTGGTCGAGATCGCGCCCAGGCAGCGGCTGTTCGTCAATCCCGTGCATCCTTACACGCGTGCGCTGCTTGCTGCCGTGCCGAGGACCGACCCCGGCAGAAAACTCGATCTGGACGCGTTGCTGGAGGGGCGGGTGTCGAGCCCTGCCGCGTGGCCGCCCGAGTACGCCATTCGGGACGACGACCACCCGGATCTCGTCGAGGTCGAGCCGAGCCATTTTGTCCGGGCGCGCCACGAGATCGCGACGCAAGGAGATGTGCAGCAATGAGAGGGTGTTTCTCCAGAGTCCCGCGGCTCGCCGTGCTGCTGGTCTCGGCCCTGGCCGGGTTGGCCGGTTCCGCGGTCGGCCGCGCTTACACGCAATCACCCGTGTTGCAGGAAAAGGTCGCGGCCGGGACCCTGGCGCCGCTCGGCGAGCGCCTCCCCAGCCATCCTCTGGTGGTTGACGTGTCAGGCCGGGGCGGGGAGCCGGGCCACCACGGAGGCACCTTGCGTTTGCTGATGGGGCGTACCAAGGATGTGCGCCTGATGGTGGTATACGGCTACGCCAGGCTGGTCGGTTATGACCAGGACTACGAGGTGGTGCCGGATATCCTGGAGTCCATGAAGGTGCGTGACGACAGGGTCTTCACGTTCAAGCTGCGTGCAGGGCACCGCTGGTCGGACGGGCACCCGTTCACGGCGGAGGACTTTCGTTACTACTGGGAAGATATCGCGAACAACGACGAGCTTTCCCACACGGGCGTGCCCAAGGTGATGCGGGTCGATGGAGAGGCGGCCCGATTCGACGTGTTGGACGAGCGCACCGTGCGCTATACCTGGAGCAAGCCCAATCCCTACTTCCTTGCCAGGCTGGCCGGCACGCGCCCGCTGCAGATATTCGCCCCGGCACATTATCTCAAGCAGTTTCATGCGCGTTACACCTCACCCGAGGAGCTTGCCGAGAAGGTCGAGCAGGAAGGCCAGCGCAACTGGTCCGCGCTGCATCACCGCAAGGACCGGCCCTACAAGAACAACAATCCTGATCGACCCTCGCTGCAGCCATGGGTGAATACCACGGCGGGGCCCTCGCAACGCTTCGTTTTCGAGCGCAATCCCTACTTTCACCGTGTGGACGAGAACGGGCTTCAACTGCCCTACATCGACCGCGTGGTCATGAACGTGGTCGACGGCAAGCTGATACCTGCGAAGACCGGCGCGGGCGAGACTGACCTGCAAGCGCGCCACCTGAACTTCAGCGACTTCACGTTCCTGAAGGCAGGCGAGCAGCGCGCGGGCTACGATGTACGTCTTTGGCAGACCACCAAGGGATCACACATCGCCTTGTATCCCAATCTCAACGCCGAGGATCCGGTGTGGCGCAAGCTGATTCGTGACGTGCGTTTGCGCCGCGCTCTATCGCTCGCCATCGACCGCCATGAGCTGAACCAGGTGCTGTATTACGGACTCGCCGTAGAGGGAAACAACGCGGTGCACGAGGCGACGCCCTTCTTCAAGCCCGAGTACCGGGAGAAATGGGCAGGGTTCGATGTTGCCGTCGCCAACGCGCTGCGCGACGACCGTCG
>CAZSDY010000056.1:0-17146 GCA_964605765.1 uncultured Ectothiorhodospiraceae bacterium | reverse complement strand
CTCCCATTCCCGATTCATCGAATGACCTACAACGATACCGAGGCCGCGATGGACCGGATTCGGCATCTGGACACGCGCCTGGCGGCGGTTCTCGTCGAACCCATGATCGGCGCCGGCGGCGGCATCCCGGCGACCAAAGAGTTCCTGCAAGGTCTCAGAAGCGCCACCCACGAGACCGGGGCCCTGTTGGTTTTCGACGAGGTCATGACGTCCCGTTTGACGGCGGGCGGGCTTCACGGCCATCACGGTATCAGACCGGACATCGTTTCTTTCGGCAAGTACGTGGGGGGCGGCCTGACTTTCGGCGCGTTCGGCGGCAGAGCCGATATTCTCGACAAGTTCGACCCGACCACGGCCGGGGCCTGGCCCCATGCGGGCACGTTCAACAACAATATCCTGACCATGGCCGCGGGCTACACCGGCTTGAACGAGGTCTACACGGCTCAAGCCGCCGACGCCTTCTTCGCGCGTGGCAACGCGTTTCGGGAATCGCTATCCGATGCCGTATCGCATCTGGACCTGCCGATCCGGATCACCGGCCTCGGGTCCATGATGGTGTTTCATTTCACCCATGAGCGCCCGACCGCGCCGCTGGACCGGGCGAAGACGCCGGCGGCACTCTTCGAGTTGATCCATCTCGACATGATGGCGCGTGGTCAGTTTTACGCGCGCCGAGGGATGATCAATCTCTCTCTACCCATGATGGACGAGGATCTGGACGCATTCAGATCGTGCCTCATCGATGTGCTGGAAGAGAATTCCCCCACGATTGCCTCCGTGATCCGTGCTTGAGCTGCGTACCGCCGCGAGCCTGCTGCGATGAGAATCATCCGGGTAAGCGCCTGGCGCGTGGATTTGCCCTACGTCGGGGGTAGCTACCAGTGGGGACCGCGTCGCGTGCTGCGCACGGGCGAGACGACCGTCGTGGTCGTCGACACCGACGCCGGGCTCAGCGGCTGCGGGGAGAGCTGTCCGATCGGGGGCAACTATCTTGCCGCCTATCCCGAGGGGGTCGCCGGTGCTCTGGTGCGGCTCGCACCGGCGATCATCGGCCGCGATCCGCGCGAGCTGCATGTCATCGAACGCGCGATGGACGAGGCGTTGAAGGGCCACGCTTACGCGAAGTCGGCGCTCGACGCGGCGTGCTGGGACCTCCTGGGGAAGAGTGCCGGTTTGCCGGTCCACGTCCTGATGGGCGGTAAGCTGACCGACGGCGCGCCCATGTACCGCGTGGTACCGCAGAAACCACGCGAGGAGATGGTCGCGGAGCTCGCAGTCTACCGCGAGGCGGGTTACCGTCACTTCCAGATCAAGGTCGGCGGCAACGCACCGGATGATATCGAGCGGATCCGCGCGGCAATGAGCGCCATCGAGCCGGGCGAGGTCGCCTACGCGGATGCCAATACGGGCTGGTCACTCAGCGATGCGGTGCGGGTCGTCAGGGCAGTGGCGGACCTCGACGTGATGATCGAGCAGCCGTGCCTCAGCTACGAGGAATGCCTGCAGGTCCGCGACCGCACCACGCTGCCGATGAAGCTCGACGAGTGCGTAACCGGGCTCGCGATGGCGGAGCGCATTGTCAACGACCGTGCCGCCGAGGTCGTTTGCCTCAAGATCTCCAACCTGGGTGGCTTGACCAAGGCACGCAGGGTTCGCGATTATCTGGTCGACCACGGTATCTCGGTGGTCTGCGAGGATACCTGGGGCGGGGAGATCACCAGTGCGGCGGTATCCCACTTCGCCGCATCGACGCCGCCCGAGTTGCTGTTCAACACGACCGACCTGCACCACTACAACACCGTGCGCGTCGCACGCTCGGGGCCGCGCGTTGCCGGCGGCAGGCTCTACGCCAGCGATGCCGCGGGTCTCGGTGTCGAGCCGGACCTGGCGATGCTGGGCGAGCCGGTCGCGGTGTACGAGTCAGGCTCCTGACACCCCGTCGGGGGAAAAGGGGTCGGTGTAGTCTTGTTCAAAGCTACACCGACCGCTTTTCTTCCCGACAGGCGCCCGGGTCTCGCCGCTGCCGAATGCCTGTTTGGTGCAGCGCATCAGGCGGCGCGGCTCTCGGCCGGCCGCGGGCCGAAGGAGTGCCCCAGGGTGAGGCCCACTGCCGCTACCGACAGGCCGGCTGCCAGCAGGAACGCATAGCCGAGGTCGATGGACCCGAGTGCCCCGGCGAGCATCGCACCGAGCGCGCCGAGCCCGTCCATCACGGCAAACGCGAACCCGAGCGTCGTGGACTCGTGCTTCCCGGTGACGTCGACCATCGACGCCAGTAGCACTGCCCGGATCCCGCCGAGGGTGCCCACGCCAGCCACCGCGACCACTATCAGCCACTGCGGGTGCGAGACGATGATCATGAGCCCGAGCAGGAGGCCCGCGGCAAGGAGTCCGGCCACCGCCACGCGTTTTCGGCCGATCGTGTCGGAGATTGCGCCCAGCACCGGCTGGGCTGCCGCGCCGAGGAGCCAGATCGCGGCAAACAAGGCACCGGTCTCGGCGCTCGTGTAGCCCTGGGTGCTCTGCATGTACAACGGCAGCATGGCGAGCACGGCCATGAGTGACATGTTGTAGAGCACCACGATGCCAATGGCCCTGAGCCCGCGTGGCTCCAGCCAGATTCGCACCAGCGACCGGACATCCGACAGGCTCAGACCCGAGGCCTTTCGAGCGGGAATCCAGCTAGAGCGCCACGCGAAGACGAGCCCCAGCAGGACTGCCGGCAGCACCGAGAATTGCAGCACCGCACGCCATTCGAACCGGGTCAGGAGAAAGCCCGCAACGAGCGGTGCCCCGACCGCGGCCAGGGTGCCGCCGATGGCATGAATGCCGAGCACTCTCGCGCGGCGTCCCGGCATCTGCTCCACCATCACCCCGGTGGCAATGGGGTGCCAGGCTGCATCACCCAGATCGGCCAGACACAGGGCGAGCGCCAGGGTCCAGAACCCGGGGGACATCGAGGCCGCCAGGTAACCGACGATCACCCACCAGAAGGTGGCGGCCAGCAGGACGCCGCGGTTCCTGACCAGGTCCGCGAGCAGACCCGCCGGCAGGAAGGCGAGGCTCGCCCCCGCGCTGTGTATGGCAATCAGCAGGCCAACCTCGGCCGGACCGAGGCCCATGGCGAGCGCAACCGCGGGCGCCACGATGAAGATCGCCGAGCCCGGCCAGTCGATGGCGAAGTGCCCCATCGGGAAGACGGTGAGAATGAATCGGTCGAGCGCGCGTCGGGTGGGCACGGTTTAGGCCCTTAGCCGTGAGCTCGTGCAAAGCGACAAAGGCGAGGCTGTTGGGGAAACGCTGGATAGCGCACGATGATGATGACTCTCGCAAAGCCGCCGAGCACGCAAACGAGATCGATGTGCCTCAATATGGCGCTCGACGCTACCGGTGATACCCCCGTCATCAGAGTTTTCCGCGCCCCCGTTGCGTGCTTTGCGACTTGGGCGTGCATTATCCGGCGTGTGATCCCAACCCGGTGAGGCCGCAACGCCTCGAGCACTCGATGCCCTGTTTGGTTCCGGTTCGGCCGGGTTAGGGAAAGGCGTCTCTTGAATTCCCTTGGCGGCTCCGAAGAGACCGGGCGGCGCCCTCATGCGACCAAGGGATCTGACCCCTTGAACGCTCAGCCTCTGATGTAGTGCTCCAGCTCCTCGATGGTGAACTGCTGCTCGGCGATGATCGCCTTCACGAGATCACCCAGAGACAGCATGCCCAGCAACTGATCGTCGTCCATGACGGGCAGGTGGCGAATGTTCTTGTTGGTCATCAGCGCCATGCACTCATCGAGCGTATTTTGCGGCGTGGCGTGGAACACCTCACGCGTCATAATCTCGTCGACGCGGGTCTTCTCGGAGGCACGGCCCTTCAGAATGACCTTGCGGGCATAATCTCGCTCCGAGAGGATGCCGAGCGGCCTGCCCTGGTCCAGAACCATGAGCGCACCAATACGCTTCTCCGCCATGAGCTCTATGGCCGCGTATACGGAAGCCTCGGGCCCGATGGACCAGATCTCGCCGTCCTTGCGTTCAAGCAACTGCCTGACTGTTTTCATCGATGTTGCTCCTTGCTCACCCGCTGCTAATAGTATATGCGCTCACGCCGTCTATCTACCGGGACAAGCACATTGCGGCGAATCGAATCCCGCCGGGGAAGCGGGTCCAGGTGCAGAGACGGTTCGCTGTGTGGTGATGGCGAGACGAGCCGAGACGAGCGCAAGGAAGCGCTTGACGATACCGCCCCCAGCTCTCGGCTGGGTTTCCGTTGGGCTCCGGCCTCAGGCAGGCAGGGCTGATAGATCGGCGCGCTTCGACAGCCGGCAGGTGACGGTCATTTCGGCCCGATCCGGGCGCGCCAGGGTGCCTTCAATCACCGAGCCGTCCCGCTTGCCTTCAAATTTAACGGAGACGTTTCGACGCGACTCTCCGAACAAGGTACGCACTTGTCCATGGTACTCCACGACGAAGGAGAGGCTTACGCCGTCGTCGGACTCCTGATAGGTTCCCACCGAGTAGTGGTTGTTACCACCGCCCAGGACCCGTCCTTTCTCCAAGATCAAAACGCCGGTGCTCTCCCAGCCGTAAATACCGTAGAGCTCGCCGGTCCAGATTCCATCTAATGCCATGTGCGTATCTCCCAACATTTTTTCACGAGCGCAGCTACCATTGGTCCTCGAACCCCTTCTGCCCACTCCCACCGCGCCGGCGGAGACAGCGGAGAACACTGCCAAGTCCACGCCGCATCGGTGTCGCCATTTACGGTACACCGCCTGTTGGATTGCTCGTTCAGTGTAGCCCCCGAGTTCCCGCTTCGGATTGACGCGGATCATCAAGGAGATGGGGAAAATCAGGTGTCATAGCGGCATATGGACCTCACAGCGGGGTATGCGAGATGTTTGAAGCAGCGGAACTGGGGCGGGAGATCTCCAAACGGGAATTCAAGAAACGCGAGCCGGTACTCCACACGCGGCTCCTCGAGGTCCAGCGCGAGCTGAGAGGGTCGACTTCCCCGGTCATCGTCATCCTTTCCGGCGTGGAAGGCGCCGGTAAGGGGGAGGTGGTCAACCGCTTGCACGAGTGGCTGGACGCACGGGGTGTGGAGGCGTTCGCATTCTGGGACGAGAGTGACGAGGAGCGCGAACGACCGGCCTTCTGGCGATTCTGGCGGACCCTCCCGGCGCGGGGCACGGTGGGGATCATGTTCGGCTCCTGGTACACCCGTCCGATCATCGACCGCGTTTTCCGCAGGATCCGAAAGGATGAGTACGACCACGCCTTGTCGCGCATCGCGGAGCTCGAGAACATGTTGGCGCAAGACGGCGCCATCATCGTCAAGTTGTGGTTCCACCTCTCCAAGGACGCGCAGCGAAGCCGGTTGAAGGCCGATGCGAAGAAGGGTGGCAAGAAGACGAGGACATCGCCGTTCACCAAGAAGTTCTCCAAGCGCTATGACCGGTTCATCAAGGTCTCCGAGCGCGCCGTGCGCCTGACGGACTCCGAGACCTGCCCCTGGCACATCGTGGAGTCCGAGGATCGGAACTACCGGGACATCACCGTGGGAACCACCCTGCTCGAGGCCATCAGCAACGGGCAGGAGCGCGCCCGCGTCAAGCAGTCGGTCGCGTGCGGCGCGGATTCTCCTGCCCCGCCTCAGGCCGAGCCGTCCAACCGGACTGTTCTCGACCAGGTCGACACGAGTGCGGCCTTGGCCGAGCAGTGCTATAAGCGCAAGCTTTCCCGGCGCCAGAACGAGCTCTACGGGCTGGCGTGGAGAGCGAAGGCTGCCGGGGTGAACACGGTGGCCATCTTCGAAGGCTGGGACGCGGCGGGAAAAGGGGGGGCGATTCGCAGGGTGACCGCCGGACTCGACGCGAGACTCTACCGGGTGATCTCGATCGCGGCCCCCACCGACGAGGAGAAGGCCCGCCACTACCTGTGGCGTTTCTGGCGCCACGTGCCCAGGGCCGGGCACATCACCATCTACGATCGCTCCTGGTACGGGCGGGTGCTGGTCGAGCGGGTGGAAGCGTTCGCCAAGCCCAACGAGTGGATGCGCGCGTACCAGGAGATAAACGACTTCGAAGAGCAACTGCGGGAGCACGGCGTGGTGCTGCTCAAGTTCTGGTTTCACATCAGCAAGGACGAACAGCTACGACGCTTCAAGGAACGTGAATGCACCCCCTGGAAGCGCCACAAGATCACGGATGAGGACTGGCGAAACCGGGAGAGCTGGGAGAAGTACGAGGTGGCCGTCAATGACATGGTGGCGCGAACCAGCACCAGCCACGCGCCGTGGATCCTGGTTCCCGGCAACGACAAGAAGTTTGCCAGAGTGGAGGTGATCAGCCACTTCTGCAGGCGATTGAGAGCGGCCCTCTGACCTGGCAGCTCGTCCTTCCAGGGGGCTATCCGGGAGAGCTGATAACGGACATACGCCCCACCCAGGCCACGGCGGCGCCGTTCAGCTCGAGTTCTCTTGCGAATCTCCCGGTCAGAGTGCCGGCCACTCACGGCTGCCCGCGGATGTGATAGACCGCGCCCGGGGGCCGTCCACGTGCCGGCTTCGTTGTTGCGGCGTGCGGACCGGGCCGCTCTTCGTGTGGCCTTAGCCAGAACCGGGGGACCGCGTGCTCGGCGCAGTTCATCCCGGCCGCTGTCTGCACGGGCAATGGTAACCGCCCGAGCGCCTCGTCCAGCGGACAAGGCGGCAAGTGGTCATCTCGCACTTGTGGAGTCGGGTTCACCACGCGAAGATGTTCATCCGGCACCCGGTGCACGCGAGATGAACGAACGAACTATCCAGGACCGCACCAACTCGTTGACCGAGTCATTCCTGTGTCTGGACGACATTCACCTGCAGTTCGGGGGTGTCCAGGCGCTTCAGGGGGTCGGTTTCAGCGTGCAACAGCGCGAGATCTTCTCGATGATCGGCCCCAACGGTGCGGGCAAGACGTCGATGCTCAACGTCATCAGCGGCTTCTACCGCCCATCGCACGGCCAGGTCATTTTCGAGGGCAAGGATCGAACCCGTCTGCGCACCCACCAGGTGGCAAGGCTGGGATTCGCGCGTACCTTCCAGAACATTGCGCTGTTCAAGGGCATGACCACGCTCGACAACATCATGACCGGGCGCCTGTTGAAGACGAACAGCAATTTTCTTCTGCATGCGCTGTACTGGGGGCCGGCGCTCGCCGAGGAGAGCAAGCATCGCGAGCGTGTGGAGCACATCATCGACTTCCTCGAGATCCAGGCGATCCGAAAGACCCCGGTGGGCCGCCTGCCTTACGGTCTGCAGAAGCGTGTGGAGCTTGGCCGGGCGCTCGCGATGGAGCCGAAGGTGCTGCTCCTCGACGAACCCATGGCCGGGATGAATCTCGAGGAAAAAGAGGACATGGCCCGCTTCGTCCTCGACGTCAATGACGAGTTCGCCACCACCATCGTTCTCATCGAGCACGACATGAGCGTGGTCATGGATATCTCGACGCACGTGGTGGTGCTCGACCACGGCGAGAAGATCTCCGAAGGCACGCCCGACGAGGTACGAACCGATCCGGTGGTCATTCGGGCCTATCTGGGCGAGCGCTGACGGTGCACGGAACGCCTGCAGCGCGTTCTCGAATCCTGGCGCACGCCGTGGGGCGGGCGCGGCAGGGGGATGATGGTCGCGCAGGGATGCTTGTCGAGGGTGTCGAACATGCATGAGTGAGTCGCGCCTGCGGGTTGCGGTCGGCCGCTGAAGATGCGCGCGGCGCAACGCGGATCGACGCTCCCTGGTCGCGGCATCGTATATTTCGTTACGAGGAGAGACGTTGCACCTCAATCACGCAAAGCTGTGGGAATTCCTTGGCCGCCTGCTCTGCCGGCTGGGGATTCATGACTATCGCGTCGTCAGCGGAACCTTCGGCTTCGGACGCGCCGGCAGCGTTGAGCGCGACGAGTGTCGGCGTTGCGGTCTGGTGAGAACTCGCCGGGCGTGAGCCGGCGTGAGCCGGTAGCGCACATCCGTTTTCGCCTCTTGCTCGTGAGCGCTCGGCAGCCGGTGACGGGGGCAACCGAGGAGGCAGCATGGGACTCTACGATTTCTACGAGAAGCGAGTCTTCCCCCGATTTCTCGACCTCGGCATGAGACCCCTGGAGCCCTATCGTCGCGAGGCCATCGCGGGTGCGCGAGGGCGAGTGCTGGAGATCGGCTTCGGGACCGGGCTCAACCTCCCGCATTATCCTCCCGCGGTCGAGGGATAAGTGTTCCCGATTGTGAAATACTCGGCCGTACGGCGGCGTTTGCTCTTCCCGGGCTGGAGGGCGAAAGCCAGGGTGTGCAGGCAAAGCTTCCGCGCCCCGCTCGCGTTCAACGCCCGCACCCATGCGGGCGAGGAGCCGCCATCGAGCCGAAAGCTGAAACAGACTTCCACACAGACATTCAGGAGGGAGAATCAATGGTAAACCTGGTGGCGGCGTGCGAAGACGATATCGACATCGTCGGCGAGTTTCCGCGCGAAATCCGGATCGTGGATAACCTGCGCATCCCGCTGGCCGACGGGACCGAGCTGGCGGCGCGCATGTGGATCCCGGCCGACGCCGAAGACGATCCCGTCCCCGCGGTGATCGAGTACATCCCGTATCGCCAGCGTGACTTCACCGCGCCGCGCGATGCCGTGATGCATCCCTACTTCGCGGGCTTCGGCTACGCCGCCATCCGCCTCGATCTCCGCGGGTCGGGTGATTCCAGCGGAGCGCCGCTCGACGAATACGTCAAGCAGGAGCAGGACGATGCCCTCGAAGCACTCGCCTGGATCGCCGCGCAATCCTGGTGCAGCGGCGCCACCGGGCTCATCGGCATTTCCTGGGGAGGCTTCGCAGGCCTGCAGATTGCCGCGCGGCGTCCGGAATCGCTGCGCGCCATCATTACCGTGTGTTCTACCGACGACCGTTACGCCGATGACGTGCACTACATGGGCGGCTGTCTGCTGAGCAATAACCTCACCTGGGGTGCGAACATGCTGGGCTATATGTGCCGCCCGCCGGACCCGCAGGCGGTTGGCGAGCGCTGGCGGGAAGTGTGGTTTGAACGCATCGACAGCGCCCCGAATCTGGTAGCCAACTGGTTGCAACACCAGGCGCGGGACGCATACTGGCGTCACGGGTCGGTGTGCGAAGACTACTCGCGGATCACGTGCGCGGTATACGCGGTCGGTGGCTGGGCGGACGGCTACAGCAACGCCATCCCGCGACTGATGCAAAACCTCGAGACGCCGCGCCGCGCACTCATCGGCCCCTGGGCGCATGCCTACCCGCACATCGGGGTGCCCGGGCCCGGGGTGGGATTCCTGCACGACGCCGTGCGCTGGTGGGACCGCTGGCTAAAGGGCGTTCAAAACGGCATCGACGCCGAACCGATGATGCACATCTACCAGCAAGACTCCGTGCCTCCCCGGCAGGCGTACGCGCAGCGCGACGGAAACTGGATTACTGAAAACGGCTGGCCGCCGTCCGGCACCCGCAACGAGCGGATGTTCCTCAATCAGCAAGGCCTGGAACGCCACGCCGGCCCCTGCGCTATCCTGCAACTGCGCAGCCCCTCGAGCACGGGGTTGATCGGCGGCGAGTGGACGCCGCACGGCATTGGACCCGAGATGCCGCTCGACCAGCGCGCGGACGACGCGGGCTCGCTGGTGTTCGAAACCGAATTGCTGCCGGAGCCCTTTGCCCTGCACGGCGCACCGGTCGCAACCTTGAGGGTTGCGGCGGATCAGCCGCTGGCGATGCTCGCTGTGCGCCTGGTGGACGTGTTCGCGGACGGAACGGCCACGCGGATCACCTACGGTCTGCTCAATCTCACCCACCGCAACGGGCACTGCGACCCGCGGCCCCTGACCCCCGGCGAGGCGTACACGGTGCAGGTGAAACTCAACGATGTGGCTCAAATCATCCCTGCGGGGCACCGCATTCGCGTTGCCGTGTCGAGCGTCTACTGGCCCTTGGCATGGCCCTCGCCGACGCCGGTAACCTTGAGCCTGTCGGCGGGCAAGTGCCATATCGATCTGCCGCGGCGAACCGCGCTCGCGGTCGAAAGCGAATCACGCCTCGGCAAGGCAGCGATGCCCCGCCCCCGGGGAATTCGCTGGAACCGTCCGTTCAGCCGCGAGCGCAGCATCGAGCACGACATCGTGTCCGGGCGGATTGTTCACACCTATAAGAAGGACGACGGCGCCTTTACGCGTGAGGATATCGATCTCAACGCGGATGCAACAGGTGAACAGCGCCACATCATCGTGGCCGACGATCCGCTGAGCGCGCGCGCCGAGGTGCAATGGCGTTTCGAGTTAAGCCGCGGCGAATGGCGTGCATCGGTGGTGTGCCGAATGACGCAGACGGCTGATCAGGACAAGTTCTCTATCACCACCTGCATAGAGGCCTTCGAGGGCGAGGTGCGGGTCCATACCCGCAACGAAACACACGCCGCGCCGCGACGCTGGGTCTGACGGCGCAGGCCCAGCGCCGGTGCACGCGGACCCCCGTTAATCGATAGACGAATCGTGCCAATCGATGTTACGAAGCGAGAATGGGGCCCGTTTCCGCGTTTCGGAGCGTCACGTATCGAGCCAGGCGGTTTCGAAGAACTCGCCTCCCAGGAGAGTGAACGCCGGATACGGTTCCCATCCCTTGACGATGCTTCGCTTGGCGTCGATGTAGTTGATGAAAGCCGGGATCAGCGCACCACCCTCGTCGCTCAGCAATTGCTGGGCCTCGCAGTAGATCGCCTTGCGGCGGGACTTGTCGAGCTCGACCCGGCCTTGCTTGAGAAGCTCGTCGAAGCGCGGGTTCTTCCACTGCGTTTCGTTCCACGGTGCGTCCGACTTGTGCGCGATCGTCAGAATAAGGTCCGCCGTGGGTCGCGCATTCCATCCGGACTGATTGACCGGGAACTTCATCCAGGTATCGCTCCAGTACCCGTCGGCGGGCCGCCTCACGACCTTGAGGTCCATGCTCGCCGCCTTGGCGGACTCATCCAGCAGCAGCGCCAGGTTGACGGAGTTCGCGCCCGCCGCGTCCGACGAATAGATCTCCAGGGTCTTGCCCGCCATCCCGCCTTTCTTCCAGTGATACGCCGCCTTGTCGGGATCGTATGGCCGCTGCTTTACCTCGGGGCAGAAATCCGCCATGAAGGGCGCTACCGGGTGGTCATTGGCGACGATGGCGAAGCCGCGGTAGATGTTCTTGACGATCTGCTCGCGATTGATGGCGTACTTGAACGCAAGCCGGACATCCAGATTGTCGGTGGGCGGGCGGTCGCACATCAGGTCGAAAATCCGGAAGGTGGCGCTGGGGGCCGAAACGATATCGATACCCGACACCTTTTTTATCTGCGCTATGAGCTTGGGATCGACCTCTTCGATGACATGCACGTCGCCCGTCCGGATCGCATTGATGCGGCTGACCATGTCCGTGATGGGAATGGTCTCCACTTCGTCGAGATGGGCGACTCCGCTCTTCCAGTAATTCTCGAAGCGTGAAAACAGACAGTGCAGGCCCGGTTTGAAATCCGTGACCCTGTACGGGCCGGTGCCGACAGGATGCGCGAAGTCGGTGAATCCCGCCGGGTGAATCGTGCTGTGGTAGTCGGCCGCAAAGGTCATCGGCAGCAGCGCATTGCCGGACTTCAGAGTGAAGTTGACGCGGTGTTTCCCGTCGGCCTTCATCTCGGTGATGTCCTCGAGCAGCGGCTTGGCCGGCGACTTGGAGTCCGGCGCGAGGTGGCGCGAGAGGCTCGCGATGACATCCTCCGCCTCGAAGCTCTTGCCATTGTGAAACTCCACCCCTTCGCGCAGCTTGAACGTCCATTCCCTGGCGCCCGGCTTGGTTTCCCATTCCTCCGCCAGCATCGGCTCCGCCTCCATCTTGCGGGTGACGCGGGCGAGCCCGTTGTAGACCCCCCAGGCTCGGACCGCATCAGGGGTGCTGGTCATCTCCGTGGGGTCGAAGGTGTCCGCAGAGCTCGAATAGACATGCGCAACCTTGAGACGTCCCCCGCGTTTCGGCGTTGCCGCCCGTACGCTTTCGCTGAGCAGGGATGTCGCCGCGCCGAGCGAAAACCCGAGGGCGGTGGTACCCGCGATGAACTCGCGGCGATTGATCTCCCGGGCCTTGAGCTTTTGCTCGAGCTCGGAAAGCGTTAGCTTATGGTTTCTCGTGGTCATGGCCTCTTCCCGTTTTTTTGATGAGGGTCGGTCACCTCCGGCACGGCAGCGTGAGGTGACATCTTCCCGCTCGCGAACTTCGCGTCTACTTGTATCCGGGGTTTTACACTATCGTCCTGACCCAATTCAAGGGCATGGCGTTGCACGTCGGTCTGGTCTTCGTGGTGTCTGGCCCAGGCAAGATCGTAAGCCGCCTGCATGCGCAGTCAGGTATCGGCGCTACTGCCAAAGGCCTCTTCGAGGCGCATGGCCATGTCGGGTGGGATCCCCGCTAAGGGCTCGCGAAAGAATAACTCCATCTCTTGGGGCGTCGAGGCGCCCGCCCGGCAAGGCGCGAGGAGGGCGCACAGTCGTTGCATGTAAGCGAACGAGCAACGCCGCCAGGCGGGATGGATCGGTGGTGCAAAGCACGGAGTTATTCTTTCGCGAGCCCTAAGCTCGGCCGACCGACTCATCCGCCGCCGATCGCCGGCATCAGATGGACTTCGCTGTCGGCGGCGATCTTGGCGAACCACGCGTCCTGATGGATGTTGCCGTCAATGGCGACGGCGACCCCTTTCTCCAGGTGCGGCGCGAGCTCGGGGAAGCGCTTGCCGAGCTCGTTGAAGAGCTGGCGCACGTTCTTCGCATCCACCTCCAGCTCGGTCTCGCCGCCGGCGAGCTGACCGAGATTACCGACCAGGACGACCTTGGCCATGGGACCGATCAGCCACCGCTGCTCTTCGCTTGCTGCACAGCCGACAGTACTCTGGGCGGGCTCATCGGCAGCTCGAAGAAACGAATTCCGATGGCCTGGTTGACGGCGTTGGTGATGGCCGCCATGGGCGGAATGATGGGCGTCTCGCCGACCCCTCGCACCCCGTAAGGGTGGGTGGGGTTGGGGACCTCGACAATGACGGTGTCGATCATGGGTACGTCCGAGCACACCGGCATGCGGTAATCGAGGAAGCCCGCGTTCTGAAGCTTGCCGTCCTCACCGTATATGTACTCTTCGTTGAGCGCCCAGCCGATACCCTGCACCGCACCGCCCTGCATCTGTCCCTCGACATAGCTCGGGTGGATGGCCCGGCCGGCATCCTGGACCACTGTGTAGCGCAGAATGTCGACACGGCCGGTTTCCTCATCCACCTCCACATCGACGATGTGGGTGCCGAAGCTCGGCCCGGCGCCCTGCGCGTTGATCGCGGCGGTGCCGGTTATCGGTCCGCCGGTCTTGCCCGACATCTCGGCCAGGGCTGCCAGCGACAACGGCTCGAACTTTCCGGCATTGTGGCCGGCGGGTCTCGCTTCACCCTGCTCCCACACCACCGCGTCGACGGGTATGTCCCAGATCTGGGCCGCGCGCTCGCACAGTTGACGGATGACGTCACGGGCCGCATCGATGACGGCCATACCGCTGGCAAAGGTGGCGCGGCTGCCACCGGTGAGGAAGTTGTAGCCGAGCGAGCCGGTATCGCCGATGACCGGTCGGATCAAGTCCACGTCAATACCGAATTCTTCGGCTGCCATCAGGCACAGCGAGGCGCGTGAGCCGCCGATATCGGGGGTGCCCGCGACCAGACCCACGGCGCCATCCGCGCCGACATTGAGGGTAGCGCAGGTCTCACCGCCGAAGTTGAACCAGAAACCGGTGGCAACCCCTCGGCCCTGGTTCGGTCCCAGCGGTGCGCAATAGTGCTCGTGGTGCTTGACGGCTTGCAGCGTATCCACCAGACCGATGACCCCGAACCTGGGACCATAGGAAGACTGCGTCCCTTCCTTGGCCGCGTTCTTCACACGCAGATCCACCGGATCCAGCCCAAGCTCCCCGGCCAGCTCGTCCAGCACGCACTCGACGGCATATTCCGAGATCGGACCGCCGGGTGCGCGATAGGCCGCGGTCTTGGGACGATTCGTGACCACGTCGAAGCCGATGCTTCTGACGTGCTCCAGATCATAGGGCGCGAACGCGCACATGGCGCCGAGTTGCACGGGAGAGCCCTGGAACGCACCCGCCTGATAGTAGAGCAGGGCGTCGGCCGCGGTGATCCGCCCATCGCGGGTGGCGCCAATCCTCACCTTCACGCAGGCGCCCGAGGTCGGGCCGGTGGCGCGGAACACCTCCTCGCGGCTCATCACCATCTTCACCGGTTGGCCGGACTTGCGCGACAGATTGAGGGCGACCGGCTCGAGGTAGACGACGGTCTTTCCACCGAACCCGCCGCCGATCTCCGATGCGGTGACCCTGAGCCTGGAGATTTCCCAGCCCAGCAATTTCGCACAATGCCCGCGCACCGCAAAGTGTCCCTGGGTGGTGCACCAGAGTTCCGCCTGGCCGTCTTCGCGAACGTTGGCGAGGCAGGCGTGCGGCTCGATATAGCCTTGATGCACCGGCTGGGTTTCGAACTCCCGCTCGATGATGACATCGGCCCTGGCAAAGCCCGCTTCCACGTCCCCATGACCGAACTCGACCCGCTTGGCGATGTTTGACGGCTTGTCCGGTGCGGGCACCATGCCGATGGTGAACATGTCGTCGTGCAGCAAAGGCGCGCCGGGCTCGATGGCCTCGCGCACATCGATTACGTGCGGCAAGACCTCGTAATCGACCTCAATCAAGCCCAGCGCCTGGCGGGCGATGGCGTCGCTGGTAGCCGCCAGCGCCGCCACCGCATGGCCTTCGTATAACACCTTGTCCTGCGCCATGACGTTGCGGGTCATATCGCGGTAGTTGACCACCAGCTCACCCATGGCTACGAACTCGGAAGGCACCTCGGCAAAATCGACCGAGGTTACCACCGCCTTGACGCCCGGCAGCGCCTGCGCCTTTGAGGTGTCGATCGATCTGATGCGGGCATGCGGATGAGGGCTGCGCAGCACCTTGCCGACCAGCATGTTGGGTGCGTGCATGTCGGCACCGAACCGGGCGCGCCCCGTCACCTTGTCTATGCCATCGGCGCGTGGTCCACGGGTGCCGACGTATTTCAGGGTCTTCCCGCTTGCAGGTCCTTTGGGGACGGTTGCCATCTACGCAGCCCCTCGCATTTCCCGCGCAGCGTCCAGCACCGCGCGCACTATCTTGTCGTAGCCGGTGCACCGGCAAAGGTTGCCCGCTAGCCAGTAGCGCACCTGGGTCTCGGTGGGATCGGGATGCTTCTCCAGCAAGGCTCTTGCGGCCATCAAGAACCCCGGGGTGCAGATGCCGCACTGTAGGGCCGCATGATCGAGAAACTTCTGTTGCAGCGGGTGCAGCCGCTCGCCCTCGGCCATGCCTTCGATGGTCTCGATCCGGCAGCCCTCGGTCTCGACCGCCAGCACCAGGCAGGCGCACACCAGGCGGCGGTCGAGCATGACGCTGCAGGCGCCGCAGTCACCGCAGGCGCAGCCTTCTTTGCTGCCGGTGAGTTGCAGCTCATCGCGCAGCACGTCCAGCAACGTTTGCTCCGAGCGACACAGGAACTCCACCGCGTCACCGTTGATGGTGGTGGATACATGAATCTTCGGCATGTCAGTTGCTCTTCGCTCGCTGCAGGGCGATTCCGGCGGCCCGGCGTGCCAGCACGCCGGCCACCTTGGTTCGATACGCGACCGTGCCACGTTTGTCGTCAATGGGCCGGCAGGCGGCGCTCGCCGCTGCCGCCAGATTCTGCAGCGCCACCTCGTCCAGGCGCGTCCCTATCAGGGCGTCGCCCGCCTCGGAAACCAGCAACGCGGTGGGCGCGACCGCCCCGAGTGCAACGTGCGCCGTGCTGCACACCCCATTTGCGTCCAGGGCGAGGCTGACGCCGGCACCGACCACCGCGATATCCATCTCGGTCCTCGGTATGAAACGCAGATACGCATCCCCGGAATGCGCCGGTCTGGCAGGCAGGAAGAACGAGACCACGAACTCGCCGCCTGCCAGCGAGGTTTGACCGGGGCCGGTGCAGACGTCCTCTACCGGTATGTCGCGGCTGCCTCCCGGGCCGGCAACTCGGCAGGTGGCGCGGGCCACGGTGAGCGCCGGCACGCTGTCCGCCGCCGGGGAAGCGTTGCACAGATTCCCACCCATGGAGGCGCGTCCCTGAATCTGGGTCGAGCCGATGAGGTCGACTGCCTCCACCACCCCCGGCCAGAGCTTCATCACCTGGGGATGCTCGTTTAGCTCGGCCGCGCTGACCGCGGCGCCGATGCGGAAACCGCCGTCTTCCGCAGTGATGGCGCGGGTCTCGGCGATGTGCTTGATGTCGACCACCAGAGCGGGGCTGATGAGCCCGGAGCGTAGTTGCACGAGCAGGTCGGTACCACCTGCCAGCACCCTGGCGTCCCCGTTCGCCCTGGCCAGCAGGCCGACGGTCTCTTCTATGGACCGGGGGGCTTGGTATTGCATGGTGGGGCCTCTTGGAGCTTCCTTGAATGTGGCCGGGAAAGTGCCGGCGTTTGTACAGTTCTCCAGCCTTGCGTCGCGCCTGCCTTGTGATAACCGCCCCGCGTATCTCCATCGTTCGATTGTGAGCGGCCGCTTGGAAAAAATGAATTCAGTAATTCGCTCCATTTCATGAATGGCATTGCAAACCCGCGCGCGCGGGGAGTCGATTTCGTACAATCCCTTCAGGCATCATTGTCCTTCTAATGATGCTGTGGACGGCGCGCCAGCCGGCATCTGGTGCGGTGACACGAACATAGGATTCCCGTAATGGCCCAGGATACGCGATCTTGGGTCATGTCTCAGATTGTGTCGACCATTCTTTCCGCTGCCGGGGGCGAGCGATTGGAAGCGGTTGTCGTCGATGAGCGGGAGCCGATTGAGCCGCTCTCGCCGGATAAGGACATGAACGTTGCGTACGCAGCCGCCGCATTCACCCTGCCCCCTGACACCGGCGGGTTTCGTCATGTTGTGCCGACTCGTCCGGGAGCTAAGGGCTCGCGAATTAATAACGCCATGTTTTGGGGCGTCGAGGCGCCTGCCTGGCAAGGCGCGAGGAGGGCGCATAG
>CAZSDY010000055.1:0-17382 GCA_964605765.1 uncultured Ectothiorhodospiraceae bacterium | reverse complement strand
GCCGTGGACAGGGGCGTCGGCCGGTGTCGCGGGACGTGCCCTTGCGCGGTGCGGGCGCGTGGCCGGCGCCGTGTCAGCCGATGGCGGAGCGCGATCTGATGGCGCTCGTCGATGAGTATGAGCGCCGTGCGCTCGCCATCGGCCAGCCCGTTGGCGCCTACCAGCGCCGAGCGTTCAGAACCTACCGCACGATTGCGGCGCAACTGCGCGGCTGGCTGGCAGATGCCCGCAGGCGGCGCGAAGCACTTCGTGTGCCGTCGCCCGTGGTGCCGCTCAGCCCGTTGCGCGGGGCACTCAATATGCTCTGCGGGCCATCCCAGCGTGTCGATGCCGCGTGTAACAGCGAGCTTCGGTCTTCGAGCGTCGATGGCACGGCGCCGGGTACCCCGGGAGCTTCACGGGACGTCCCCGCTCCTGCGGTTTCCCCCCCCAGCCCGGCTTGTCGAGTCCCCCTGCACCGTGCGAGCAACGCGACGCGGCCGCCCCGCAGCCCGGTCAACGCTTGATGATGTTGTGCTCGGGGCCAAAGGGAAAGCCGGTGATGTTCTCGGCGCCGTCTGCCGTCACGACGAGGTTGTCGCCGAAAGACTGCCGCCACGGTTGGCCACCATCGATGTTGGCGCTGATGGTGGTCGACGCGCCGGAGCTGACCACCAGGCCGTACGGTCTGCCGAACGTGCAGTGGACGAAGTCGGCAAAGTAGTTGATGTTGTGTATGGACGTGAACAGCGCGTAGCTGATGTCGTTGTCCGACATGTGCTTGCGCAGCGTGGCGAGCCGGCGCTGCATCTCGTCGGTGGAGAACGTCGGTACGGCTTTCTCGCCGTTCCTTATCTTCAGCGTTCGGGGTCTGTGCATCGAGGATTTGCTTTCCATGTCGTGTTCCGCACTTGCCGTGTGCGCGCCAGGGCGGCCTTTTGGTGGTGGTTACGAGGTCTTGAACCAGCCGGGTTTGCGCAGATCCACCGTGGCCGGCGCCTCGTGCTTGTGCGAGTGCAGCTTGTAGCGGTCAATGACAAACGCCGCCTTCTCGCGTTCCACAATCTCGAATTCCTCCCTGTCGGGTTGAATGTCGGAGATGGATACGCCGCGCTTGAGCAGGCCGTGCAGGATGAGTGTGGGACGCTCCAGCTCGTCGTAGGTGTGGCCGAGCTCGCCCGCGTCGGTTTGTCCCGGGTACAAGCCGGCCGAGGGCACCGCATCGATGATGCTCTTCGGCACAGCATAGTGCACGGCAAGCTGATAGACCTCTGACTTGACGAAATCGGAGAGGATGAAGATATCGCACAACGCGTCCCCACCCTTGGTATCGTAGCCGATCAGGTCTTCCGACATATGGCCGGTGCCCATAACCCGCACGCGTCGCCCGCAACGGTAGCCGAGCTCACCTGAAATGGCATACAGCACGCTCATGCGCACGCGCGGACGCGTGTTGGCCGGCGTGAGCGTGTTGAGCGGCACGTCCTCGAAGAGCTGCTCGACAGCGCAGACCAGCGCCTTCGTGGGCCCGCCGATGGCGACTACATGATGATGGGCGCCGAGCTTGACCGCGAGCTCCGCGCTGCGCGCATTGAAGGATTGAATGTCGGTGTCGTCGTACGGCATGGAAACCAGGTGAACGTTGTCCTTGCCGAGTGCGGCGACGCAGATGCTTGCCACGACGGCGCTGTCCACGCCGCCGCTGATGCCCACGACTGCGACGTCGGTGAAGTCGCGTACGCATTTTTCCAGCTGCGCACCGACGGGTTCAATGTCCGTGATCATCGATCACACTCCTGTGGCCGGCGCCGTTGACCACGCGCGGCCGATCAGTGCAGGCACGCGTCGTCTTGCGACATGCGCTGCATCATGCCACCTGCCCATGCCGTGCTTTCTTCCGGGCATCCGCCCAGCACGCACAGCTCGAGATAACGCGTCAGTGCGCCCATGGCCCCGCAATCGCCACTCTTGAACAGCGCCAGCGCGTAGTTGAACCAGTACTTGGTGCTGGCAGGGTTCAATTCGGTCGCGCGCTCGAGATCGCTGCTGGCTTTTCCGAAGTCCTCCAGATCGTACAAGTACATGCGCCCGCGCGCATCCCAGATATATTCATTTTGTGCCCCGAACTGCATCGCCCTGTCGAGGGCCGCGATGGCCTCGGGTATGCGCTTGTGCTGGCGCAGCCCATAGGCCTCCTGCAGCAGCACGAGCGGGTCGTAAGGATTCAAGGCGAGCGCCAGCTTCCAGTCGGCGAGCGCATCGTCGATGCGTCCCAGTGCGCGCAGGGCGCGCGCACGCATGTTGAGGATTTCCGTGGCCTGGGGGCGTAGATCCAGTGCGTGGTCGAAATCGCGCAGTGCCATGTCGTGCTCGCCCAGGCGAAAATGGTTGATCCCGCGGCGATAAAGGTACGCCCAGTACGCACCGAACTGCAGCGCGCGATCGTAGTAGTCGCGTGCCAGCGCGCGCTTGCCGCGGCGCGCGAGCAGATCCGCGCGCACGAATTCCACGTATCCCTGCAGCACGGCCAGATCCGGGTTGGAAGCCCGCTCGGCCCGGATAGCGTCGACAAATGCATTGATGCGGGCGAAGGCCACGCCGGCGTCCCCGGAGTCCTTTTGCCACCAGGGGCGCAGGCTGTCGAGGTAGCGCCGGCGCACGATGAAGGACCGTGGATCGGCCTTGAGCCCGATGCGTGTGATGCGCAGCACATCGGCTTCGTTGCCGAGCTCGGTGGCGATGCGGATGAGCAGGCCGTAGGCGAACCCCACCCGCGGATTCGTGCCGATGGCGTGCAGGGTGTCCATGGCGCAGCGGGCGAAGTAGACGCGCATTCTGGCGTAACGCGTCGTTTGCGGCAGCGCGCCGCGCCGTGCGCCGCGCGCCAGCAGCCCCAAGTTCCAGTAGTACACCGCGCGCGCCAGGCGCGCGGTGTAGGCTCCGGGTTCTGCCTTGACCCATTCCCCGAGCCGCGCGGCGAGATCGGGGCTCGAGTTGGCAAAGGCGAAATAGCTGTTCTCCACGGTCTCCTCGCTGGACTCGCCCGCCTCGTAACGGGCCTGAGTCTCGCGCAGGACCCTGTCGAGATCCGAAAATGCGCCTGCTCTCAGCATGTCCACCAGAACCAGTCGAGTGCTCGCCTGTGGCGGCGCGCTGAAAACGGTTGCGAGCAGCACAAGCGCGAGGACGTGCACGCGCCGGCTTGTGGCGTGTCGAGTCATTCCGGGTCCGGCAGTTGGACGGGAGGCAGCATCGCGAACTTCACCCGTGCGTGCGCCGGCGTGGGCGAACACACGGTCGGGGTCGACCGTGCCGGCCTCGCGCGCGGCGATTGCTCGGAGTATACCTAACCCGGCGGAGCCGGAACCAAACAGGGCGTCGAGCGCGAGACGTTGCGGTGATCACACGCCCGATAATGCACGCCCAAGACGCAAAGCACGCAAAGGGGGCGCGGAAAACTCTGATGACGGGGATATCCCCGGTAGCGTCGAGCGCCATATTGAGGCAGATCGATCTTCTTTGCGTGCTTGGCGGCTTTGCGAGAGTCATCATCATCGTGCGCTATCCACCGTTTCCCCAACAGCCTCGCCTTTGTCGTTTTGCACGACCTCACGGGTAAGGGATTAAGGAATCCGTCGCACAGGCGAAGCGTAGCACGGCTGCGGGTGCCGTGGATGGCGTGCGGCGCTACGGACAATGGCGTTGCCGCTGGCACGGGGGTTCACGCCTGCGCCATGCGAGCCCGTTTGGCGTGCCTGCCATTCATGCGCTGCACGCGCTGGCACTGCATTGGGCGGCCCGCCGTAGGAGCGGGATTCATCCCGCGAACCTCGCAGGGCATCGAATGCACTGCCATCCCCGTTCGCGGCCACCCGGCAGTCCGCGCCTACGGGGGGCGCTGGACAGGCCGCGGCGACAGGAGCTGAGCATTGCGTCAACGCGCGATCAGCTCACCACGCTAGAGCTTCATCGGCATCAAGCACTGCGCGATGAAAGCGTCCAGCATCCGCGCGCCGTCCCTGGCAAAGGTCTTGAAGCGCAACCCGAACGCGACGGCACCGTCGTCGCACAAGGCGAAATAATAGATATGGCAGACCGCGACCAGGTCGTAGGCCGCTCCACGCACCGGCAGGGTAAGCCGAACGATGACCTCGGGGCGGTCGTCGCGTCGGATGTGGCGCCCGCTCGGGTGCATGCGACAAGCGGTAGCGCGGTCGCAACGTACCTGGATGCCATCCTCGGAAATGTCGTGCGCGATGGCGTGTACCTTGAATCCGTCCTTCAACATGATCTCGAACGGTGAGTTGATGCTGACGCGCGGATACCGCCTGCGCTTCTCCTGCCTTGCCAGGGCGGGCACCGCAGCGCCGCTCAGGTTGTCTACAAGCATGTTCGTGCTCCGATTCCTCGATGTCTACCGGGATAGTTGCAATCGGTGTGCCAACCCTCGTCGTTGCCTCCCGGCCTCCCGCGTTCCGTGATACGGATCACGGTTCAGAGCCTCGTGCACGGCAGCGGGCCGGCATGCGCCGGGTCTTCGGCCTGCGTGCGCGGCGTTCGGCGGTTCGATGGGGGCTGACCGGCACGCGGCGATTCCCTGATGATCGTCGAGATCCCGACACCTTGTCGGCGCGTCGTCAGACGCGCCCGAGAATGCGGATGTCGCCGGGTACCCTCGTGTGCGGTCCGGCGGTCGAGCTCGCCTGTCAGGAGAATGCGCGCCGCTTGTAGGGCTGCGGCGCACACCGCGGCGCCGGCGTATACAGCACCGCGCGAGCGTTGTAGCTTCGACGCCGTAGCAGGCAAAGCCCGGCAAGAAGCGCGCGGCAAGAAGCCGGTGTCGCGAGTCGGGTGCCCTGACCCACGAGGGGAATCCATCCCATGTGTCACGTGTGTGAGCTTTCATCCCTCTGCGCGCGCGTGCTGATGCGTGTGTCTCTGAGTCTCGTCCTTGCCATCGGGCTCGGCTGCTCGCGCGCGACCGAATCGCCCTATCCGGTCAGCGATTCAGAGTCCTGGGTGAAAGGCTTCCCCGGGCAGAACATCTACTGGGTCGACGACGAGTCGCTCATTTTCACGACGACTCTGACGGGTCGTGCGCCGCGGGCCGGCAAGCCGGGCGGTTGGGCGGTGTACCGCTGGCACCTTGGTGAGACACCGTCACTGCTCAAGCGTGACGTGCTGATGCTGTGCTACGGAGATCGTATCGCCTGGGAGATCGAGGTCAGAACGGGTGATAAGGTCTACTGGTCGGGAGAGCCGGGCCGGGAAAAAATTGCGCAACCCGGGCGCTGGTTCGACGAGATGAACTGCCGCTGGCGCGCCGAGCAGCCGGGCGAGTCGCAAGCTCGCTCCGTGGAAGTTCTGCTCGATGGCCAGGGGTATCTGGATTTGGGCTCCTGGCATCCCGATTTCAAACGCAACGCCCCGGTGGTTCTGCACCCGGCGAACGGCGGCGATCCCCTCGCCTTGCCGTTCGGCCGCTGGGACATCCACGCGCCTCGCTACCACGCATTCAAAGACGCCTACTTCCTCGACGGCCAGTATTTCGACGACAAGACCAATACATGGGTCGGGGACTGGCCGAGGGCGGTGCGCCATCGCGTCTGGTGGCTCACGAGCGCCGGCGAGGTGGCTTACGAGGACTTGCCTCTCGGGCCATGGAACGACGGTGGTGGCAGCGTGCTCGTCGCGCCCGTGAAAACGGGTTACTTCGTGATTTACCACGGTGGCGACCGCAGCGCCAAGGACCCCGGTAAGCAGGGCGGGTACCTGGTAGCCCACGGCAAGGCCACGAAGGTGCTCGACGGCTACATCCTCAGCCCGGCCGTCTCGCCGGACGGCTGCCGGCTGGCCGTCGCCCATGCCCCCTCGTTCTTCAACGACCGCAGCGACGAGCACAATCGCCGGACACTGAAAGTCATCGACTTCTGCAAGCAAGGAGCTGAATCATGATCACGGAAGAACTGGCCCGCAACGCACTTGCCGCGAGTGCCGCGGCCTACGACAACGCTGTCTCGAGCTTCCCCGATGCGGCGCCCGGCGCGCGCTTCGAGCGTGTGGGAGAGCCAATCACGGACGCAGGCAGTGCCGCCCCCACGGGGTTCAACGCCGCGATCTACCGCAGCCTCGACAACCCCGGCGAGTACATCGTTGCCTTCACCGGCACGCAGGATGCCAAGGACGCGTTTGCCGACGTGAGCCTCGGCACCGAGCAGTGGCAGCGCAACCGGGCCCGCGTCTTCGAGCGTTTGCGCGACCTGACCCAGGTTCGCAAGCTGACCTTTGCCGGGCACAGCCTGGGTGGTGCGCTGGCCCAGTACGCCGCTTACGACTACGGGGACCCGAAGTTCCAAAATCCTACCGCCGGCGTCGCGCTCTCCGTGGTGAGCTTCAACGGCTTGTCGGCGCGCGACGGCATCGAGCAGATGCACAACGCGTTCGACCCGTCGCGCCTCGCGGGTGTCAGCGGTGCGCATTTCGTCGATGCTCGCGATGTCGTGGCGCGCCTCGGCGGGGGCCATGTGGGCGGTGTAGTCGTCGCGCACGATTTCGGCAGCCGCGATGCAGCGAGCGCCCACAAGCTCGACACCTCGTTCCTCGCGCCAGCCAACCGGGCCAGCGCGCTGCTGGCTGACGGACAAGTGATGAGTCAGGCCTATGTGGACGTATCCGGTGCGCAGCGCATCGCCTCGATCGCGGCCAGCTTCTTCAACGTCGGCGGCGTATCCGAATCCGAGGCCGCCCTTCGCAGTGTGGGCGGTGCCCTGATGGCCATGTCGTTCGCGCCGAGCGCAGAACTCAATGCCCTCGGCAGGGCATTTTTCCCTGATCTGCCGGTGGTGCGTGACTGGGGCACCGTGCGCGACGGTTTCAACGCCGCGCTCGCCGGCCGGGTGAAAAATGATGCGGCCCTGCTTGGCGCTTCAGTGGTGCTGGCCGGCACCATAGTCCAGGAAGCGAATATCGCGCTCGACGCGGCACGGGTCTGGACCACCGACAGAATAGAGCAGATGGCGCCGCAAATTCGCGAGGCGGCCGAAGTCGCGGGATCCGCACGGCTCTTCGCCGAGGAAAAACGCGTGGCGCTGGCCGGCGATGTGACCGACCTGATCGAATCGGCCGTGGACGGCTACCGTGACATCGTCGAGCGCGGGGCCAGCGGCATGCAACGTCTCGTCGCGGCCTATGATCAAGCGCAGGATTTCAGTCAGACCATGGCTGGGCGCGCGGCGGCCTTCTACGCTGACGCGATCATGTGGATGGGCGATCAGCTAGGCGAGCTGGTTCAGGTGGTGGAAGCGACGGGCAGCACGGTGGCAGCGGGCTTCGGTGAGCGCATTGCCGATAGTCTTCAGCGGATCAACGGCTTGCAGGGGCCGCCGGCGCTGGACGCCGTGAAGGCTCTTGCACTCGGGTCCTTGTCCGATGTGGCGCGCATTGCGCGTGCGCTGGAGCATGTTCTACCCGGGCCCGTCGGGGCAGTCGCAGGCTACGTGTCAGACTCGATACGGATTTTCGATCTGGCGGCCATGACTTCCATATCGCCGCTGGTCATCGATCTGGACGGGGACGGTTACGAGCTCTCACCGCGTGCCGGCTCGAGCGTATTCTTCGACCTCGATACCAACGGCTTTGCCGAGCAGACCGGGTGGGTCAACGCGGATGACGGGCTGCTGGTGCTCGACCGCAACGGCAACGCGAGAATAGACGATGGCACCGAGCTGTTCGGGGACCACACCCCCGTGGCCGGCGGCGTGGCGCGTGATGGGTTCGCGGCGCTTGCCACCTTCGACGGCAACGCGGATCATCGGATTGATGCCGCCGACGGCGTGTTCGGCGACTTGCGGGTGTGGCGCGACCGTGACCAGAACGGGCGTGCCGACAGCGGTGAGCTGGCAACGCTTGGCGCGCTCGGGATTTCGAGCATCTCCATCGATGCGGCACACTCGTCGGGTGTGGTCGCCGGCCACTCGCTGGCGCTGCTCTCCAGCGTCACGCGCGCCGATGGATCCTCGACGGGTATCGCCGACGTCTACTTTCAGACCGACAGGGTGAACACGCGTTATGCGCGCAGCTATGCGTTGGATCTCGAGACCTTGCTGCTGCCGGCGCTGCGTGGATACGGGCACGTCGCCGACCTGCACATTGCGATGAGCCGGGATGCCACGCTGACGGGTCTGGTGCGCTCCTTCGCAGCGCGGGATTTTTCGAGCGCCGCGTCGGTGGCGGCTGCCCTGGATGCCTTCGACGCCATCCTGTTCCGCTGGACCGGCGCCGGGGCGTTGGCCGCGGGCAGTCGTGGCAGCCACATCGACGCGCGCAAGCTCGGGACGCTGGAGGCCTTCTTCGACCGCGGGTGGTACAGTCAGCGCGTGCTCTCTACAGCGCCCGGTGACGGTCATGTGGCGCTGATCCTGGACACGGCATTCGAGCACCTGAAGACGTCGATGGCCGCGCGCGTGATCGCCCAGATCCGAGGGGGTGATGGCGCCTATGATTTCAGCGCCGATGCACTCGTCGGCGTGACGCGCGGCGATGCGCCCAACCTGAGAACGTTCTCCGGCACTGGCGGGGCCGACGTGCTGGTCGGTGATCAATACGTCGTCAGCAACCGGCTGATCGGCGGGGCGGGCGACGACATCCTGTTCGGGGTCAGAAGCCGCGATACGCTGGAAGGCGGGGAGGGCAATGACGTCCTGCTTGCCGGCAAGCAAGGGGCGCGTTTCTTTGCCGGCGCGGGGAATGACCGGCTTCGCGGTGGCCTTTACAGGGACGAGTATCATTTTTCCCCCGGCGACGGGCGCGACGTGATCCAGGAACGCGGCGGCTCCGACCGTCTTTATCTGACCGGGGGCATCAGCCCCGGCGATATCGAAGTGACGCGCGAGAATTTGGACCTGCTCATGGATATCGGGGCGAATGGCGACCAGATCCGCGTCCGCGACTGGTATGCATCGGCCGCCCGGCGCATAGAGGAGGTGCGCTTTGACGATGGCGGCGTGCTCACGGGCGCGGTGCTCTCCGAGCGTGGCGCCATCGTGCACGGCAGTGAGGGGAACGACACGCTGACCGGTGTGGCGGGCGTTGCCCGGAACCGCCTCTACGGTGAGGCGGGAGACGACACGCTCACGGGGATGGTGAACGGCGACTATCTGGACGGCGGTGCGGGAGACGATGAGCTGAGCACCGGAGCGCGTCTTCGAGGCACGCATTTTGTGGGCGGCCCGGGCGCCGACACGTTGCGCGGCGGCTACTACGACGATCACTACTACTTCAACGCGGGCGACGGGGTCGATGTGATTGACGAACGCGGGGGGGGCGTGTACTGGCGCTATGACGACGAGTTGCATCTCGGGCCCGGTATCGCCCCGGGTGACGTGCGCGTGAGCCGTGAAGGCACCGACCTGATTGTCGGGGTCGGGGCGCATGGCGACGCGGTGTGCATCAAGGCTTGGTACGAGTCCCTGCACAACCGCGTTGAGTGGCTGCACTTCGATGACGGAACGCGCTGGGACGCTGCGACGCTGGCGCGCATGGGGGCGGAGCTGCACGGCACGGCGGGTGCCGACACCCTGATCGGGTTGCGCGCCGGTGTGACGCGGAACTCTCTTTACGGCGAGGGCGGCGACGACACGCTTGCCGGCGTGCTCAACGACGATCGGCTCTACGGGGGCGCGGGCGCCGACACGCTTGCCGGAGGCCAGTATCGACGCGGCACGCAATACACGGGCGGCACGGGAGCGGATGTCCTGGATGGCGGCTACTACGACGACTACTATAGCTTCGACGCCGGTGACGGCGCGGACCTCATCGACGAGCGCGGCGGCAATACCTACTGGCGGTATTTCGATCACCTGAGTCTCGGTGAGGGCATAGACCCCGGTGCGGTGCGCGTGGTCAGAGAGGGGACGGATATGCTCGTCAAGACCGGCGACGGGGCGGACACGGTGCGCATCAGGCAGTGGTACCAGGATCGCCACAATCGCGTGGAGTGGTTGCATTTTCGCGACGGGACGGCGTGGGACGCCGGGCGTCTCGCAGCCGAGGGGAACGGCAACATCGAGCGCCATGGCACGCCCGCTGCCGACGCGATGAGCGTCGCCTCCGGTGCGCGTCATCTGCTCTACGGTGAGGGGGGCGATGACACCTTGAGCGGCGGGCCGGCCGCGGACGATCTCACCGGCGGCAAGGGCGATGACAGGCTGGAAGGCGGGGCCGGCAGTGATTCCTACCATTTTTTCCGGGGTGACGCGGCGGACACTGTCAGGGACACGGGTGGCAGCGCTGACCGTATCGTCTTGCACGACGTGCGCCACGATGCACTCTGGTTGTGGCGTGAAAATGCGGACCTGGTCATGGCAGTGCCGGGGTCGGTCGATCGCATAGCGGTCGAGGGCTGGTTTGCGGACCCGGATGGCGTCGTGGAGGCGGTCGTTGCCGGTGACGGGTATCGCGTGTCCGGTGACGCGGTCAGCCAGTTGGTCGATGCGATGGCGCGATTCGGCGCGACCGCGCCGGGCACTGCGCTCATGGAGCCTGCGCCTCGAGAAGACCTGGCGGCGGCGCTCGCAGCCGCATGGCAGCCCGTCTGATGCCGGGCAGGAAAAGCGCTGAGTGATGCGGGCGCGACTGCGAAGCGTCACGACCTGGCTCAGGGAGAGTGAGCGGCAGCAGGCAGTCATTCGTCTCATCATCACCGGGATCGTATCGGCCTATCTGTTCCTCGACTGCGCGCGCGGCTGCGCTACCGGCACAGCCGCGTTGTGGGTGGTCCTCGGCTATCTGCTGATCGGCATCGGCGTGCTCGCATCGTTCGCCCGCTGGCCGCGCCCGAGTGGCGTGCGAAGAAGCGTCACGCTGGCCTGTGATCTGGCTGTGACCAGCCTGGTCGCCGGCCTCGCCGGTGCGGTGCTCGCGCCGTTCTTTGCCATCTACCTGTGGCTCATCCTGGGCTACGGGATTCGCTACGGGCAGCGATTCCTGCTGGCTGCGACGATCACGGGTGGCGTCGGGTTCTCGCTTGTCCTGCTGCTGAGTCCCTACTGGCGCGACAATCCGGCGCCGGGCATCGGGATGCTCCTGACATTGCTGATCATCCCCGCCTTCGTGTCGTTCCTGATGAGGAAGTCCGACGCCGCCAAGCAGGAGGCGGAGCGGGCAACCCTCGCCAAGAGCCGGTTCCTGGCGAACATGAGTCATGAGATTCGCACGCCGTTGACCGGCGTCATCGGCATGGCCGACATCCTCGCCGCCACACCGCTGTCGGCCGAGCAGCAAGAGCACCTGCGTGCCATCGACGTGTGTGCCGGGAACTTGCTGCGCCTGCTCGAGGACGTGCTGGACATCTCCAAGATCGAGGCCGGCAAGATCGTCCTGGTGGAGTCCGACCTCGACCTGCACGCGCTGGTCAAGTCGGTCATCCTGTCGCTGCGCGCACAAGCCCACGGCAAAGGGGTGGGTCTGCTGGTGCATTTCGGTGCCGATGTGCCGTTTGCCGTGCGCGGTGATCCGGTGCGCCTGCGGCAGATCCTGCTCAACCTGGTGGGCAACGCGGTGAAGTTCACCGATGCAGGCCACGTGGAGCTGTGCGTGCGGTGCCGCGATGCGGATCACGGCGGGCCCGTCAATTTGCGCTTCGAGGTCCGGGATACGGGCATGGGTATTTCCCTAGATCAGCGCGAGTCGATTTTTGAACCGTTCGTGCAGGGTAACCCGAGCGCGGTGCGTCGTTTCGGCGGCACGGGGCTCGGGACCACCATCGCCAAGCAGTTGGTCGAGCGCATGGGCGGTGCCATCGGCTTCGCGAGCGAACCGGGCCACGGCACCACGTTCTGGTTCGACATCGGCCTGCAAGCACAACCCGCCGCACGCGTGGCGGCTCGGCTCGACGGCGCGCCCAGGGCGCTGCTCGTGAGCAGCGACGCGCAACTCGTTGCGATGCTCCAGGGGTGGCTGCAAGCCTGGGGGGCATCCGGCGTCGTGAGCGCCGACATCGGCGCGGGCGCGCTGGCGCTGGTGGATTCGAATCTGCGCGGCGCGAGCTACGACTTCGTGATCGTCGACACGCGCCCGCCTGCCGGTGCCGTGGAACACCTGCTGCGCGCCCCCTCGCTGCGTGATGTGCCGTTCATCGCCATCGCCCGTGCGCAGATGCCGAACAGCGGCCGCGTGCAGGGCTGCATGGGCATCATCACCCCGCCCTGGGACCGCGGGCAGTTCTTCAACGCGGCACATGCTTGCACCAGCGTGGCGCAGGATGCGCCGGCGTCGGCATTCGCCCTCATGCGGCAAGGGAAACCTTTAAAGATACTCCTCGCCGAGGACAACGAGATCAACCAGAAAGTGCTGGTCAAGGGCTTGCAGCGTGCCGGGCATGCCGTGACCCTGGTGAGCGACGGCCGCAGCGCGCTCGATAAGCTCACCGAGCACCGATTCGATGCCTGCATTCTCGATATTCGGATGCCGGAGATGGACGGTCTCGATGTCTTCAAGGCGTATCGATTCGGCCGCGATCTGAAAGGCGAGACGCCCGTCATCATGCTGACTGCCAATGCGACCAGCGAGGTCAAGGCGTCGTGTGAGGCGGCCGGCGTGGACGCATACCTGAGCAAGCCGGTAGCGCCGGAAAGGCTCGTGAGCGTGCTTGCCGATCTGTGTGCCCCACGCGGTGCTTGCACCGCCCACAGCGTCCCGCGCAGCCCGGTGCCGTGCTCGTTCATCGAGCAACCGATCCTCGACATCGAAGTCGTGCAGAGCTGGCTGGACATGAACGGCGGCGCGCTTTTCCTCGAGGTGCTTTGTGCGCATGTGCGCCGTGCGCTGGATGACATGCGTGTCGCGATCGAGACGCCGGCGGAGAGCGCTGACCGCACGGCGATCGCCGAGCTGCGGCGTTCGGCCGCAGCCTTGGGCGCGGGTCGCCTGCGCGATGCCGCGCGAGCGGCCAGCCGGCTTGGCGAGTGGGGGCTGGATGCCCTGCGCGGGGCGGCGCAGGCGCGCTTGTACGCCATGGCGCACGAGACCCTGGAGGAGGTCGAAGCGATGATTATGCGGCGCGAGCATGAGATGGCGCGCGCACATGGGATGCATGGCACGCCGGCGGATGGATCGGTGCCGCGCGGTGCCGGGGGGACAGGCGGGCACGCGCGGCTCGACGCGTTTTTCGATGACCTGCAGAGCATAGAGCAGTGCATCCGACAGTGTCTGGAGCGCGGTGACGAGCGCGCGGCGAGGGTCGCACTCGAGCGTCTCAGGTGCGTGGCGGCCGGGCTGGACGCGTCGCGTCTCGCCGCGCGATGCGACGCGGCCCTGGCGCTCGGTCCAGGAGCGCTCATCGCCGCGCCTGAAGCCGTGCTCGCCCGGTTGGCACCGCTCGGCGATCTGGCCCGCGCACAGGTGGCCCGAGTGATCCCCGCACTGCAATCGCCCATTCCGGATCAGGTCGATCCGGAATAGAATTCCGGCGAGCAGAGGCGCACGGACGGTCGCACCAGTCGCGGAGGCCATTCATGAACGTGCTGTTAATCACGGCGGACCAGTGGCGTGGGGATACGCTCTCGGGCGTCGGTCATGCGTGCGTCAGCACTCCCAATCTCGACCGTCTGGCAGGTGATGGTGTGTTGTTCAGCCGGCATTACTCGCAGGCGACGCCGTGCGCGCCGGGGCGTGCGAGCCTCTATACGGGCATGTACCTGCGCAATCACCGGGTGGTCACCAACGGCACCCCGCTCGACGCGCGCCACAGCAACATCGCTCTGGAGGCGCGGAGCCTCGGTTACGAGCCCGCGTTGTTCGGCTACACCGATGTCAGCGCCGATCCGAGAACGCTCAGCCCCGGTGACCCGGCGCTTTACGGGCGCTCGACCATCCTGCCCGGCATGCGCGCGGTGGTGCCCATGGAGGACGCCGCACTGCCGTGGCGCGCACACTTGCAGGCCGAGGGCTACAGCATTCCGGAGGGCAAGCTGGGGTTGTACGCGTCGGTGCCGGACGTTCCCGGCAGCGAGGGCCGCGGAGGCACTTATGCCCCGGCATTTTTCAGGCCCGAGCACAGCAGCACGGCATTCCTGACCGGCGAGGCCATCAAGTACATTTCCGTGCAGGCCGGCACGCCCTGGTTCGTGCACCTGTCCTATCTGTCACCGCATCCCCCCTTCGTTGTGCCTGCGCCCTATCACGATAGCGTCGATCCGGCCGATGTGCCGATGCCGGTGCGTTCGGCGTCGCCCGAGCTCGAAGCGAGACAGCACCCGTTTCTCGCCCACTATCTCTACAACCAGAAGGGATGGGACCTGTTCGTCGGATTCAGCTCGCGGCGAAATCTGGAGCTCGACGATGACAACGTGCGCCAGGCTCGCGCCACCTACTATGCGATGATGGGCGAGGTCGATACGCAGATCGGGCGGTTGCTCGACTATCTGCGGGAGACTGGCGCCTACCAGGACACGCTGATCGTGTTTACCTCCGACCACGGTGAGCAGCTCGGCGATCACTGGGCGTGGGCCAAGTATTGCTACTTCGACGAGACGTTCCACATCCCGTTGATCGTGCGCGACCCGGGCGCGCACGCGATAGCCTCGCGTGGCAGCAAGATCACATGCCTTACCGAGAACGTGGATGTCATGCCGACCATCGTCGAGCGCATGGGGCTCGATATCCCCGCACAGTGCGACGGCGAGTCACTGATGCCCTTCGTGCGCGGCGAGACCCCGCACGCGTGGCGCGAGGAGGCGCACTGGGAGTTCGACTTCAGGGACTGGGTCGATGCGTCGGGAAATCCGGTGCTGGGACTGAAACCCGACCAGTGCACGATGAGTGTGCTGCGCGGGGCACGCTACAAGTACGTGCACTTCACGGCGCTCCCGCCCTTGTTCTTCGACCTGCATGAGGATCCGCACGAGTTCCGTGACCTGGCGAGCGACCCGGGCCACGCCGCGCGCGTGCTGGAGCATGCACAGAAGATGCTGAGCTGGCGCATGCTCCACGACGAACGCGTGCTGGCCAACACCTCGCTCACCGAGGACGGCCCGCGCGTGTACCGCGGGCCGCGGCGATAGCCCGCGGGCGGGCGGCTGCTGCACGCTATCTCAGGCGCTGGCGCACCTTGGCTAGCACGCGCGACTCGGGCACGATGAGCGTGAGGCTCCCGATGTAGCGAAGCGCCTGCTCGGGGTTCTTTTGCGCGTGGGCATGCAGCGCGCCGCTCACCTGGTGCTCCACGATGGCACGCACACCTTGCATCGCCGCGTCGTTGTGCGAATCCAGGTGCAGCACCTCCCAGTAACGCTCGAAGGCGTTGTCCCCTGCCGGGCTGGTGTAGTCTTGCGATTCCATTGCAAGCGCCGCCTCGTCGAGCAGCCGCCGAATTCTGTCTTGCGTGCTCTCCTTCGGTGCAAGGGCTGTATCGCGCGCCGCCGGCTCGGTGATTTCGATCTCGGTGAGAGCCGGCGGCGGGGGTTTCGTCTCGGGCACGGGCGATGGCGCCGTATCGGGCTGTGTCGCAGCGGGCGCAGGTGCCGCGCTTTCCTGCGCGTGCGGCGGCGATGTGCCGGGGGCGGTGGCAACGGATGGCTGGCGCGGTTTCCGCGTGTGCGATGTGCTCCACAACGCAGCACCCGCCGCGACGGCGATGAGCGCCACAATCAGCCACGGCGCGCGTCGTCCGGGCGGGCGAGCCCCGGGCGCGGGAGCCCTGGCGTCCATGGCGACCGTCAGGGTCGTGGTCATGGGACCGGCGGCGCTCGTCGACCCTGCACGCCCGGCCGTGGCGGCATGCGACAGAGCGGCGGTATCTGCGGTATCGGGCAGGCCAAGTGCACTTTCGAAGGCACTCTTCCATTCCGCGATGCTCTGCGGGCGCTCGCCGGCATCGAATCGCAGGCCCCGGTCGAGCACGCGCAGGAGCCCCGGCGAGTATCTTCCCGCGGCCACGCTGGCGGCCCAGGGAAACCGGTCGGACATGTTGGCGAGGATCTCGGTGCTGCGCTCCACCGCTTCCATCGGGGGCTTGCCGGTGGCGGCGCGGTAGATCGTGGCGGCCAGGCCGTAGATGTCGGTCCAGGGCCCCTGCTTGTCGCTCTTCGCGTGATATTGCTCGAACGGCGCGTAGCCGGGAGAGACCAGTGTGGTCAGGGTGCGGGTCTCCTCGCCGAGTGCGCGGCGTGCCGAGCCGAAGTCGATCAGCACGGGGCTGCCGTCCGTGCGGATGAACACGTTGGCCGGCTTGATGTCGCGATGAATGAAGCCGTGCTCGTGCACGTTGCCGAGCCCGTCCAGAATGGGAAACAGGATCCCCAGCAGCTCGTTTTCGGGCAGCGTCGGGCGCCTGGAGAGCACCTCGGCGAGACTTTCGCCTTCCTCGTAGCGCATCACCATGTAAGCCGTGTTGTTCGATTCGAACACGGTCAAGACGCGACAGATGTTGGGGTGATCGAACTGGGCGAGCGCGCGCGCTTCGCCGATGAACCGCTCCAGGCCCCAATGATAATGGCCCTCGCGCTCGTCGGAAACCGGGTGCACTGAAAAGTCGCCTTCGCGCACCGCGAGCTCGCTCGGCAGGTACTCCTTGACCGCGACTTTCTGCTCGAGGTTGCTGTCGGTGGCCAGATAGGTGATGCCGAATCCACCCTGTCCCAGGATGCGCTCGATGGTGTACCAGTGCAGGCGGTATCCGGGAGCGAGTGCGTTTCGGTGGGTGCTGGTTGCCATGGACTTCAAAGGGATGCGAACGGTGGATGGGCAGGCCCGCTCAGGGTTGCGATTCCAGCTCATGCGCCAGTCGTTCGCGGAACTCCTTCATGAGCGCGTCGGTGAAGCGCTTGATGCGCGTTTGCATCTGTGTGGCCCCGGTCCCGAGGTCCGAGCGCGTGTCGCGCGGCTGGTCGAAGACCTGTTGGGCTCGGCGCTCGGCCTGCCGGCGCTTGCGCTGCTGCAAGAATTTCTTGATGGCGGTCGAATCGATGCGCCCGCTCTGTGCCACCACTGCGGCGTCGGCAGCCGCGATGACCGCGCAGGGCAGGGCCATGGTCGCAGCCAGCACGGCGGCCGCGGCGATGTGAGCTGTCGGATGGAGGCGGCGTTTCACTCGAGCTTCTTCACTTGTGTGCAGTACGCGCTTATCGGGAATTATCCGTGGATTCTTTATAGCATAGCGTCCATGGGCGCATGTTTTGGCCGGTGCGCGGCATCCCGCGGCGCAGCGGCGATCGAGAGGGCGCAGCGGCGGGCTGGCGGCCAATGACAAGCGCCAGCTCGTTCCAATGCTCGAAGCACTCGGCGAGCTGCCCGAGCATCTCGGCTCGGTCACGCAGTTGCTGGCCGACGCTGGCTACTTCAGCGAGGCGAACGTCAACGCGTGCGTCGAGGCCAGCATCGAGCCGTTGCTGGCGGTGGGGCGCGAGT
>CAZSDY010000054.1:0-17457 GCA_964605765.1 uncultured Ectothiorhodospiraceae bacterium | reverse complement strand
CTCCCCGGATAAGAGCATGTACTGTCGCTGCACAACCGCGCCATTTACCGTGTCCCGCGAACCACGGGGCTTTGACATGTTGTGCTGTCTCGCCCCAGGGATGCCGGCCTTCTATGGCGTTCGTGTTCCTCGGCTCGCAGCTTTGCCGCCGGCTTACCTATCAGACCGCCCCTCGCGGGACCGCCCTTGCCTCGAGCTAGTAGTTGTCGTCAACATACGGAAACACACTAGTGCTGACGGTGGTTCTCCTACAGGGGACTTGCACCCCATCAGTTCATGCCCATGCCGGGCGTACACAAGAATGGACCCGACGCGATATAGTCATATGTGCAAAACCGAGCGCCTACAGCGCGCGGCTCATTTTCGCCGTTAGGCCGTCCATGAACCTGGGCGTTGACTGCGTGTATCCGTAAGGATACTCTCACGCGATGTTCCGCATTCAGCAGACCGACGTCTTTTCGAAGTGGCTGAGTGCACTCCGAGACACCAAGGCTCAGGCGAGAATCTTGGCAAGGCTTGAATCGGCGCGCCTGGGTAATCTTGGGGATACGAAGCCGGTGGGCGGGGGCATTCGGGAGATGCGATTGCATCTGGGACCGGGGTATCGGCTGTATTTTTCCCGCCGGCGTGGCACGCTGCTGCTCTTATTGTGTGGCGGTGAGAAATCCACACAATCTCGGGACGTCGAAAGGGCGCGACGGTTACTCGGCACATTGACTGAGAGGTGAAGGAAGATGGTCAGAGTGACAGAGTTTGATCCGAGCGCCTACCTCGATAATGAGGAGGTAATTGCTGAGTACCTGGCCGCGGCGCTCGAAGACCCAAATCCGGATGTGTTTCTCTCGGCGGTAGGGCACGTCGCAAAGGCTCGGGGCATGAGCGACATCGCGCGTCTCACGGGTCTTGGTCGGGAAAGCCTATACAAGGCGTTGGCGCCTGGAGCAAAGCCTCGTTACGACACCGTACTGAAGGTCCTGCACAGCCTGGGTGTGAAGCTGTCTATCTCAGCGGCCTAATCGGGTAAGGGGGAGTGTTTAGCTCCCCCTCCCCACACCACCTGGCATGCGGGTCCGCTACTCGAGCGGTTCACGACGAGAGAGCATTCGATCACGGCAGTCGTTATTATACATCCCGTGATAAGATCCTTCGCCAATGGTGCCACCGAAGACATATTCAACGGCAAGTCGACCCGGCGCGCGCGACAAGCCTGCCCGGTTGGCCTGTGGTCGGTGGCCCGCCGAAAGCTGACACAGCTAAATCGCGTGAGGGATCTGCGGGAGCTGAATGTTCCACCTGGCAACCGGCTTGAGCGCCTACGGGGAGGTCGCGCGGGGCAACACAGCATCCGGATCAATGACCAATACCGAATTTGCTTTCGCTGGGGGGGTGGCTATGCCGACGATGTCGAAGTCACAGACTACCACTAAGAGCTGTCGGCCTGAGCGACTGGTTGAGCGCCGCCTGCCGACACACCAGCCTCCGACCCATCCGGGTGAGATGCTCCTCGAGGAGTTCCTGAAGCCCCTGGGGATGACGCAGACCGCGTTTGCTCTCCAGCTCGGCGTGTCCTTCCCCCGCCTCAACGAGGTGATCAACGGCAAGCGCAGCGTGACCCCTGATACTGCGCTGCGGCTGGCGCGTGTCACTGGCATGAGTGCGGACTTCTGGCTCGGCCTTCAACAGGACTGGGATCTGTGGCACGCGCTACGCTCGAAAGAGGCAAAGGAGATCGCGCAACTGACGCCGCTCGTAACCAGCGGCGGAGCGCGCTAACAAGCGCGTGGAGGAGCCAGGTGACTGCGTGAGAAATCTATGCCAACCGTACTAAGGATCGGTCCATATCGGCTTTTCTTCTATTCTGGAGACCGAGACGAGCCGATACACATTCATGTGGAAAGGGACGAGTAATGTTGCAAAATACTGGCTTGAGCCAGTCCGTCTACGGATGAGCGGAGGGTTCGGGTCAGCGGAATTGCGTCGGATTCAGCGAGTGGTTGAAGAGAATCAATATACATTGATCGAGGCATGGCATGAGTATTTCGGCGAGTGAGATTCGCCCCGCGCTGGCGGAAGATGTCAAGGTAACGCGGGACGAGCTCCGGGTCTTCCTGAGTGACGGCCGTACCATCGCCGCGCCGCTAGCGTGGTATCCACGGCTCCTGTACGGGACGCCTACTGAGCGGGCTGAGTGGCGTCTCATCGGGAAGGGGTTGGGAGTTCACTGGAAAACCCTCGATGAAGACATCAGTGTTGAGGGGCTGTTGGCTGGCCTTCCGTCCGGGGAGAGTCAGGAGTCACTTAAGAAGTGGCTCAACGCACGCTCAAAGCGCATAACAAGCCGATCGAAGCGAGGGGGCTGACTGGCGGCACAGTTCTCCCCGCGCCTCATGGGCTGCGTTATGTGTATTAGGGGTTGGTACTTTCGCGCCACCGAGGACTGGGCGTGGAGAGATGCACTCGGTGGATACCCCGCCACGCGCACCTCACGGGCCCCAGGTGCCCTCAGAATTCATCCGCCCCCAGGGCCATCAGGCTTTCGCTGCCGGCATCGACCGCGGCTTGCAGGGCATTGATCTGGGGCAGCAGGCGCGCCATGAAGAAGCGCGCCGTGGCGAGCTTCGCGCGGTAGAAGCCGGTGTCGTCATCGTGCTCCCTCGATAACGCCACGCCGGCCATCATGGCCCACATGTAGGCGAGGCTCACGAGCGCCATGAAGCGCAGGTAATCGCTCGAGGCGGCTCCCGTCTCCGCCGCATCGGCTGCCATGCGCGCGGTCAGCCGTGCTGTGGTCTCGCGTAGTTTCAGCAGCGCGCCGGCCAGCGGGCGCACGAACTCGCCCATGGCGGGCGTATCGCGCTCGGCCTCGACAAACACGTCGATGAGCCCGAAGAAGTGCCGCACCGCCCGCCCCTCGTGCGCGGTGAGCTTGCGGCCAACCAGATCGAGCGCTTGCACGCCGTTGGTACCCTCGTAAATCTGGGTGATGCGCACATCGCGCACGAGCTGCTCCATGCCCCACTCGCGGATGTAGCCGTGCCCGCCGAACACCTGCAGGCACAAATTGCACACCTCGCTGCCGGCGTCCGTGAAAAAGCCCTTCACCACCGGCGTCAACAGGCCCACCAGATCCTCGGCCTGCACCCGCACAGCCGCGTCGGGGTGCCTCTCCGCGACGTCGATTTGCAGCGCCAGCCAGCCGCTCAAGGCGCGCGCGCCTTCGTTGTAGGCCTTGGCCGTGAGCAGCATGCGCCGCACGTCGGGATGCGCGATGATTGCGTCGGCCCCGCCAGGCGAGTCCCGCCCGCCGGGCGCCACCCCTTGGCGGCGCTCGCGGGCGTAGGCGAGCGCATTCTGGTAGGCGGTCTCGGCCTGCGCCAACCCCTGCACGCCCACCACCAGACGCTCGTGATTCATCATGGTGAACATCGTGTGCATGCCGCGTCCCACTTCGCCGACCAGGTAGCCCTCGGCGTCCTCGAAGTTGAGCACGCAGGTCGAAGCGCCATGGATACCCATCTTGTCCTCGATGGAGCCGCAGAACACGCCGTTGCGTGCGCCGGGTCTGCCGTCGGCGCCAACCACGTACTTCGGCACCACGAACATGCTGAGGCCCTTGACGCCGGGCGGCGCATCGGGCGTCCTCGCGAGCACCAGGTGCACGATGTTCGCGGTCAGATCCTGCTCGCCGCCGGTGATGAAGATCTTGGTACCGTTGATACGGTAGCTGCCATCGCCGCCGTCGACGGCACGCGTGCGGCAAAGGCCCAGATCGGTGCCGCAATGCGGCTCGGTCAGGCACATGGTGCCGGTCCACTCGCCGCTCGCCAGATGCGGCAGAAAGCGCGCCTTCAAGTCGTCGCTCGCGTGCTGCTCCAGCGCACGGTAGGCGCCGTAGGTGAGAATCAGGTAGAGCCCGAAGGCCATGTTCGCCGAGGCGACCATCTCGTCGACGAAGAAGTTGATGGTGCGCGGCAACCCCTGACCCCCGTAGGCCGGATCGCAGGCAAGGGCGGTCCAGCCGTCGCCGGTAAACGCCTCGTAGGCGGCCTTGAAGCCGGGCGGTGTGCGCACCACGCCGTTCTCGAAGCGGCAGCCGTGCTCGTCGCCGCCGCGGTTTATGGGCTGCAGAACCTCCTCGCAAAGCTTCGCCACGCCATCGAGCGCGGCATCGATCAGCTCGGTGGTCGCCTCCTCGTAGCCGGGCAGCGTGGTGAGGCGTTCCTCCGCGCCCAGCAACTCGTGGAGCACGAAACGCATATCCCGCAGCGGTGCCGTGTAGCTCGCCATGCTCGATCTCCCACCAATCGGCTCTTCAACAGAATGTGCATTTCCCGGATTGGCGCGAGCCCGCACCCTCCGGGAAATGGCCGCGTGATCGTCAACGCCCCCGCTCCCCCTGGGAGAGGGCCGCGGTGAGGGCCAGCCCACCCTGTCACTCGGGGAGAGGGCGGGGGTGAGGGTTCATCCGTCCCTCATCCTGTCCTTCTCCCTCCAGGGAGAAGGGACCCTATTTCCAGCCTCGTGCCCAACATCCGATGGCCGGGCTGAATGATCGACCGTCCAGCGCCTCGAGGCGAGCGGCTTACGGCCCCCCTGTCCGGGATTTCAAGAAGCCCCGCCTCCGGCGCGCGCCGCCCACGCTCACATGTTCGGGTAGTTCGGCCCGCCGCCGCCCTCGGGGGTCACCCAGTCGATGTTCTGGGTGACATCCTTGATATCGCAGGTCTTGCAGTGCACGCAGTTCTGCGCGTTGATCTGCAGGCGCGGGTCGCCGCCGGGCTCGTCGCGGACTATCTCGTAGACGCCCGCGGGGCAGTAGCGCTGCTCCGGTGCGTCGTACTCGGCAAGGTTCACGGCGATGGGCACGGTCTCGTCCTTGAGCCGCAGGTGCACCGGCTGGTCCTCTTCGTGGTTGGTGCCGGAGAGGAACACCGAGGAGTTGCGGTCGAAACTCACCTCGCCGTCCGGCCTCGGGTAGTCGATCTTCGGGCACGCCGAGGCCTTGCGCAGGCCCGCGTGGTCGGCGTGGTGATGCAGTGTCCAGGGCGCGCGCCCGCGAAGCAGGTAGGTATCGAGCGCGGCGTAGGCGATACCGCCCCACAGCCCCCAGCGAAACGCGGGGCGCACGTTTCTCACGCGACGCAGCTCGTCGGCGAGCCAGCTCTGCTCGAGCTTCTCTTGATAGCCCGTCACCTCGCCGGTGCCATCACCGCGCAGGTGCTCTACAAGAGCCTCCGCGGCCATGATGCCCGACTTCATGGCGGTGTGCGTGCCCTTGATCTTGGGCACGTTCAGGAACCCTGCGGTGTCGCCGATGAGCAGGCCGCCCGGGAAGCTCAGCTTCGGGATGGACTGCCAGCCGCCCTCGTTGAGCGCACGAGCGCCGTAGGCAATGCGCCGCCCCCCTTCGAAGAAGGGCCGTATATCCGGGTGGGTCTTGAAACGCTGAAACTCCTCGAACGGGCTGAGGTGGGGGTTCGCGTAATCCAGTCCGACCACGAAACCCACCGCGGCCTGGTTGTCCTCCAGGTGGTAGAGGAACGAGCCCCCGTAGGTGGCGCGGTCGAGCGGCCAGCCGACGGTATGGATCACGCGGCCAGGCTCGTGGCGTGCGGCATCGATTTCCCACAGCTCCTTGATGCCGATGGCAAAGGTCTGCGGGTCGACGCCGTCGCGGAGGTTGAAGCGCTGGAACAGGGTCTTGGTGAGTGACCCACGGCACCCTTCCGCGAACACCGTCTGGCGGGCGAGCAGCTCCACGCCCGGCTCGAAGGTGTCCTTCTTCTCGCCGTCGCGCCCGATACCCATGTCGCCGGTGGCCACACCGCGCACCGCACCGTGCTCGTCGTAGAGCACCTCCGCCGCCGCGAAGCCGGGAAAAATATCGACGCCGAGCGACTCCGCCTGCTCGGCGAGCCAGCGGCACAGATTTCCCAGGCTGATGATGTAGTTGCCCTCATTGTGCATCTGGGGAGGTGTGGGCAACTTGAAGCTGCGCGATTTCGACAGGAACAGAAGATCGTCGCGCGCAGCCGGCGTGTTGAGCGGTGCACCATCGGCACGCCAATCGGGCAGGAACTCGTCGAGCGTGCGCGTCTCGATGACCGCTCCAGAGAGGATGTGCGCACCGACCTCTGAAGCCTTCTCCAGCACGCAAACGCTCAGCTCCTCCCCGGCCTGCGCGGCAAGCTGGCGCGCCCGGATGGCCGCTGACAGCCCCGAGGGCCCGGCACCCACAATCACCAGATCGAACTCCATTGATTCGCGTTCCACCGACTGACTCCTCTACTGTTGACCTCGCGCACGGATTGCGCAGCAATTTCGCGTATCGTAGCCCCTGGCGCACGCTTTGGGGAGACGCATATTGCAACGCCCCGCGCGAAGGACTACGCTTCGGCGCCTTCGTGAACACTGCCGGCGCGGCACGGGTAAGATCGATGAAAGTTCTGGTACCGGTCAAGCGAGTCATTGACGCCAACGTCAAGGTCAGGGTCAAGCCTGACGGCAGCGGCGTGGAGACGGCCAACGTCAAGATGGCCATCAATCCATTCTGCGAGATCTCGGTCGAGGAAGCGCTGCGCCTGAGGGAAGCAGGCACCGCGTCGGAAGTCGTCGTGGTCTCGGTGGGGCAGGCGAACTGCCAGGAGACGATCCGCACGGCGCTCGCCATGGGCGCGGACCGGGGCATCCTCGTGCAGACCGAGGCAAGCGTGGAGCCGCTGGCGGTCGCCAAGATTCTCAAGGTCCTCGTCGAGCGCGAGGAGCCGGGGCTGGTCATCCTGGGCAAGCAGTCCGTCGACGGCGACAACAGCCAGACCGGGCAGATGCTCTCCGCCCTGCTCGGCTGGCCGCAGGGCACCTTTGCCTCGAAGCTGGCCATCGGTGACGCCGGGATCGAGGTTACCCGGGAAATCGACGGCGGGCTCGAGACGCTCAGCCTGCGCATGCCGGCGGTCATCACCACGGACCTGCGTTTGAACGAGCCGCGCTACGCGTCGCTGCCCAATATCATGAAGGCCAAGAAAAAGCCTATCGACAAACTGACACCCGAGGATCTGGGCGTAGACCTCACACCGCGCGTGAAGCTGCTGTCGGTGACCGAGCCGCCCAGGCGCAGCGCCGGCGTCATCGTGGCCGACGCCCGCGAGCTGGTGCAAAAGCTCAGAAACGAAGCGAAGGTGATCTGATGAGCGTACTCGTACTTGCCGAACACGATAACGCCGAGCTGAGCGCCGGCACTCTCAACACCATCACCGCCGCCGCGCAGATCGACCCCGAGGTCGCCGTGCTGGTCGCGGGCAGCGCCTGCCGGAGTGCCGCCGAGGCGGCCTCGAAGGTGAACGGCGTCGCGAAAGTGCTGCTCGCCGACGACCCGCGCTACGAGCATCCGCTCGCCGAGCCGCTGTCGGTGCTGCTCGCGGGCTGCGCCGCGGACCACACCCACGTCCTCGTGGCGGCAAGCAAGTTCGGCAAGAACGTGCTGCCGCGCGGAGCGGCGCTGCTCGACGTGAGCGCGATCTCCGACATCAGCGCCATCGAGTCGCCTGACACCTTCGTGCGTCCCATCTACGCGGGCAATGCGCTCGCCACGGTGCAGAGCAGCGACACGCCGAAGTTCATCTCCGTGCGCACCACGGCCTTCGAGGAAGCAGCCCGCGAAGGCGGCAACGCACCCATAGAGCCCGTGGCCGCGGCCGACGACCCGGGACTCTCACGCTTCGTGGGGCAGGATCTCACCGTCACCGATCGCCCCGAGCTCACCTCGGCGCGAATTGTCATCTCGGGGGGGCGCGGCATGCAAAGCGGCGACAATTTTTCCCTCCTCGAGGGCATCGCCGACACGCTGAAGGCGGCCGTGGGCGCCTCGCGCGCGGCGGTCGACTCGGGATACGTGCCCAACGACTACCAGGTCGGGCAGACCGGCAAGATCGTGGCGCCGGATCTGTACATCGCGGTCGGCATCTCGGGCGCCATCCAGCACCTCGCCGGCATGAAGGACAGCAAGGTCATCGTCGCCATCAACAAGGACGAGGAAGCACCGATCTTCCAGGTGGCCGACTACGGCATCGTCGGCGATCTGTTCGACGTGGTCCCGGCGCTCCAGACCGCGCTCGACGAGTGACGGGGGACTAGCCGACCACGCAATGCACGGATGGGCGCCGGTCCGGCGGCAGGCATCCGGGGTCTATGATCCAGCCTTCCAGAGCGTCGGCACGCGCGGGGATACCCCATCCCTGATCGCGGCGTGTCCAGGCCCACGCGGCCTGCACGGCGCACAGCACGGCATCCAGGAACTCACCGCGGGCATCTCCCGTGAGTTCGCGTGAGATCGCGTGCTCGATCTCGACCGTGATAGCGTAATCGCGCTCCATGGCACCCTGCAGCAGACTCGTCACGAGCGCCTCTCGGGCGTGCTCGAGAACGAGGCTCTCGCCGCCACCGGCCACTTCCCGGTAGTTACGATCGCCGATCAGGCGGCGGGCGACCAGCCCGGGATCGCCTTCCAGCACGATGCGATTATCGCTGTTGGGGCGGCAGGGAAGAATAGAGACGGGCGATCGCAGCAGGCGGGGAGCACCCTGCAAGAAGGTCCGCCCCGGCGATTCATGCGCTCGGTGGACGCGCTCGGCGGCCCGGGCGTGGCGGTCTGCTTCGCGAAGCGCGACGTCTCTGCCGCTGTGCGCGCCATCCGCGTGAGCCGACAGCAGATCCTCGAAGTGCGCCGCGCCAAACGACTCGCTGGCGCGCACGAACGCATCCCAGGTACCCGGCCAGCCGGCGTTTTCGACCACGCGCCGGGGTATGCCGAACGGGAAATCGATGGCGGCCACCCACGGGCCCGCGCTCGAGAGAAAGTTCTCGAATGTCTCCAGGCTGGCCAGGGAGGCCAGGCAGTTGACCGCGAGCACATCGCCGCTCAGCAGGCATGACGCAACCGCAATCGGTCGCTCGGCACGCGGCGTGTCGTTGAAATCGAGCCCGTATATCTGTATCGGCATGCGCTCCTCCGTGCCCGGCGCTTTTCTCGCAGTATGTCGGGACTCGCGTTCCCGAACCGTGCAGCGGATCACAAGACGGGGGCGGCGCCCATGCAAACATCCCGGCCTCTTTGTCGAGCACCGCGGCGCATTGCTTGACGCGCACATCTGCGTCGCATGATAGCGGTGAACCCGGGCGTGATGCGCTAAAGTGCTTTATGCTTTATCAGCGCGCAAAAGTCGCGCATGCGGCTCGCGCGACGAAGGAACGGTCGGCCAGGCGGATCACGACAGGTATGCATCCACACGACAGAAAACGCTATACCGAGGCCAACCGCGCGGCATGGGACGAGGCGGCGCCCGTGCACGAGCGCCTGAACCACGAAGCCCTGCTGCGCGGCTTCGGCGAGCCCGGTTTCAGCACCCTGGAACCGCACGTGCTGGCATGCGTGGAGGCCGTCGGTGTCGAGGGCAAGTCTGTCGCGCAGCTTTGCTGCAATAACGGCCGGGAGCTGTTGTCGTTGAAGAATTTGGGCGCCGGGCGATGCGTGGGATTCGATGCCTCGGCCGCGTTCATCGAGCAGGCACACGAGCTCGCATGTGCCTGCGGGCACGATGACGTGACGTTCGTGGCGACGGACGTCTACGACATCCCCTCGATTCACGCGGCGCGCTACGACGTGGTGCTGATCACCATCGGTGTGCTCGGCTGGATGCCGGACCTGGCGCGCTTCTTCGACGTCGTGGCGGATCTCATGCACCCCGGGGCGCACCTGATCATCGAGGAAACGCACCCGGTGCTGATGATGTACGAGGAGGGCCGCGATGCCGGCCCTTCCTACCTCGCGCACTCGTACTTTCATGGTGAACCGTGGGTGGAGACTAGCGGGCTCGATTACTACACCCACACCAAGGCCGAGTCGAAGCCTAACTACTCGTTCCAGCACACGCTGTCCGAGATCATGACCTGCGCCCTGGATACCGGCATGGCGCTGCTGCGCTTTACCGAGCTCGACTTCGATATCTCCGGCTTTTGCCGCGATCTGGAAGAGACCGACATCAGACCGCCGCTCGGGATGACCATGGTGTGGCGCAAGACGTGAGCGCGCCGCGACGCAGGCCGGGCCCGCGGGCACTGGCCCTGGGACTGGCCGGCACGCTCGTGCTGGCCGGCGCGCTTGCGCTGGCGTTCTACAAGGTCACGCAGCACCGCGCGGACTCCGCCCACAGCGCGTATGCCGCCGCTTTCGATGCGATCAACGGGAAGCTTCCGGCGATGGTAGACAAGGACACGGCGCTCGACCGTATCGCGCTCACCGATGACCTGATCACCTACCGCTACCGGCTCGTCCACCAGGACGGCGCGAGCATGGATCCTGGCTTCCTGGCGGATCTCGAAAAAAAGCTCCCCGGTCAGATCTGCCGCAATCGTGATATTGCCAGGTTTTTCGAGGAAGGCTTTCGGATCCGTTACGAGTACAGCGACAGGGCGCACGCACGGATCGGGGCTTTCGATTATGAAGCCCGTGATTGCCGCTAGCCCGCGGTATGTCGGGGCGGATTGAAGGGCCCCCTGTAGGAGCGAGCTTCAGCTCGCGAACCTTCCAGAGCGCCTCGACCAGGGACAACCTCGCATGAGCGAAACCAGACACAAAGTACCTGTCGAAGAGTGCGCCATACGCGCAGCGAAGCCCGCCGAGGGACCGGCACTCAGCGAGCTTGCGCTGCGATCCAAGGCACACTGGGGCTACCCGAAACCGTTCATGGACGCCTGCCGAGCCGAGCTGAGCGTGGGCGCGGCCGATATCCGCACGCTGCCCGTGTTCGTGCTCGAATGCGGCTCGCGGGTGACGGGATTCTACGGGCTGGAGCCGCTGGAGCCGGGTTGCGTGGAACTCGCCTGGTTGTTCGTCGAGCCCGACGCCATCGGCACCGGCTGCGGCGCCATGCTGATCGCGCATGCCAGGAAATCCGCCGCTCGCCTCGGCTACGAGAGGATGCTCGTGCAGGGTGACCCGCACGCAGCCGGATTCTACCTTGCCGCGGGCGCCCGCCCCGCCGGCGACAAGCCATCGGCAAGCATCCCGGGGCGCACACTGCCCCTGTTCGAGTTCCTGCTGGGCGGATGACGCTCTCGCCGCGAGAGCACGATCCCCTTGCGCGACACGGCGGCTTGCCGCAATGTTAAACTTGGGTTCAACTGAGCTTCACGAAAGGATAGAGCATGGTCAGACTCACCGACCTCACGCGGGAAGAGCGCGAGTTCCTGCTCGACTGGCAGTGTCCCGAGATCGACATCGACGCTTTTCAAACCGGACCCCCGCTCAGCGAGCGCCGCGTCGCAATGGTGACCAGCGCCGGCCTGCGCCGCCACGCTGACAGCGCCTTCAACATGGATACCGCCGATTACCGCGTGCTGCCACTCAGGCAACGCAGCAAGCTCGTCATGGACCACGTCTCGGCCGGCTACGACCGCACGGGATTCACCCAGGACCTCAACGTCGTGCTGCCGCTCGACCGGCTGGTGGAGCTTGCGGACGACGGGCGCATTGGCAGCGTCGCGGATTTCCATTACTCGTTCATGGGCGCGGCCGACATCCGATCCATGGAGGAGCCCGCACGCCATCTGGCCCGGGACCTGAAACGCGACGGCGTCGACACCGTCCTGCTGTCTCCGGTCTGACCGCTTTGCACGTGCGCCGTGAGCGCACTGGCACTGTATCTGGAAGACGAAGGCATCGCGTGCACCTGCATCGCGCTGGTGAGAGAGCACGCGCTTCGCATGCGCCCGCCGCGCGCGCTGTGGGTACCGTTCGCGCTCGGCCGGCCGTTCGGCGTGCCGAACGACGCCGCCTTTCAACGCGAGGTGCTGCTCGCGCTGCTCGACCTTTTCGGCGCCGACAGCGGTCCGGTGCTGCGCGATTTCCCGCGCGAGGCGCCGGCAGAGCTTGACGCCGCGGCGCCGTGGGTGTGCCCGGTCAGCTTCGCGAAGCCAGATGCAGCACAAACCGGCGACATCGTGGCCAACCGTGCGGCGGCGGAAGTCCGCGAGCTTGCGCCGTGGTACGAGCTCTCCGTGCAGAGCGTCAAGCGCACCACCATCGGAGTCAGCGGCAAGACGCCGGCCGAATGCGTGCAAATGCTCGCCGCGCACTGCATGCCCGGCGCGCTCGCCGACCCCCGCGAGCCGGCCGCGCTTGCCGACCGACTGCGCTGGGCGGCAGCCGACCTCAAGGCATACTACTTCGAGGCCGCCGCCGCGCGCCCCGGGGGCGCTCCCGGGACACAGCTCGAAGCGTGGTTCTGGGAGCAGACCGCCGCCGCCCGGCTGCTGCTCGCGCTACGCGCGGCGTGCCTCGCCTGCCCGGCGCCGCAAATACACGACATCGGTGATTTTGCGCTGGTGCCCCCGCAATACGTGCCGTGAGTCGGCGCGTGCTATAGGCCGCAGCGTGTCCCTTTTAATTATCGACCCCTCCGCGCGCAAGGCGCCGAGCAGCCACGTCAGCGACCAACTCCACCTAGAATCCCGCCGAACCCTTGCATGCGACGAGCTCGGCGAGCGCCATGCTGCGCCCGTCGCGGTCCTCGGCCACGTGCTCGCGGTAATGGACCACGCGCAGGTCCCAGAACAGGTGCAGAAGCTCGTTGGGACGCAGCCTGAACTCGCGGCTGCGCGGCCCGCCCACGGGTACGCCCGCCAGCAGGTGATGCTCGTAGAGCAGGAACCCCTCCGGCGCGAGCGCCTCCTTCATCTGCGGGACGAGAGAGCGATTCACGTAGCGCGCGGTGAATACGAGATCGTAGGCGGCGACGGGGAGCCTTGCCGCGTCGAGATCCGTGACCACCCAGTTGACCTCGAGCCCGCGCTCGGCGGCACTTCGCCGGGCGCGCTCGCAGGCCACCCCCGAGATATCCATGGCATCGACGGCATAGCCGTGCTCGGCGAGGAACAGGGCGTTACGCCCCGCCCCGCAGGCAATATCCAGCGCGCGCCCGCGCGGCAGGCGCGCCACCCAGCGCTCGAGCAGCTCGGTGGGATACTTGCGATCCTCGTAGGCGCCCGATTCGTAGCGCTCGTCCCATTTCAGACGATCCGCCTCACTCATTGACCCGGCCCTCCCCCGCTTCCCGGCAAATCGTCAACCTCCCCGCCTCACCCTCGCTAACGCGGCCGATGACCGCCGCGTGAGCGTACCCCGCCGAACGCAAGGCCCGCACGCAATCCCCGACCCGATCGCGCGCCACGCCCGCCAGCAGGCCGCCCGATGTCTGCGGGTCGAACAGCACCGCGAGACCGTTGCCGGCGGCTCGCGGGTTCGTGATGATCCGCTTGTGCGCTTCGTTGGCCGCATGCAGCGTGCTGCGGATACCTTCGCCCATCACCCGCGCCACGCCCGGCAGCACGGGGACCGCGCCCGCGTCGAGCGAGACGTGCAGCCGCGAGCCGCGCAACATCTCGCCCAGGTGGCCCACCAGCCCGAACCCGGTGACGTCGGTGCAGGCGCTCACGCCGTGGGCGGCAAGTGTCTGCGCGGCAGCCGAGTTCGACTGGCCCATGGTCTCGATGGCCGCCGCCATCCAGTCGTCACTGGCAAGACCACGCATGTCGGCGGCCAGCACCGCGCCCGTGCCGATGGGCTTGGTCAGCACCAGCACGTCGCCGCGCGCGAGCCCGGTTTTGCGAAACAGCGCATCGGCGCGTGCGTAGCCCGTCACCGAGAGCCCGAGGGCGAGCTCTGCGCCTTCGGCCGTGTGCCCGCCGACGAGCGCCACGCCCTCCGCGTCGAGGACGGCCAGCACGCCGCTCAGCAGGGCGCGCAGGTCGTCGGCGAGGCGCCGGCCGCGCGCGTACGGCAGCGTCACCATCGCCATCGCCAGGTGCGCCTTGGCGCCCATGGCGTGGAGGTCGCTCAAGCAGTGCACCGCGCCGATGCGCCCGAACACGAAGGGATCGTCGACGAAGCTCCTGAACTGATCGACGCTTTGCACGCAAACCATGCCCGGCGGCGGCCGGCTCACCACCGCGTCGTCCGGCGCGTCCAGACCGATGGTCACTTCCGGCGGGTCCGCGCCGCGCAACTCTCCGAGCACCTCGTCGAGCACCGTCGCGGACACCTTCGCACCGCACCCCCCGCAGCGCATGGGTGCATCCGGCGCTGCCATGCCCGGCAACGCCTGATAACGGCGCATCCAGCGCCGGTCGATCCAGTCCTTCAGGCGCCACACCCAGGCCCCTTCCACGGCGAGCGGCCCGTAGGAGGCGATGGCGTGCCGGTCCCCGGTCGAAATCAGCCCCAGAGTCCTCTTCTGCGGCACATAGGGCACGGGCGAACGGTTCGCGGCGACGGCGCGAAGGTTGCCGGCGAGCAGAGGACCCTGGCGCACCGCGTAGACGCCGTTCTTCAGCAGCGGCGAGCGCGTGAACGACGCCACGTCACCCGCCGCGAAGATTTCCCCGTGATCGGGCGCCTGCAAGGTGTCGCCCACGCGTATGAATCCGTCCTCGTCGAGCGCGAGCCCGGTGTCGGCCAGCCAGCGCGGTGCCGCTGCATGGGTGACGACGACGGCCGCGCCGAAGGCGATCGACTCGTGCGGCTCGCAGCGCACCGCCGCGCGTGTCACCTCCACCGCGCGGTACCCGCTGAGCACGTGGATGCCGCGCTCGTCGAGCGCGCGGCGCATGCGCCGCGACACGCCGGGCGCATGCCGGGGAAGCAACTCGACGGTGTCCGAGATGATCGTGAACCGCGCGCGCGGACCACGTGCAGGTGCCGCGACCGGCCGCGAGCAAAGCCTGTGATGCAGGGCGAGACACGCCTCCACGCCGCCCGCCCCGCCCCCGATGACGACCACCTCGAAGCGTGCACCGGGATCCATCCGCTCCTCCACCGAGCGCCAGCGCGCAACAAAGGCATCGACAGGCTTGATGGGAATCGCGAAGGTGTCAGCGCCTCGGATGGCGCCGGTTGCGGGCGTGGAGCCGATATCGATGGACAGGTAGTCGTAGGCGACGCGCGGCCTGCCGGCACAGATGACGAAACGCGCTTCCAGGTCTATCCCGGTCGCCTCGCCGTGCAGCAGGCGGGCGCCCGTCTTGCGGCAAAGCGCGCGCAGATCGATGTGACAGTCCTCGCGCGTGTAATGACCCGCCAGGTGGCCAGGCAACATGCCCGAGTAGGGCGTGTTGACCTCGCGCGCGATGACGCTCAGGCGCGTGCCCGGTTGCGGTCGCATGGCAAAGCGGCGCAACACCTCGATGTGCGCATGACCGCCGCCGAGGAGCACGATGTCGCGCTCGGGCGCTGCGAACGCAACCTCGGCCCCGCCGCCGGGCATCGCCGGGACAACCGCTCGCGCCGCGCGCGCGTGGGTGCTCATGCCGGGCAGGCCGGAGACGGGGCACGCCGATCGCGCACCACGCGGGCATCCGTGACCCCGTGTGGCGTGCCAGGGGAATAGATCAACCTCTTCACTTGTTGTACTTTTCGAGTCGACTCACTTCAGCGGAGCTTATGGCCAGCACCATGAACAGCACAACCCGCATCGGCCCCCTGCTTGCCCTCGCGTTCATCGCTCTCGCCGGCGTCGCGCGAGCGGGCGCGCAGAACGCGCTGGAATTGAACCTGACTCTGGGGGATTATCGCTTCAAGCCCGACAGACTGGAGGCCGTTGCCGGCACGCCGGTGCGCCTGACTCTCACCAACACGGACGCGATGACGCCGCACAACTTCACTCTCGAGGCGCTGCGCGCGGGCGTCGATCTGAGCACCGACGTGAAAGCGGGAAAATCGATCACCGTCGAGTTCACACCGAAAGTACCGGGCACCTACCCGTTCTTCTGCAACAAGAAGCTGCTGTTCTTCAAGAGCCACCGCGAGCAAGGAATGGAGGGCAAGCTGGTGGTACGCGGCGCACCCTGACTCGGGCGGGCCGCAACCAAGCAGGGCATCGGGTGTTGAGGGAGCTGTGGCTTCACCGGGCTGGAAGTCATACGCCGGTTAATGCCCTCGCAAAGCACGCCAAGCACGCAAAGATGGAAACCTTGATGGCCGAGGCTCTACCGGTCCTGTCAAGCGCCATATTGGGGCAGTTTGCTGTTCTTGGCGTGCTTGGCGCCTTTGCGAGAGTCATCAGCATCGCGCGATAGCGCACGTTGGCCATGGGGCCTGAATTTTCTGTCGTTTTGCACAAACTCACGAACAAGGGACTGATCAGTTTGCGATAGGCGCGCGTCACGCGCGCGCTTTCAGCAGGGTCCATGCGAGCTGGCGGTAGCTCGTGTTGCCGATCATCGCCTCGGTCAGCAACTCGCACAGGCGCTGCCCGTAGCGGCGAAGCAGCGCGTTGCGTGCTCGTGACGGGCGATACAGCAGGCGCGCCAGCTTGCGCGCCACGGCGAGGTCGGCGAGCCCCCGGGTGCGCAGCGCGGACTCGTAGCCGCTTTTCACGCGCGCCTCGTCGAATCTTTCCTCGAGCAGCGTCAACGCGGCCAGCTTGCCGCTGAGCGCCGCATAGCTGATGCCTTCGCAGGACACCGGATCGACGAGCCCCGCCGCGTCGCCCGCCAGCATCACGCGGTGCCTGAGGAATCCGTCCGCGCGCGGCGTGGTCGGAATGGTAAAGCCGTGGCGCTCGACGCCCCTCACCGCGCCAATCCCCCGTTGCTCCAGATAGCGCCCGAGATCGGCACGCAGCCCGGCCCGGCCCCGGTTCGCGCTGACGATGCCTACCGAGACGTGCGCGCGCTTCGGAAACGACCACGCGTAACCGTCCTGGATGAACCCGCAATCGAACTCGGCATGCCGCGCCGGGCTTCTTGACGTCCCGGGCGCCAGCCAAAGCTCCCACTCGAGCGCCGGGATGCCACGCAGCGGCGTACGCCACCCCGCGGCTCGCGCGATGGGGCTCGCGACGCCGTCGGCGGCAATCACGAATCGTGCCCGCATCGACCCGCGGCTGGTGCCGAGCACAACGCCGTCGCGCAGCGCGGAAACGCCCTGCACGCGGCACGGGGCAAACAGGGCGCTACCCGCCTGGCACGCCGCATCGACCAGCGCCTTGTCGAGCGTGGCGCGCATGGTCATGGCGACGATGGGCTGGCGGCGCTCGACGCGAAAGCGCACGCCGGTGTCGGAAAGACGCATCTCGACCACGCGGCACTCGCGCTCCACGAGGTGGTCTATGCCGATGGGCAGGAGTCGCCTTGCGCGTGCCACCACACCGCCGCCGCATGTCTTGTATCTCGGGAGCCTCTCCTTTTCCAGCAGCGCCACCCGCGCGCCGTTGCGCGCCAGATGATAGGCGGCAACGGCGCCCGCCGGACCGCCGCCAACCACGATGGCATCCCATTCGCCACTGACACCACGCGCCGCGGCGCAGCAGCGGGCCGCGCGTTCAGGCGAGGACGGCATCGATGAGCGAACGCTGCTCGATCCCGTGCGCGGCGTGCGAGCCGGTCGCGGGGCTGGCCGACTCA
>CAZSDY010000053.1:0-17508 GCA_964605765.1 uncultured Ectothiorhodospiraceae bacterium | reverse complement strand
CAAATAACGCGTAAACAATCACTTATGATTTTCATGGTGGGGAAGTTCCGTTTAGTGCTCTTGAAAGGTTCCGGAAGGGCGGATCATCTTCATCGATTAATCTTATCGAGAACGAACGAGATCAACTGCTGGCGTGAAGATTGCCGTAGATTTGATTGCTGCAACGTCTGTTCATTGAAGGAAGACGCACACGTCCCCGTGGGAGGATGAAGGGGTCAGTTCTCGCCTTGTAGCATCCGTCGCCGCATGATTCTTCCTGCGATTGCAAGGTGGATCCCGAATTGCTCAGCACAGTCTCTCGAAGAAACACCTCCCGGTCGTGCAGCCTGAACTTATTCGGCCGTCGCCCGGCGTTTCGGACTGCGAAAGAAGAGCGCCATGGGGATGCCGGCCAGTGCGATCAGGGCGGCGGCAAGGAAGCTGTCGCTGTAGGCGATCATCTGCGCCTGGCGCGCTACCTCGTTCTCGAGCGCGATCAACCCGTCGGTTGACCCGGGGTCCCAGGACTCGGGCAGCGCCAGCACGCGGAATCGCTCGTTGAACGGGTTGACGTGTGCCCCGATGACGGAGTGCGCGACCTGGTTCATGCGGGTCAGCACGGCGACGATGAGAGCGATGCCGATCGTCGAGCCGGTGAACAGCACCGTGTAGTAGAGCGCCATGCCCTCGGTCTTCAAATGCCTTGCCAAGGTCGAGAAGCCCAGGGTGTTGATGGTAATGAAGATGGCGCCTGAGGCCGCGCCTTGCGCGAGGTTGACCCAATGCACTTCCAGCGCGCTCACGTCGGCGGTCCAGCGTGCCATCATGAGGCCCGTGACGAGCGCGACGACGAAAGACGCGATCAGCACCGGTTTGGGCGGCAGGTGCCGGTCGTAGCGCGCCAGCGCGAACGCCGCCATGGCCAGACCCAGGCCCCGCGAGAGCAACAGGACGCCGGTGTCGAGCGCCGGGTAGCCCGCCGGGCCCTGCAGCATCAGCGGCAGTATCACCAGCGGGAGCGTGGCGATTGCACCGTTGGCCAGCGCCGCGACGAGGCCGAGGTTGAAGTTCCGATCGCGGAACAGCGCTGGGCGGAAGAACGGCCTGCCAGTCGTCAGGGAATGGGCGATAAAGAGATAGAGCGCGAGACCAGCCACCGCGCACTCGATGACGATCTCGGGAGAATCGAACCAGTCGAGGCGTTCGCCGCGGCTGAAGGCAATCTGCAGCGCGCTGAGCGAGGCGATGATGGCAAGAAGACCGAACCAGTCGAGCGTGTGATCCGGGTTCGGCTCGGTCCGGGGCAATACCACGGCGGCGAGCGCGAACACCATGACCGTGAGCGGGATGTTGAGGTAGAACACCCACGGCCAGGACATGTGCTCGACCACCGCCCCGCCCGCCACCGGCCCGAGGACGGCGCCGCCGATGATGCCGAAGGTCCATATGGCGGTGGCCGCGCCGTGTCGCTCCGGTGGAAAGGTATCGACGGTGATGGCCTGACTGAGCGGCATCAGCGGTGCGCCGAAGACTCCCTGAACCAGGCGCCAAGCCACCTCCTCCTCGATCGTGGTGGCGGAGCCGCACAGCGCCAGGCTGATGCCGAAACCGACGATGGCGATCAGGAAGATCTGTTTGCGCCCGAAACGGCTCGCGAGCCATCCGGTGCAGGCAATGGTGACGACGGATCCCATGATGAAGGCTGTCATCACCCAGGCAATCTGATCGGGCGTGGCGGAGAAGGTCCCCTGCATGTGCGACAGGGCAACGCCCGCGATCGACCAGATGAACTCGAAAGCCCAGCCGCCGCCGATTGCCGCGAGGACAACGAGAAAACGCTGCAACCCGGTGACCTCGAGCGTGGACTCAGCGCGCATGGCGGATTCCGTGTTGCGCCAGCGCCTGCTTGATGAGGGTGCCGAGCGGGCGCTCGTGGCCGGTGTCGATCTTCACCGTCGCGGTCATTCCGGCTCTCAGCACCGGCATGCCGGGCGAGGGCTGGAGGCGCAGTCTTACGGGTATCCGCTGGACTACCTTGACCCAGTTGCCCGTTGCGTTCTGGGGCGGCAGCAGCGAGAACTCGGCACCGGTGGCCGGGCTGATGCTCTGCACGGTGGCATCGAAGAGTCGATCACGGTAGCTGTCGATCCGCACGCTTGCCGATTGGCCAACCTCGACATACGTCAAGTGGACCTCCTTGAGATTGGCCTCGATCCAGGGGTCGCCGGTGGCGATCAGCGGGAAAACGGTGTCGCCGGCCTCCACCTGCTCGCCCGGCTCCAGCGTGATGTTGCCCAGATAACCCGCAAGGGGCGCGCGAACCGATGTGCGCGCCAGGTCGAGCGCAGCGCGCCCGCGCACTGCCAGGGCACGCAGATATCTGGGATGCCGCTCTACGGGCAGGTCGGGCGCACCGCCCAGCTCGGCCGTTACCATGCGTTTGCGCTGCACGAGCGCGTCTACGCGTTGGCGTGCGGTCTTGAGGTCGTGCTCTGCTTCTTCCAGGCGTGCTTTCGATCCGAGGCCCGTGGTGGACAGCTTGCTCTGGCGTTCGTGCTCGAGTGTCAGATACCGGATGAGCTCCCTGGCGATGTCGATCTCGACTTGCGCTTCGCGGTACTGGGCGCGCAGCGAGTCTATGTCCTGGCGAACCATGCCGAGCTCGGCATCGGCCGCATCGAGCTCGATACGAAAGGGTTGCGCATCGAGCGCGAACAGCAGCTGGCCCGCTTCCACGAACTGGTTGTCGTGGACTAGAACGCGGGCCACGCGCCCGTCGATTTCGGGACTGATGGCCACCACATCGGCGCGCACGTAGGCGTTTTGCGTCGACACGTAACGCCCGCCGAGGGCGTAGAAGTAGACGCCTGCGATCACACCCGCCGCGGGCAGCACGAGCAACAGCACGAAGCGCAGCAGCAGCCGGCGCAGCGCATTCATCTGTCAGACTTGCAATGACAGCGGCATACCCAAACGGATTTCATGGTAATCCGGCGAATGAAGCTACCGAAGCTCCTATTTCATAGCAGCCCCGAGATAGCGGCAAGCGAATAGATTAATCGTGATACATGAATTGAATTCATGTATCTTCGCGGCATGAGCCGCACCCTTCCTTCGCCTGTCGCGTTGCGTGCATTCGAGGCCGCGGCCCGGCATCTCAGCTTTACTCGCGCCGCCGAGGAAATGTTCGTGACCCAGTCAGCGATCAGCCACCAGGTACGCGCGCTGGAAGACGAGCTGGGCATTCGCCTGTTCCTGCGCCTCACGCGCCAGTTGCGTCTCACCGAGGCAGGCGAGACGCTACTCGCCGTGCTGCGCGAATCTTTCGATCGCATCGAAGAAACCGTGGGAGAGCTCAGGGCCGGTGGTGCAGCCCATGCTCTGCGCGTCAGTCTGACGTCCTATTTCGCGGCGCGCTGGCTGACGCGGAGGCTTGGCCGGTTCTGGGCATTGCACCCGGAAATCGAGATGCATCTCCACCTCACCAACGGCGATGTGGATTTCAAGCGCATGGATGTGGACCTGGCTGTTGCCTGGGGACACGGCAACTGGCCGGATCTGGAATCGGAATTGCTGGTGCCGACGCGGATCATCGTTGTGTGCAGCCCTGCTTTGCTCGCCGAGGGTCCGCCATTGCGCGAGATTGCCGACCTCAAGTATCACAGTCTCCTGGACGAGGCCGGTCAAGGGCTCTGGCGGGCCTGGCTGGAGGCGGCAGGTGCCCATGGCGTAGCGCCCGCGCGCATCGTGATCATGGACGACCCCAACGTAGTTCACCAGGCCGCCGTGGAGGGACAGGGCATTGCCCTGGGTGCCGAGGCCCTGCTCGACGACGAGATTTCGCGAGGCCTCCTGATCCGGCCGTTTGATCGTAGGGTGGAACTGGGCGGCGCCTACTACGTAGTGCACCTGCCGGGCGCGCGCGACCGGGCGAACGTTTCGGCCTTCTGCTCCTGGCTGGCCTCCGAGGCGCGCTCAGGCAGGTCTGGATTTGATTGACGTGACAACCGGTGCCGGAGTTGACTGAATTGACCCGGACTCGGCATTGTGGCACGTTCTGCGCGCCCTCTACCGCCGCAGCGGGGCCTCGACGTCGCCCCCCCGCGACTGACTTGCCACGACAGGTTAAAGCTTTGGAGGGTCCGCCCGATACAGTGTCAGCACAGCGCGTCGCATCGCCTGCGGCGCGGGTACCGGGAGGGATGCAATGCAAGACAAACGTCGCCTGCAACGCTGGCATCTCATCTATCGCAGGGTGGACCGGTTCGCTTTTCCAGGCCCCGGCCATGGAGCCGCTCACGGTCCGCCCAGCAGATTGACCTCGCCGATGGCCACGCGCAGGCGACCCATCAGGGTCGTCATGGGAAGCAGTTCATCCACTGTGTCGCCGCTCAGGAACTTGATGTGCGTCGCGTCGGCGTCGTCCTGCACGCGCGCCGGATCGACCCGCCACCAGCGATCGCCGAGCCAGCTCTCCGCCCACGCGTGATAGGTAAATGCGTGCTCCTCGCTAGAGTAAACCAGCCCCGCGGCGATGCGGGTGGGTATGCCCAGCGCGCGTGCGAGCGCCGTGTAGAGCCGGGCCTGCTCGAGCGTGCTCGCCCGGCCCCTATCGATGACATCGGCCATCGGTACCGGCTCGCCCGCCTGGGTCTCGATGTGTGCCGCAATCCAGGCGATCGACGCCTCGATGCGTCCCGTCCTCGTGTCGTTGGCGGCGGCAATCGTCGTTGCAAGCTCGACGACGCGTGGGTCGTCCCCGGGCACTGCCTCGGAGCCTTGCAGATAGCGCGCGAGGTCGCTCGCGCTCTCTCCCCAGCGGCCCGCTCCCGCCGAGGCCAGGATGCGACAACTCACCGCACCCCCGCGCTGCTCGCAGCGCTGTAGATTGTCAGACGGGATGGCAAGTTCCGTGAGCCCGTCGAGCTCGACTTTCATGCGCTCGACCGCGCGTGCATCGTCTATGCTCACCGCGCTCTTGACACGCGCGAAACCCAGCAAGGACTTGTCCTTGTCGAGCGCCGCGAGCAGCAAGGCGCGCCGTGCGGCGTGCTGATCCTCCAGCGCGGCGCCGAATATCCCCTTCATGGACTGCTCCATCAGGGGCTCGCCGAGCGCGCTGATCCAGGTGTTGATCTCCTGACCGTACAACATCGTGTTGACCCGGAATGCGTCTCCCTCGAAGCTTGCGCTGCGCTCGAAGCCTGCCACGTGCTGCGTGACATGCGCGGTGCGCTGCGACTGGCCCTCGTAGACCAGGTAAGCATACCGGCTGTCGATGGCGAGGCCGTGCAGCGCCGCATACAGCGCGGTCACGACGCTCGGATAAACTGCCTGCTCCAGTGGCAGATTGCGGGTTGAAAACACGCCGTCGTCGTTGACCCTGGCCTCGAGCAAGTCTCCGGCCACGCGCCCGGAAACGGTGAGCGGCCGGCCGTCGATCTCGTATGAATACTGGAAGCGCTGCAGGTGCAGATCGGCATCCACCCAGTCCGTCGTGACGGCGACTGTGGTTTTCTCCACGCCGAGCAGGCTGAAGTGCATGACCGCCTCGGATCGAAGCTCGTAGCGGTCCGGGTCGCCGGTGGAGCGAATGGCAAGATGCGTGAATCCGATCCGTTCCCCGTTGAACTCGAGGCGGGTCCAGTACTCGCTCGCCGCCAGATCTTCCAGCGAGAGGGTCACCGACTGGGGCGCGTTAGCGGCCTCCTCGACCTGCACCGAGGTGCAACCCGGGAGCAGCAAGGCAAGCGCCAGCATGATCACCGACACGGTCGGCGGCCGGTGACACGGGTTGCCGTGGGTGTACACAGGTACCGGCACAGACAATGCGCGCCCTCCTCTCATGCCGCGCGCTCCACGCAGGCGGCGAGTCGGATCATTGAAAACACGATGATAGCCGTTTTTCCCGTAAGCCGATGCCTACACCTCGCGGGCTGCGTGCCTACACGCATCGCGCTCGTACGCCGTATCGCCAGGGAGCAGCCTGGGGCATTGTCAGTTGCGCATTCCGGTTGAAGGGACGGCCTGCCATGGTGCAACAGCACGTTGTCTGCGAGCACGGGACCATCATGGCCCTGCGCCGGCGCGTGGTGCACTTCTCCACGCTCGCGCGCCGTTATGAGCGAGGCCCACGGTGTGCCCGGCGTCGCATCGGCGTGGCCTACCGCTTGAAGGCGCTGGAAGCACGCCAGCGCCTCGCCGCGGCGCTCGATCCAAGGGCCGCGGGCTGTGGAGACGGCGCGGACACTGCCCCTTACCGCGGACGCGCGCCCCACGGTCCACCGGCAGCCGACGGGGCGGCGTGCCGGGAGATGCTCGACGCGCTGCACGATCTGCCTTGCGACTGGAAGGTGCGCTGCCTGCGCGCGCGGCTCGCACGCCATCTCGCACGCATGCAGGGGCCGGTATAGACGCCGCGGCAGGGCGCGCGGCGCAGACTCAGCCGCGTGGGGGTACGCGCTGCTTGTTCAGGTCGGCGTTGTTCGGGTCGGTGGAGACCAGCTCGAGCAGCCAGTCCCTGAACGCCACTATCTTGGGGTTGTCCGCCTTGCTCTCGGGACATACCAGATAATAGGCGTACTCGGTCGGGAGCGTGAGCGCGAACGGCCGGACCAGGCGCCCGTCCTCCAGCGCGTCGGCGGCCAGCACCCCACGCGCGAGCGCCACCCCCTGACCCATGATGGCAGCCTGAACGAGCATGCTCGAGTCGGTGAACACGGGGCCGCGGGTCGGGTCCACACCTTCTGCACCGGCTGCCAGCAGCCAGGTGCGCCAGTCACCGTGACTCTCGTCGTGAAGCAAGGTATGTCTGGCGAGGTCCTCGGGGGCCTTTAGCGGGTTGTCGCCATTGCGCAGCGCGGGGCTGCACACCGGCACGATGTGCTCGGTGAGGAGCCGGTGCGTGCACATGCCGGGGTACTCCCCACGGCCGTAACGGATCCCCACGTCCACGTTGTCACGCGTGAAATCCACCAGCTCCGCCGTGGGCGAGATGTAGACGTCGATATCCGGGTAAGCTTTCCTGAACCGCCCGAGCCTTGCTACCAGCCACCGCGCGCCGAAGGAAGGGAGCACCGACACGGTCAGGGTACCGAACCCGTCACGCTCCCTGAGCCGGGCGGTCGCTTCGTTCACGAGATCGAAAGCGCGCCGCACGGGCGGCAGGTACGCCTGGCCATCCTCGGTCAGGATGAGCCCGCGGTTCAGGCGCGTGAACAGATCGACCTTGAGATAAGACTCCAGGGCTTTTAGCTGATGGCTGATTGCCGCTTGCGTCACGTGCAGCTCCTTGGCGGCTTCGGTGAAGCTCAGGTGTCTCGCGGCAGCCTCGAAGGCACGCAGCGCATTCAAAGGTGGCAGACGGCGTCCCATACCTGATTATAGATTATCTAAAATAATATCACACATGAAAACATGTCATTTGTGTGATGGCCAAAACATACCTACATTATAAGCGTAACAAGAACTCGTCTATATCAGAACGAGTTATATTTATTCATGTGAATCAGGAGAAATCGATGAGTCGCCACGTGGAAACTCGGACTCGGGCCCTGGCGCCCGACACCATCGGCCGGTGGATGATGAGGACCGCACCGCAGGGCGATTTGACGCTCAGCATCGCGGTCTACAAGCAGGTCAACACACTCGCCGCGCTGGTATCGGCAGCGGTTCATCGTTTTCGCCTCCGACAGGCACATCGGCGTACCGTGGCCATACTCGCGGCGCTCGATGATCGCGCCCTGCGTGATATCGGGGTCAAGCGCGCGGAGTTGGAGACGGTTGTCGCGGGCGTCCTGAAATCGCCCTGCTTTGCGCTGTCGCCGGTGCCGGCAACAGGCACCGGGGGCGCGCTCACCGCCTGAAATGGTCGTGTGCGAGGCCGGCGTGGGCGTGCTTGTCGCGCCCCGCTTGCAGCCGGTGACGGTGCTACGCGGACTTGGCGCGAGTGCGTTTGCGGCGTGTTCTCACGGCTTGGGCCAGGTCGTGCAGCAAGGGCACCGTGTCGTCCCAGCCGAGACAGGCATCGGTGACGCTTTGCCCATAGACCGGTTCGGTGCCGGGCGTGATGTCCTGTCTGCCCGCCACCAGATGACTCTCGATCATCACGCCCATGATGCGGTGCTCGCCGCCGGCAATCTGTGCGGCCACGTCGTGTCCGACCGCGACCTGACGCTCGTGGCGCTTGGCGCTGTTGGCATGGCTGAAGTCGATCATGATGCGCGCCGCGAGTCCCGCGGCTTCGAGCAAAGCGGCAGCGTGATCGACGTCGTCCGTCGTGTAGTTCGGTTCCTTGCCGCCGCGTAGAATGATGTGACAGTCGTCGTTGCCCGCTGTCGTAAAGATGGCGGAGTGGGCGTTCTTGGTGAACGACAGGAAGTGATGCGATTCGCGTGCTGCGCCGATGGCGTCCACTGCAATCTTCAGGTTGCCGTTCGTGCCGTTCTTGAAGCCGACGGGACACGACAGGCCGGACGCCAGCTGACGGTGCACCTGGCTCTCCGTGGTGCGCGCCCCGATCGCGCCCCAGCTCACCAGGTCGGCCACGTACTGCGGGGTGATCAGGTCCAGGAACTCCGTGCCGGCGGGTACGCCCATGTCGTTGAGATCGCGCAGCAGCGTACGGGCAAGCCGCAATCCCTTGTTGATGTGAAAGCTGCCGTTGAGGTCGGGGTCGTTGATGAGACCTTTCCAGCCGACCGTGGTACGTGGCTTCTCGAAATAGACGCGCATCACGATGTTGAGATCCGCGGCCAGCGACTCGCGCACCGTCTTGAGGCGTCGCGCATAGTCGCGGGCTGCATCGGGGTCGTGAATCGAGCACGGTCCCACGATGGTAAGCAGGCGGTCGTCTTGCGCGCGCAGCGCGGCGTGGATATCAGCGCGGGTCTGCTGCACGACGGCAATCGCCTGGTCAGTTATCGGCAGATCCTCGAACAGCAGCGATGGCGCGGTGACGGCGTCAATCGCCTTGATACGAAGGTCATCGGTCTTGGATTGCATGGATTGTGCCTGACGGTCAAAAAACGTGCAGTGTAACATCACCTGCCCCGGGCCCCCATGTCTCAGGGCGGTGCGCGCGCGACGACGTCGTTCCATGAGAATTCGTACCAGGCCATTGCCGCATGAACAACGGCATCGAGTGGTGCGCGATCGTTTTCCAGCTTCGGGACTGACCTGCCCGGATTCACGAAAGCTGTTGGAGTCCCGTTTCGCGGTTGAATCGTTCGATGAGTTCGTCCCAGGCAGGCACGAGGTCACGCAAACCGACCCAGAAGCGCTGGTGCGCACGCTTGTCGAAGTCCTCCAATGCGACGCCCTGCTGCTCCACCCAGGTGAAGTAGCCGAGATTGAAGATGCGCCGCCGGTCACGGTGAGACGTTTCGATCACGTGGTCACTATCGCTCTGGTGCAGGTGTGCGCCGAATAACTCAGCGGCATCGACCTCGTCGAATGCATCCCCGAGCCGCTCTGCGAGCCACTTCTCGCGCTCGCTTCGATAAAGCCCGGCATTGTCGGTTGCCACCGTGATGACGACGTCGCGCTCGTCGAGCGCCAGGCGCCGCGCGGTCTTGATGGCCGCGAGCACGTTGGCTATCCCCGAGAGTCCCAGGCTCGCCAGGCTGTCGGCGACTTCGGGTGCCACGCTCTTGCGCCTGGTCAGGAAGCCACGCCCGGCCTCGCTGTTGAACAGCAGATTGAGGGCGTCGGTGCTGCGGTCCGAAACGCCGGCCACCATGTCCATGTTCATGACGTTGTGGATGAGCGGTAGGTGCTTGTCCCCGATGCCCTGAATATTGTGCTCACCGTAGCCGTTGTAGAGCATGGTCGGGCACTCGACGGGCTCTACGGCGACGACTCGGCTGCCATAGATCTGCTTGAGGTGATCGCCCGCCGCCAGCGTGCCGGCCGAGCCGCTCGCGGCAACGAAGGCGGCCAGATTGAGCGCCGGGCCGCTGCCTTGCAGTGCTTCGAAAACCTTCCCCAGCGCGCGCCCGGTGCAGAGCCAATGGACAAGGTAGTTGCCGAACTCCGAGAACTGGTTGACGATGACGTTGGCCGGGTCTGACGCGAGCTCGGCGCACCGATCATAGATCTCCTTGACGTTGCTTTCCGAGCCCGGCGTCGAGATCACGTCGCCCGGCTCGCGCACCCATGCACGCAGCCACTCGAAACGCTCCGAGCTCATGTTCTCGGGCAGCACCGCCACACCGCGGCAGCCGAGAATGCGAGAAATCGCCACGCCCCCGCGGCAGTAGTTGCCGGTCGACGGCCACACCGCCCGCTGGCTCACGGGGTCGAAGCGCCCACTCACGAGTCGCGGTACCAGACAGGCATAAGCGGCGAGCACCTTGTGGGCACCGATCATCGGGAAGCGCTCGCCGAGCGCGACCACGATACGTGCATCGACGCCGGTCAGGCTGCGCGGCAACTCGATGTGCCCGGGCACCTCGACTCGGCCGCGGCGCGCCGCATCGTTGAACCAGTGGACACGAAACAGGTTTGCGGGATCGGCCGCATCCGGGTCGACGGCGCCGAGGCGCGCGAGCCGTGAAGCGGCAATGCGTGCCGGGTCGGCCAGTTCGGCGAAGGTCGGCAGTGCCACACCGGCTTCCCTGAGGTGGCGCACTGCACGGTCATGGACCGCCGCATCGGCAATCCCGGTGTCAAAGTCAAATGGTCCCATGCGCGGCCCGCTCTCCAGTCAAGATCGTTCCGTAATGAAGCGACGATTGTATCGTACCAACTCTGGGGCAAAAAAAAATCCGACACTCGGCAAGCGGCCGCGCACGACGCCGTGCCGATATCAGACCGCATCCGCGGCTTCGAGGAGGTCAGAGCTCGCCCCGGACCTTCGACCACCGGGCTCAGGCCTCACGCGGCGCGATTGTGGCTCCATGGTCCATCAGGGCGTCAAGTCCCACCACGCACAAGTCCGCGTAATCGCGCCACTCGAAGCGCCCGCTCGGGTCCACGTAGACCGTGGCCGTGCCCGCGGCCCGGCCCGCGGCCAGATCGAAGTAGTAGTCACCCACCATCACCGCGCGGCTCGCCCGCGCACCCCAGATCCCGAGCAGCTTGTGCACGCCATCTGGCATGGGCTTCGGCGCGCCCGACTCGCGGCCCAGCACATGTGCGGGCTCGAAGTAACCGTGCAGGCCGCACGCAAGCAGCGTCTCGCGAGCGATGCGCTCCCCGTTGCGGGTCACGATGCCGAGCTTCGCGCCACGCGCACGCAGATGCCCGAGCAGTGCCTCGGCGCCCTTGCCGGGCCTCGCATCGCGCGCGATGTCCATCTCGATGGCCTCCAGGCGTCGCATCAGATCGGCAGCCTGGCGTGCCGGCAGCTTCGCGACGGCTTCCAGGATGGGCTCACCCGGGGGCAGCCCCAGCGTGCGTCGCATGGATTCGAAGTCGTGCACGGCCACGGTCAGCGTGCCATCCATGTCGAAAATCCAGTGGTCGTAGCGGCGCAGATCCATCACCACACCGTGAACGCATAGCCGAAGTAAGCGAGATAAGCACCACCCACGGCGGCGACGAGGCCGCGTGTGATGCTCGATTGTGCTTGCACGAAGAGCACGACGGAGGCGAGCAGCACCACCGCCACCTCCACGGCGCCCGCGATGTCGCCGTGATGGCTCGGGTCCCAGTAGGAAACGGGGCTCACATAGCGCCAGTCGCTCAACGGGAAGAAGTGGCGGTGCGCATCATCGTGGTGCAAGGGGAAATCGCCAAGCGCATGCAGCGCCATGCTGGCGAACACCATCGCCAGGGTCCGTGATCGCGTGGCTGCCGCGCCGGCGAGCCCGAGTGCGATCAACGGGAAAGAATGGAAGCCGTCGAACACCGCCTGCCACGCCGCGCGGTAGTAGGCCGTGGACCAGATGGTGCTCTCGGGCGTGTGCCTGATGACCTTCTCGATGAAATAGAACGCGAACAGCGGTACATCGGGCAATACCCCGCCTGCGATGATGGCGAATTGCTGCCTGGCCGGTGCGCGCCGCCCGAGGATGAGTAAATTGACAACCGCGTGGGCCGGTGTATTCAAGGTTCGGGCGGGGTCACGAGTGGGGTCAGGCCTTGTCTCCAGCGATTTCGAAGACGACGTGTTGAGGGGGAAACTTTGCAATCAGCAACAAACAAAACCTGGCCCCACTCATACAACATCCGACCCCGATTCACTCACTCTCGGCAATCTCCTCGAGCTTCTTGGCGCGGATGATCTGCCCGTCCAGCGCCGCCTCCTTGCCGTCCTTGCCGTAGGCGACCGCCATCATGGTGCTGTAGTACACGACCGGCATGTTGAACTTCGTGCGGTACTTCCTGTTGATCTGTCCCTGGTAGACCTCCACGTTCATCTGGCACACCGGGCACGGCGTGACGATCATGTCTGCGCCGCCATCATAGGCGGACTCGATGATGTCCTTGATGAGCGCCTGGCTCTTGTCGGGCTCGGAGAAGGCGAGCCCGCCGCCGCAGCACGAGACCTTCTTGTCGTAGTTCTCCACCGGCTCGGCGCCGAGAGTCTCGACGAACTTGTCCAGGTACTTCGGGTTCTCGAAGGACTCACCTTCGATACCGAAGGGACGGTTCGTCTGGCAGCCGACGTAGCCCGCGACCTTGAGGCCCTCGAGCGGCTTCTCGACGTGCGCGCCGAGCGCCTCGTAGCCGATGTCCTCGATCAGCACCTCGACCATGTGGCGCACGTTCTGCTTCGCCTCGTAGCGCAGCCCCGCCGCGGCCAGCGCCTCGTTGGTCTCGCGCATCAGCTCGTCGTCTTCCTCCAGGCGCTCCTTGGTCTCCCTCGCGCCAAGCCAGCACGCCGCGCAGGTCGCCACCACGTCCTGCTCGGGCGCCGTGCGCTCGGCGATGGCGAGGTTGCGCGCGTTGAGCGCAAGGCGCGGCAGCTCGCTGCCGCCCACGTAGCCGATCGACGCGCCGCAGCAGTTCCAGTCGGGGATCTCGTTGAGCTTGATGTCGAGCACCTCGCACGTGGCGTCCACCGACTTCATGTAGTTGGAGCCCGATGCGAGGCTCGCGGCCGTGCATCCCGGGTAAAACATGTACTCTTTCTTCGCCATCGCTCGCCCCTCGTCAGCCGTCGAAACGCGCATGCCTGGCCGCTTCTATTGCCCGGGCCTTTTCCAGAATGGCCCGGATGTCGCCCCTCGCCGTGCAGCGCTTGTGCAGGAACGGCATGATGGCAAAGGGGTTGAAACGCTTCGTGCGCAGCATGTTCCACCCGATCGGCGCCATCTCCAGGCATCGTTTCACGCCCGCCGCGAAACCGTCCATGAAATAGAGCTGGAGGCCGAGAACGGTCTCGTTGACGCGCCCATTCGTTTCCAGGTTGGCCCAGAACATGCGCCCGAAGCGGCGCGTCGGCTGCTCCTTGGGCGCGAGCCCCAGGCGCTCGGCGTAGGAGGCGAGCCCGTGCATGATGTGGGTGATGGGGATCTCGCGCGGGCAGCGCACGATGCAGTTATAGCACGAGGTGCACATCCACATAGCGCTGGAGCCGAGCACCGCGTCGCGCTTGCCGGCGCGGATCATCATGAACAGCTCCTGCGGCGGGTGCTCCCAGTGATCGCCGAACGGACAGGAGCCCGAGCACACGCCGCATTGGATGCACATCTTGGTCCACTCGCCTTCCTCGACGTTGTGCTCGACCTCGCGCAGGAAGTTGTTGCGGTAGGTCTCGATGAGGGCCTGGTTGGCGTCGTTCATGGTCAGAACTTGAACGGGCTGAGGCCAATGCGCTCGATGGTCTCGGCCATCTCGTCGATGAGCCGCGGCGCGCGGTGAATGTCGGTGATGGCCACCTCGCAGGTGCGCACCCGCTCGGTCTCGAGCGAGAGCTGCGCCAGCGTGTCGTCGATCTTGCTCATGCGCTCATGCGCCATTTCCGACCCCTTCACGAAGTGGCACTGGTAGTCATCGCCCTTCTGGCAGCCCATCAGCAGCACGCCGTCATAGCCGCCGTTCAGCGCGTCTGTGATCCAGATGGTGTTGACCGAGCCCAGGCAGCGTACCGGCACCACGCGTACAGCAGCCGAGTACCCGATGCGGTTCATGCCGGCCATGTCGAGCGCCGGGTAGGCATCATTCTCGCACGCGAGCACCAGTATGCGCGGCTTCTCCTCAAACTCATCCGGGATCTCGACCGCCTTGATCTGCTGGCCCACGGTGTCGATGGAGTAGTTCTCGAAGGAGATGACGCGCACCGGGCAGGCGCCCATGCAGGTGCCGCAACGCCGGCACCGCGATTCGTTGAACACGGGATAACGCTGCTCGTCCTCGTCGATGGCGCCGAACGGGCACTCGACCGTGCAGCGCTTGCACTGCGTGCAGCCCTCGCGCCGGAAGGAGGGAAAGCTCAAATCGCCGCTTCGCGGATGCGAGGCGCGCCCGCGGTGCGCGTTCTCGACTGCCTGTATCGCCTTGAGCGCGGCTCCCGTGGCGTCGTCGACCGCCTGCGCGATGTCCATGGGGCGACGCACGGGGCCCGCCGCGTAGATGCCGGTGCGTCGCGTCTCGTAGGGGAAGCAGATAAAGTGCGAATCCGCGAAGCCGTGGCGCAGGTGCGGCAGATCCGGGCCCTGACGGTAATCAAGGTTCAATATGGACTCGACCGGCACCTCGACCGCCTCGGGGGCAGCACCGGGCGCCTCGCTTGCGGCCGCGGCTTCTATGTCCACGCCCGAGTTCGGCACCATGCCCGTGGCGAGCACCACGAGATCGGCGCTGGTGCTGGCGTCCTCGTCCAGAATCAAGTCGGTGAAGCGCACCGCCAGCGTAGTGTCGAACGGGCGCACCTCGCGCACCACCCCCTTCGTGAAGATGACGCCCTTGGCCTGCGCGCTGCGATAGAAATCCTCGCCGTTGCCGGGTGTGCGCAGATCGGTGTAGAGGATCGTGGTGTCGATGTCGGGGTTCACGGCCTTGAAGTACATGGCCTGCTTGATGCTGGTGTTGCAGCAGTGCCCCGAGCAGTAGGGCAGGTGGCCCGGCTCTTGGCTGCGCTGCCCCGCGCACTGCACGAATACGACGTTACGCACTTCGGTCCCGTCCGAGGGGCGCCGTATGGGGCCGCCCGCCGCGGCGCTCGCGATCGCCTCGAGTTCCATCTGGTCGATGACATCGTCGGATAGCGTGTAGCCGAGGGCGGGCAGCGCGCTGACATCATGGCGCGTGAAGCCGCTCGCCTGCACGATGGCGCCGAAGTTCTCCGTCCTCGGTGTGGCACTGCCGGTGCTGATGTCGGCCGAGAACTCCCCCGGTGCGCCGCTCGTTCGGGTGACGCGCGCGTCGAGGCGCACGGTGATGCCGGGCTCGGTTTCGACCGCGGCAATCAGTGCGCGCACGCCGGTAGCCTGCGGGTCGGCGTGGGGGCTCTTGGCGGGCACTTTGAGATGGAGTCCGGCGGCATGGCCGCCAAGCGCGCCGGACTTCTCTACCAGTGTCACGGGGTACCCCGCGCGCGCTGCCTCGAGCGCGGCGGTGAGACCCGTGACACCGCCGCCCACCACGAGTATGTCGTGGTTTGTGCCCGCATCCGCGTTGGGGGTCGGTGCCGACATGTGCTTGATTTCGGCGCATGCCATGCGCACGTAGTCGTCGGCCATCTCCTGGGTCGACTCGCGTGCCGCATCGTCGTCGGGGCGCGCCCAGATGACGCCCTCGCGCAGGTTGGCGCGCGCAAGCGCCACGCCGTCGAAATCGAAGGCATCGGTCTTGGCGCGCCGCGAGCACGCGGCGAGCGCCACCGAGTCAACGGTCCCGGCATCGATATCGGCTTGGATCGAGGAGACTCCCTCGGCACTGCACAGGAAGGGGTGCGTGCGCGTGACCGCAGCCTTGCCTTCGCGCGCCGCGATGCCGGCGAGGCGCTCGGTATCGAGCCGCTCGCCGATGCCGCATCCCTGGCAGATATAGACGCCGGTGTTTTGCGATGCCATGGATTCAGTCCCGTGCGCTACCGCCGGGCTCGGCCGCCGCCGCGCGGTTGACGACCTGTATGGCGCGAAGTGCGCTCGCCGTCGCGCTTTGCACGGCGCGGTTGACATCCACGGAGTCGGCAGCACAGCCGGCGGCAAAGATGGCCCCGTTGTCGGGGTCGGCCTCTATGAACCCGTTGCGGTTGACACGCAGGCGCACGGGCAAGGACTCGGGCGCGACGCTCGGCTGCATGCCGATGGCGAGCACCGCGAGATCGTGACGATTGCTGTAACGGTGGTAGCCTTCGGTGTCTACGCCGTGCAGAATCGGGTCGCGCGTCTCGCTGTCTTCGGTGATGGCAGCGACCTTGGATTTCACGAAGTGCACATTCGTATCGGCGCGCACGCGGGCGTAGAAATCCTCGAACCGGTCGATGGCGCGAATGTCGATGTAGTAGATGCTCGCCCTGCCCTCTTCGGCGAACTGCTCGCGCAGATAGGTGGCCTGCTTCAGGGAGGCCATGCAGCAGATGCGCGAGCAGTGCGCGAGATGATTGCGATCGCGCGAGCCGGCGCACTGGATGAAGGCGACGTTCTTCGCCTGCCTGCCGTCCGAGGGGCGCACCAGGCGACCGCCGGTGGGGCCGAACCGATCGAGCATACGCTCGAGCTCCATGCTCGTGACGACATTGGCATGCCGGCCATGGCCGTAGGGTTGAATTCTGGCCGCGTCATAAGGCTGCCAGCCGGTCGCCCAGATGATGGCCCCGACGTTGATCTGGCGCACCTGCTCGCGCATGTCCAGATCGATGGCCGCGAAACGGCATGCCGCACCCGCGCGCGCGGCGTCTTCGGTCCCGAGGATACGGGGGTCGAGCACGTAGCGCTGGGGGTAGGCCATGTTGAACGGCAGGTAGGCTCCCTTGCGACGGCTGAGGCCGAAGTGATGCTCGTCGTCGAACTCGGCCTCGACCGCACGCGCGCAATCGCCGCAGGCGGTGCAGCGATCGTTGACGTAGCGCGGCGCGGTCTTCAGCGTGACCGAGTAATCACCGGGCGCGCCCTCGATCGCCGTCACCGAGGTGAGCGTGAGCAGACGCACGCGCCGTTCGGCCTTGAGGCGGCGCAGGTTGATCTCCAGCCCGCAGACCGGGTGGCACAGCTTCGGGAAATAGCGGTAGAGCTGCGTGATGCGCCCGCCCACCGAGGCCTCCTTCTCGACGAGTATCACGTCCTTGCCGCACTCGGCCGCCTCCAGGGCGGCGGTCATGCCGCTCACCCCGGCGCCAACGACCAGAATGGTTTGATTGGTTGCAACGACCTCGGTCACCCGCACGCCCCGCCCCTTGGCTCCTGAGACGGCAACTTACAGGGCGTGGAGAAAAATACAATATGGCAAGGGGAATACTTCCCGAGCCGTGATTTTCAAGAGGTCGATTTTCAAGGGGTCAGATCTCTCGAAGATTTTCAAGGGGTCAGATCCCTTGAACGCTTGTTGAATGCTTGCATGGGTCCGAAGAATCATTGTTCAAGGGTAAGTTCTCAATAACTCCGGGCGATCGCGTATCCGGGTTGCCAGGGCGGTTTT
>CAZSDY010000052.1:0-17590 GCA_964605765.1 uncultured Ectothiorhodospiraceae bacterium | reverse complement strand
TGTCCCCTTTTCCGAAGCCGCGGCAGCAGCCTGAAATCGGCACGGCATTGTGTCGAAGAGCCTTTGGCTCCGGCCCGCATTTGCCCCATACTCGACGCCGGGCCCGAACGGGGCATCGAATCCATCACCAACGGGGGGTGAAAAAAGTGAAGGTCGGCGTGTCTCTGGGGATCAGCCCGCGCGAGCCCATCATGCACACGGTAGAGGTCGTGCAGCAAGCCGAGGCGCTCGGCTTCGACAGCGCCTGGATTGCGGACGTGCAGCTTTCCATGAAGGATTGCTTCTCCGCCCTGACCTTGTGCGCGGTCAACACTTCGACTATCCAGTTGGCCACCGGTGTGACCAATCCGGTGACGCGTCACCCCACCACCATCGCCAATGCCTTCACCGCAATCGACGAGTTGAGCGGCGGACGCGCGCTGATTGGTATCGGCACGGGGTGGACGGCGGTATTCTCCATCGGTCTCAAGCCCTCGACCATTGCGCAGCTCGAAACCGATATCCTCGCGATTCGCGCGCTGTGCGCCGGCGAGGAGGTGCGGGGACCCGATGGCGCCGCATATCATCTGGTTACGGCGCGCGGCGCGATACCGATTTTCGTGGCGGCCAACCAGCCGCGCATGCTCGAGCTCGCCGGGCGCGTTGCGGACGGGGTCATTCTGATGGGCGGCGCGAACGAGGAGTTCACGGCCTGGCAGATCGCGCACGTGCGCCGCGGCGCCGAGGCTGCGGGGCGCTCGCTCGCGGATATCGATCTACATCTGTGGGCGGCGATTGCGCTCGGCGAGGACCGCGACGCTGCCAGGGACGACGTGCGCCACTGGGTCGCCTCGCAGGCCGAGACCTTCAGCCAGTGGCGCAAGCTGCCCGAGTTTCTGCACCCCTTTCGAGCGGATTTCGAGCGCGCGGCGGGTGCTTACAATCGCCTGGAGCACATGTCGCGCCATGCGGGTCACCGTGAGATGGTCTCCGCCGAGCTCATTGATTACCTCGCTTTCGTGGGGCCGGCCGAGGAGTGCCTGCAGCGCATTCGCAAGCTCGAGACGCTTGGTCTCGACGGGGTAACGCTCGCCTTCAGGGCCGGCGGCAGGCGACAACGCATGGAGGCACTGCACGAAGGTATCATCAAGCCGCTTGGGGAGTCGGCAGCTTGAGCCGGCGCGAGACAGTCGTCCTCATCCACGGATTGTCCGAGACCCGCGAGATGTGGGCTGCGCAACGCGCCTGCCTGCGTGAATCGGTGGACGTCATTGCCTACGACGTGCGCGGTTTCGGAGCGAGCCCGACCGGCGCCGCGAATGGTAGCGTGGCACAGTTTTCCGACGACCTGGCGCAGTTGCTGAGCGCGTTCGGGGCCGGGCCGGCATTTCTCGTTGGATTCTCCATGGGTGGCGTCATCGCGCAGCGTTTCGCGCTCGATTTCCCGGGGCTCGTGCGCGCTCTGGTGCTGATGGCGAGCTCGAGCACCGTCGGACGCGCCGGTGAGGCATTCTTCACGCAGCGAATCGACCAGGTGACGAGCGGTGGGCCGGAAGCCCTCGCGGCCATCAACGCGGAGGATGCGCGGGGCTGCCTGGGCCCGCGCGGCGCGCACCTGCTCGCCGACTACCAGCGGCTTCGCGTGGGTGCCGTGCGGGACGTGCAAGGCTATCTGAACGCCTGCCGGGCGATGCTCGCGTTGCGAGACGAACCGCTCACGCCCGAGATTGGGCACATCGCCTGCCCCACGCTGGTGGTCGCGGGCGAACTCGACCCTTACTGCCCGCCGCGTGCCTCGCAGATGATTGCCGGCGCCATCCCGAGCGCGCGGCTCGAGGTCATTGCCGGTACCGGGCATTGCATGCAGTGGGAGGCGGCTGAGCGAACGTGCGAGTTGATTCACGAGTTCATTAGCGAGGCGACGACCGGTGGGTGAGAGCGAACGATTTGATGACGCCGCGCCGCTGAAGTGGGAAAAGCGCGGTCACGTGGGCATCCTGACGCTCAACCGGCCGCAGGCGCTGAACGCCTTCGACCTGGAGATGATGACCGCGCACCGCGAGCGCCTGGCCGCTTTCGAGGCCGACGAGGACCTGTGGGTGCTGGTCTACACCGGCGAGGGCCGTGCATTCTCGGCCGGCGTGGACGTGCGCAAGGCGTCGGAATTCCTGGAATACTCGCCCGAGGAGCGGTTCAGGCTGTGGGCGACACCGGCCTCGATGCGCATCAGCAAGCCGAGCATTGCCGCGGTCAACGGCTATGCCTTCGGCGGCGGGTGCGAGCTGGCGCTCGGCTGCGATATCCGGCTTGCGGCCGAGGCGGCGGTGTTCGCGCTGCCGGAGGTGCAGCTCGGTGCCATGCCGGGCGGCGGCGGCACGCAGACGCTGCCGCGCAGCGTGGCGCTCGGCGATGCCTTCATGATGATGTTCACGGGGCAGTCGGTGAGCGCCGAGGAGGCCTTGCGCATGCGCCTGGTGCAAAAGGTGGTGCCGGGGGACCGGTTGCTGGAAGAGGCCGTGGCACTCGCCGAGACGATATGCCGCAACGGTCAGAGGGCGGTGCGCGACGTCAAGCAGGCGGTCCAACTGGGACTCGATTTGCCGCTCTCCGAAGCACTGTGGCTGGAGCAGATTCATTTCGAACGCAGCCGCATGCTGGCGGCCGACGATATCGCCGAACGGTTGCATGCCTTCGAGGAGCGCCGCCGCAACAAGCCTGCGAAGAGCTGACGCACGCGTTTCCGGATCGGAATCAGGAGGAAGACAAGACGATGGATTTGGGACTCGCGGGCAAGACGGCCATCGTGACCGGTGGCGCGTCGAATATCGGCAAGGCGCTGGTTGAAGGATTCAGCGCCGAAGGCGCAAACGTGGTCATCGCGGACGTCGACGAGGCGCAGGCGCAACGCGTTGCCGACGGGCTCGGTGCGCCCGGGCGTGAAAACGCGCTTTGTCTGGGTACCGACGTCACCGACCGCGCCCAGGTCGCGCGGATGGCGGAGCGCGCGGTGGCGCGCTTCGGCCACGTCGATATCCTCGTCAACAACGCGGGCTGGACCGTCAATGGCCTGTTTCTGGACAAGCCCGTGGAAGACTGGGAGCGCGAGATCGCCATCAACCTGTGGGGACCCATCAACTGCGTGAAAGCGGTGGCCCCATCGATGGTCGAGCGCGGCTACGGCAAGATCGTCAACATCGGCTCCGACGCGGGGCGCGTCGGCGAGTATCAGGAGGCGGTCTACGCGGCCTGCAAGGGCGGCGTGATTGCGCTCAGCAAGGCGCTCGCCCGGGAGTTGGGACGCTATCATATCAACATCAACGTGGTGTGCCCGGGCCTCACGCTGCCCGAAAATCCGGGCGACGTGGGGGTGAACAGCCTGTGGCACAGCGAGAGCCCCCAGAGCCGCATTTTCCAGAACGCCGAGACGCTGGCGAAGATCGTCAAGCGCTATCCCCTGCGCCGCCACGGCGTGCCGGCCGATCTGGTGCCCATGGTGTTGCTGCTCGCCTCGGACAGCGCCTCCTATGTCACCGGACAGGTCATCAGCGTGAGCGGCGGCTACGCCATGTGAGGCGCCCAGCGGTTCGGCCATGAGAGAGACCTCTAGCGATCTCGCCGAGCGTTACCGGCAGGCGGGGCACTGGACCGACCGCCGGCTGACGGACTTCTTCGATGCCGCGTGCGCACGCAGTCCGGACAAGGTGGCGGTGCGCGACGAGCGCTTCGGTGCCTTCACCTATGCCGAGCTGCAAGCCTGCGCCTCTCGTCTCGCCGCGGCGCTCGCGGCACGCGGTATAGTCGAGGGCGATCGCTTCGTGATTGCGCTGCCGAACTGGCACCAGGTGCCGGCTTTCCTGCTCGCGCTTGGGCTTCTGGGCGCGGTCGGCGTGCACATGCCGGTCACCGGGCGCGAGCGCGAGTTCGGGGGCGTGCTGCGAGTGAGCGGTGCAAAGGGCATCGTGGTGCCCGGAGAGTTTCGCGGGCACGACTACGTGTCGATGATCGAGGGCATCGAGGGCGGGTTTCCGGCGCTCGGAACCCGGGTGGCGGTGACGGAGGACGCGTGCGCTCCCGGCTGGGTTAGCTTCGACCGATTGCTGCGCGAGGTCCCGGCGGGCGCGGCCACACCGGATTCGCATACCAGCGCCTCGGCGTTGACCTCGCTGCTGTTCACCTCGGGGTCCTCGGGCGATCCCAAGGGCGTCATGCACAGCGCCAACTCGCTCGGCGCGCTGAACACGACGGTGGCGCCGCTTTACGGGCTCGGCCCCGATGACGTCATCTTCATGGGTGCGCCGCTCGGTTATTCCGCGGGCCTGGTGCACGGCGTGCGGCTTGCCATCTATCTGGGGGCCACACTGGTTCTTCAGGAAGCGTGGAACGCCGATCGAGCGCTCGAAATGATGGCATGCGACGGGGCGACCTTCACCCTGACCACGCCCACCCTGCTCGCCGATCTGCTGGACAGCAAGGCGTTCTCCAGGCACGCGGCGCACCTCGAGCTCAAGCTCATCTTCTGCGGCGGCAGCTACGTGCCGAGCGCATTGCTGCGCCGCGCGAACGAGGCGCTGCCGCGCACGCTGGTCTCGGTTCTCTGGGGCATGACCGAGGGTATCGGCACGGGCTGCCGGCCGGGCACGGCACGAGAGCGTGTCATCGCGACCGATGGCCAGCCCTTCGCCGGCACCGAGCTGCGGGTTCTCGGCGAGGACGGGGCCGAGGCGGCGCCGGGCGAGCAGGGCGATCTCGTGATGCGTGGCCCGCAGCTTTTTCTCGGCTACCACGAGCGGCCGGATCTGGACGCCGAGGTGTTCCTGCCCGGCGGCTGGTTTCGCACCGGAGACGTTGCCACCATCGATAGCGAGGGTTACGTCAAGATCACCGGGCGGCGCAAGGAGATCATCATTCGCGGAGGAGCGAACATCTCGCCGGCCGAGGTCGAGGCGGTGCTGGGCGGTGATGCGAGAATTCGCGGGATCGCCGTTGTAGGCGTGCCCGACGAGCGCCTCGGCGAGCGCTTGTGCGCGTGCGTGGTGGCGGCGCCGGGCGCTGAGGATCTGAGCCTGGAAGATCTCTGCGGCATCGCGCGGTGCCACGGGCTCGACAAGCACAAGTGGCCCGAGCGCCTCGAGATGATGGACGCGTTGCCGCTCAGTCCCGCAGGAAAGCTACAGCGCACGGCACTGCGCGACCGGGTTCTCGGCAGGCTGCAACTCGACGATGGCGAGCGCGGGTCGGAGGCCGAATGACGCGCGATTCACCCGAGCAGCGCCACCGCTGGTATCGGTCACAGGGCTGGTGGACAGGTGAGCGCCTGCAGGACAGGTATGCGCGAATCTCACGTGCGAACCCGCAAGGGCTTGCCGTCGTCGACGACCGGGGTGCGCGGCTCAGCCACGGGGATCTGTGGGCGCAAGCAGCGGCCTTGGCCGTGGAGTTCTCGTCCCACGGCATCGTAAACGGAGACGTCGTGCTCCTGTTCCTGCCTAACCGCGTCGAGTGGCAGGTGGCCTTCCTCGCCGTGCTGCAGGCCGGGGCCGTCCCGGCGACGATTCCTCTTCGTACCGACAGCGAGATGCTCGCCTATGTGTCCCGGCTCGCGGGTGTGCGGCTGTTGATCGCGAGCGAGAGCCGCCGCAACACGGCCAGCGGCGATGTGGCGCGCGAGGCGGCGGCCGCCTGCGGGCATTCACCCATGGTTCTTTTTATCGACGAGCATGGGGAACGCACGTGGTCTGGCGCTCAGCCCGCGGGCGGTGAGCGCGTCTCGCGACCGGCGCATCTGGATCACCTGATGTTCACCTCCAGCACGACTGGCCTGCCCAAGGCGGTGATGCACACCGCCGACACGCTGGCGGCGCTCAACGTCACGTTCAGCGAGCGCTTCGGGCTCGGTCCCGATCAGCCCATCTTCATGCCCTCACCGATGGGCCACAGCGTGGGCGCCATCCACGGGGCGCGTCTGTCGCTGTACAACGGCGCGCCGCTGGTGCTCCAGGATCGCTGGGATCCACAGACCGCGCTCGCACTCGTCGCCGAGCACGGCTGTGCGTTCACCGCGGCGGCGACGCCGTTTCTGAAGGACTTGCTCGACGCGCCGTGGCAGGCGTCGCAGCCCAAGCTCGCGACGCTGCGCTGGTTTCTGTGCGGCGGCGCGCAGGTGCCGCCGGCGCTGATGGAGATGGCTGAGAGAGAGTTTCCGCACACGCGGGTGACCGTGCTGTGGGGCATGACCGAAGGCGGGCTGACGACCTGCGTCGAGCAAAGCTCGCGCGCGCAGTGCCTGCTGAGCGCCGGCGTCGGACTGCCCGGTCTCGAGATGTGCGTGCTTGACGACAGGCAGGAGAAGCTCCCCAGCGGGGAGGAAGGCGAGCTTGCGATGCGCGGGCCCGGCGTGTTCATCGGCTATATGGGCCAGGATGAGCTATACCGATCGTTGCTCACCACGGACGGGTATTTCCGCACCGGCGATCTGGTGCGTGTCGATACGCAGGGCTACGTGCGCATCACCGGGCGGCTCAAGGATCTCATCATCCGCGGCGGCGTCAACATCTCCCCGGTGCCCATCGAGGATACACTCGCGGCCCATCCCGAGGTGCGCTCGGTCGCCGTGATCGGTGCTCCCGACGAACGCCTGGGAGAGCGGATCTGCGCCGTGATCGTCCCGGCATCACGCGCTCGCCCGGACCTGGAGGCGCTGACGGCCTTCGTGCGCGATCAGGGCTTGCCCAGGCACCTGTGGCCGGAGGTGGTGCGCTACGTCGACGACATGCCGCGCACGCCCGCGGGAAAGATCCGCAAGAACCGGCTCCGCGAGCAGGTGAAGTGGAAATAGGGGGCAGACACCCGCTTGGACGAATCAGTCGACCCCGACACCCGTCATTCTGAAGTCGGCATCGATACGGGCCCTGACCGTCGGGCGAGCGGTACGCGGGAGGCTTGTCTTGGCCAGCCGCCGTAGCAGTTTCTTGTGATCTGTCAGGGTCGCTCGCGCGAATGACATGCTCAAGCTCTGAACGCTTCATGAATTCGTTTCCGCTCACGCGGGTCCAACACGCCGGCGAATGGCGACGATTGCCGGAGACGGATGGCTCTTTCCGAGCAACTGGTTATGAAAGCCGCAACCCGAGGCCATGGTTCACCGAGAATATCCTGCCATTCCTTGATGAATTTCGGAGGCTTGTCTGTCGCGTGCTTGCTCCAGCGCTCGAGGTTTCGCCGCGGGATATCGAGCAAGCCTCGATCCCTGGTGATCTTATGAGCGATCTTGCAATGCAGAGCCAGGCTTCGGGCATCGAGCAGGCGATGGTCGGAATAGGCAATCGCATCATGGAAATCCACCGGCACCCACTCGGATACCCGTTTGAGCCCGGCGGCGCGCTTGCGCGCACGATACGCCCGCATACGCTCAGCGGGCGTCAGTGGATTCGCCAATCGCGGCCGACCGCGTTTCCTTCCGACCTTGGGCATATTTTAATGTAACGCGTTACGCTCAACAACTGCAACGCCTGCCATATCGCGGTGGGCAGCCCGTTCGTGCGTGTGGGCCTGGATGCCGACCGTTCGCTGAGCATGCGCCATCCCCACATCCTCTCCGAAGAGGCGGCCCCGGCCGGACATCATCATGGGTCACCCGAGCAGCATGACCAGATGCAGGAGATGATGCATCACGACGAGGGGGAACACGACGACGCTCATCACGACGAGAATGACACCAATCAGGACTGAGCCCGGCGTGATTGACGCGGTCGCACATCCGTTGGATGATGCGCGCACGAATGGATACAGCGCTCGGTCTCGAGGGAGTATCCGGGCGATGCAACGTGTTCTCCTCGTTACGGAAGGGAGCAATACGGCTCAAGAACAACGATAGGGGGATGTCATGAAGAGACGTGATCTGATCAGAGGCGGCGCGATCGGGGCGGCTGCGGCCACCACGCTGACGCTCTCGGGGTGCAGCCAGAAAGACAAGGCCGAGATCGAGCGGCTGAAGTCCGAACTTTCTCAGGCGAAGAGCAAGCTCGCCGAGTTGGGAAAGAAGGAGGTAGAAGCACCGGCGATAGCGAAGGAGCGTGTGGAGTTCGTGATGGTCACCACGTGGCCGCGCGACTTCCCGGGGCTCGGCACCGGCGCACAGCGCTTCGCGAAGCGCCTCTCGGACATGAGCAACGGGCGCATCCACGTCGAGTACTTCGCCGGCGGCGAGCGGGTCAAGCCCTTCGACTCTTTCGATGAGGTGGCCTCGGGCAACGCACAGGCCTACCACGCCGCGGACTATTACTGGAAGGGCAAGCACCCGGGCTGGGCGTTCTTCACCTCCGTGCCCTTCGGCTTGACCTATACGGAAATCGACGCGTGGATCCGCTGGGGCGGCGGGCAGGCGCTATGGGACGAGATCGCCGAAGGCTTCGGGCTGAAATGCCTGCCGTGCGGAAATACCGGCGTGCAGATGGGCGGCTGGTTCAGGAAGGAGATCGAGTCGGCAGACGACCTCAAGGGGCTCAAGATGCGCATCCCGGGCCTCGGCGGCGACGTCATGGCCAAGCTCGGGGCTTCGCCGGTGTCGCTGCCCGGCAGTCAGATCTATGAGAATCTGGTGTCCGGCGCGATCGATGCCACGGAGTGGGTTGGCCCGTGGAACGACAGCTTCATGAAGTTCTACGAAGCGGCGAAGTACTATTACTACCCGGGCATGCACGAGCCGGGATCGATGCTGTCGCTCGGCATGAACAAGAAGTTCTGGGAAGGATTGTCGGCCTCCGATCAACTCATCATCGAAGCCGCAGCGTGGGAGGAGAATGGCGTCATGATGGCCGAGTACAACGCCAAGAACGGCGAGCACCTGGCGCGGCTCATCAAGGATCAAGGCGTGAAGCTTCGCCAGTTCGACGACGACATCTACGACAGCTTCGGTGAGGCGGCCGAGGAGGTCTTCCAGAGCGTGCGCGAGCACAGCGAGCTGGCGAGGCGCATTTACGAGGGCTTTGCCAAGGCGCGTGAATCGGTCGGTAGCTGGGCGAAGATCTCCGACCAGGCCTACGTCTCGCAGCGAAATCGCGTGCTCGGTCTCTGAGTCGGCACCAGGGCAATCGTCCCGCACGGAAGCGGAGTGTGCGCGCTCCGCTTCCGGTCTCGTCCGATGGGGGTGACGCGCCGGTCTTTCGATTGCTGATCATGCCATGCGCGCCGGCCCGGACCGCACCGACCACCAGCTCGGGCTCAGCGCTACCGGCACGGCCGCCTGTGGGTCCATCGATGACGCGCCGGGAAGGGCGCATGGTCAGCCATGACGACAGCCGCTACGGCTAGACCCGGACGGCCTAACCATGGCCCCGGGCGATTGGCACTGCGTGCCTTCGCCGGGGCCGTGGTTGCCCTGTTGCTGCTCTTCCTGGCCGACAATTACCTCATCGTGTGGCGTGACTGGCCCGGGCTTCTGGTCTTTGTTTCCGACCGCGAGTGGTTCGGCTTCGGGCCACTGCGCGAGCCGCTGGAAGGCAATCGGATCACGCTCGGCTGGATCCAGCTCGGCGGCTACGTGACCGCGCTCGGCGCGGTCATCGGCTATGTCCTGTTGACTCGGGAGCGCACGCTGCGCGCCGAGTCCGGGCGCCTGTCCGCGTTTGCCGCTTACATCGTTGGCGGCGCCTTCTGGAGCGTATTCCTGGTCGGGCTGGCCGATATGTTGATCTCGTTTCTGCGCGTGGAAGGGTTGCTCGAAGCGTGGGTAGGCGCCGCGCTGACCGCGGACCTGGGACGCGCGGTTTTCCGCGGCACCTACATCCATTATCCGCTGGTGGTGCTCGCGTTTGTCGTCGCGCTGTTCGTGCGCTCGCTGGGATTCGCCTGGCTCGCGCTGCTGGTGGTGCTTGCCGAGTTCCAGATCGTGATCTCGCGCTTCGTCTTTTCATACGAGCAGGCGTTCATGGGCGACCTGGTGCGTTTCTGGTATGCGGCGCTGTTCCTGTTCGCGAGCGCTTACACGTTGATCGAGGAAGGGCATGTGCGGGTCGATGTGCTCTACACGCACTTCAGCGCACGGCGCAAGGCATGGGTCAACCTCCTCGGTTCGCTGTTCCTCGGTATGCCGCTTTGCTGGACGATCGTGGTGCAGGGCATGTGGAGCGCGGGTGCCAGTCTCAACAGTCCGCTGCACAGCTTCGAGATCTCGCAGAGTGGCTACGGGATGTACGTGAAGTACCTGATGGCGGGTTTCCTGGTCGTCTACGCGGTGTCGATGCTGGTCCAGTTCGCGGCCTCTTTCCTCGACAGCGCCGCGGACCTGCACGGTGAGCCCCGCGAGCGCGAAAGCCACGCGGAACCATTGGGCTAGCGCGGGTTAATGGAGATCTTCTTCCTCGTCGTTCTCATCGTGCTGATGGTGACCGCGCTCACCTCGGGATATCCGGTCGCCTTTGCACTGCCGGGCTCGGCGATACTCGCCATCGCGCTCGCCGCGCTGTGCGGCTATCTGTTCGAAGGAAACCCGAGCGCGTACTTCGCCCAGGACGGTCCCTCGCAGTGGCTGAGCGCCGGGGTGACCAATTTCCGCAGTCTTTACTGGGACGTCGAACGCGACACGCTGATCGCGGTGCCGCTGTTCATCTTCATGGGCATCATGCTGCAGCGATCGAAGATCGCCGAGGATCTGCTGGTCGCCATGGCGCAGTTGTTCGGCCCGATCCCCGGTGGTCTCGGCATCTCGGTGGTGTTCGTCGGTGCGCTGCTCGCGGCCACCACCGGTATCGTGGGTGCCACGGTGATCGCGATGGGCCTCATCTCGCTGCCCGCCATGTTGCGGCACAACTATTCGAAGCCGTTGGCGACGGGCACGATCTGCGCGGCCGGCACGCTGGGCCAGATCATTCCACCTTCCATCGTGCTCATCATCCTCGCGGACCAGCTCGGCGCCGCGGCCGATCAAGCGAGCACTGCGCGCAAGGCGCTGTACAAGGCAGCAACCGGCGAGTTCTCCATGCCGTCGACGCTCGATGTGACTTCGGCGAGTGCCGGCGACATGTTCATGGGCGCATTGCTGCCCGGGCTCGTGCTGGTCGGGCTGTACATGGCTTACATCCTGATTACCGCGCTGCTGCGGCCAAGTTCCGCGCCGCCCGTGCACTACGAAGGGCGCTACGATCGCCGATTCTTCTTGCGCGTGGTCCTTGCGCTGGTGCCGCCGCTGGCGCTCATCTTCGCGGTCCTCGGGTCCATCGTGCTCGGCGTCGCGACGGTGAACCAGGCGGGAGCCATCGGCGCGGTCGGGGCGATGGTCATGGGCAGCTACAGGCTCGGCGCCGGCAAGCGCCACGCCTATGCACCCGCGATCATGGCTATTGTCTCCACGGCAGGCATCGTGCTGGTACTGTCCTTCTTCGATATCAACGTCAAGAACATCAAGGGCGCGCGCGACATCGCAGGGGTGGTGCTGGCCGCGGTGGCGGTCGCCGGGCTGCTGGCCGGCGTGCTGTGGAGCGCATGGCGCGCGTACCGCACCGACGACACCTTGTCGGGGGTGATGGCCGAGACCGCCAAGACCACCTCGATGGTGTTCATCATCCTGCTCGGCGCCGCGATGCTGACCGCCGCGTTTCGCGGCTTTGGCGGAGAGACCCTGGTACGAGCGTATCTCACCAGCCTGCCGGGTGGGTTCTGGAGCCAGTTCGTCGTGGTCATGGCGGTGATCTTCGTGCTCGGATTCTTCATAGACTTCATCGAGATTGCCGTGGTCGTGGTACCCATCGTCGCGCCCATCCTGCTCACCGACCCCGGTGCCAACGTCACCGCAATCTGGCTGGGCGTGATGGTCGGTCTCAATATGCAGACCTCGTTCCTGACCCCGCCCTTCGGCTTCTCGCTGTTCTACCTGCGAGGGGTGGCACCACCCACGGTGAAGACGTTGCAGATCTATCGCGGGGCGGTCGCGTTCATCTTGCTGCAGCTCGCCGGGCTTGCCATCGCCGGTGTCTTTCCGAGCCTCGTGAACTACCTGCCGGACCGTATCTACCTGACAGGGGAGACGGCGCCGCCGCCGGTCAATCCGCGCCTGCAGGCGTGCATAGAGCGCTACGTCTTCGAGCACTACGACGCATACGGAGACGCGCTGCGCCGCAGCATAGCCGAGGCCCGTGAACTCGATATCTCCTACCTGCCCGATCGGCGCCGCAAGCGGCTCGAGCAGAGCTACGCGGACGCGCTCGGGACCTTCCATCTCGTCGACCGGGTACGCGCGGCGCAAGCCGCGCTTGCCGACCTTGCTCCGCGCTACCGGCTATTGCATCGCGAGGTCCGGCGCCTGCAGGCCACCGCCCGCGATCTGGAGACCCGGATTGGCGAGCGCGACAAGGACCGCATCCGCACGCAGCGCAGCGACCAGCCCGACGCGGAGGTCATTCAGCGCCTCACGGATCAGATCGCCGCTCTGGGGCGGGAAAAGCAAGCGCTGCTCAGCGCCGTGCCCGAGGACTGGGATGCGGCACACGCGCGCTACGGGGCACTCGCCAAGGCCCTTGACACGGCGCGCGGTGCCTATCGGCGCAATGTCGACGGGGCCTACCAGCCCATTGCCGAGACGCGGGAGGTGATGGCGGACTGGGAGGCCCTGGCGGCGCTTCGGGACCGGGTGGCCGGCCTTGCAGCCTCGGTTGCCGGCGCACCGGCCGATGAGGCCATGGCGGCGATCAAGGCGCTCGAAAAGGCACTAGGTGCTGTCCAGGGTGCGAGCGCGATCAGGTCCCGGCTCGCCAAGGCGCGCCGCGCGCTGAAGGGCGATCAGCCGAAAAGGAAAAAGGCAGCGCATTTGCTCGACAGTGGACTCGACCTGTTGGCGGCCGATCTCGCCTGGCGCCAACGTGCCGCCGCCGAGCTCGAGCCCGGCCTTGCAGCATACGACGACGCGCTGGCGGGCTCGATCGGGCTTCGCCTGCAGAAGCGCCTGGACTCGCGCCAGGCCGATCAAATCGCGCGCTGCCAGTCCGTGCACCGTGACGTGTCGTTGAGCTTCTGAGGCGTCGCGCTCAGACCGCGCGCTGGTGCGAGTTGAGCCAGGACGCCAAACCGTCGAGCTCCTGCATGGTGAGCTCTATCGCGAACTCGCGGCACAGGATCGCGTCCAGACCGGCAGTCTCTACCGGCCCGTGTCGCGGGTCGAGGGCACACGGCTCGGGTACGGATCGCATGGCGGCGTCGAGTCGTGCCAGCGAGCGGTTGTACAAGCTGACGGCCCCTCCGGCACCCGGTCTCAGTACCCACAGGTTGTTGACGAACAACGAGCTCGCGCGGTTGGCGAGCGCGAAGTTCGCGTGCTCGGAGTCGATGGCCTCGTAGGCCACTCGCCCGAAGGCATAGATCTTCTCCACCTTGCGGTCGCGCACGCACTCCAGCGTCCAGTAGCCCGAAGCATTCTCGGGTGCCGTCAGCCGCAGCAACGGCGCACGCGTCGCGGTGCCGGGTGCGGGCAAGGCCATCGGCCCCGCCGGGCCGACGCCACCGAAGCCGACATCGACGATGACATCACCCGCATCGGTTTCCTCGTGCAGTCGGACGCGAAGCAGCATGTGGCTGAGGGCCGGCACCGGTAGCGGGTTCCTATAGTGGACTCGTGCCATGAGCCTGTCGAAGCGGTATCCCATCGCCGCAAGGACCAGGGCAAGGAGCCCGTTCTGCTCGAAGCAATACCCGCCGCGCCGGCGATCGAGCAGCTTCATGCACAAGGATTCGGCGTCCAACCGCGGCGTTCGCCCGAGCAGCACATCGATGTTCTCGAAGGGGATGGCACGCTGGTGCAAGGGCACGATGCAGCGCAGGTTCTCCAGCGTGGGGCGCGCGTCGCCGGTGTACTCGATACGCTGGAAGTAGCGTTGCAGCAGTTCGGCTTGATTCGACATGGGCGTGAACCATAGCAGATGGACGTTGCTCTCGCCCGTGCGCGATGGCGGTGCCGCGCGTAGTGGTGCGCGTTGCTGATCGCGTGCCACCCCGGATCCGTCTTGGCGGCCGTCGTTCCCGGCTCCGGAAAGACGGGCGCCGACTCCCGACCATATGTCCCCGGATCGGGCGACCTTGAATCGGGTGCGTCCGACGAGGATTTGATCCGCATCAAGGCGTGGGCCGTAACAGCCCGGACAATGAGCCTCTCGCCTGAAGGAGACGGCCACCGATGGACCTCGTTTGCCCCGCCGGGAACCTCCCGTCGCTCAAGTGCGCCGTCGACAACGGCGCAGACGCCGTGTACATGGGGTTCAGGGACGACACCAACGCGCGCCATTTCCCGGGGCTGAACTTCTCCGAGAAAGACATACGCAAGGGGCTCGAGTATGCCCACGCACGCGGCACGCGCGTCTACACGGCAATCAACACCTACCCGCAGGCAGGCAATTGGGAGCGCTGGCGCCGCGCGGTCGATTATGCCGTCGACCTCGGTGTCGATACGCTGATTGTTGCCGACATGGGGGTGCTGGAATACGCCTCGACCAGGTACCCGGAGACTCCCTTGCATCTCTCGGTGCAGGCCTCGGCGACGAATCATGCGGCGCTGGCGTTCTACCGCGAGCGGTTCGGGATCCGGCGCGCGGTGCTGCCGCGCGTGCTGTCCATCAAGCAGGTGGAAAACCTGGCAGCCAGGGGGGGCGTGGACCTGGAAGTGTTCGGTTTCGGCGGGTTGTGCATCATGGCCGAGGGGCGTTGCCACCTGTCGTCCTATGTCTGCGGGCAGTCGCCAAACGCCTACGGCGCCTGCTCGCCGGCTGCTTACGTGCGCTGGCGGGAGACCCCGCAGGGTCTCGAGGTGCGCTTGAACGAGGTGCTGCTGGATCGCTTCGGCGACGGGGAGAGTGCCGGCTATCCGACCTTGTGCAAGGGCCGCTTTCAGGTACGCGACACGGTCTTTCACGCGCTCGAGGAGCCCACCAGCCTCAACACGCTGGCGTTGCTGCCGCGCCTGCACGAAATCGGCGTGAAGGCGGTGAAGATCGAGGGACGCCAGCGAAGCCCCGCCTACGTTGCCTCGGTAACGCGGGTGTGGCGTGAGGCCATCGACACGCTGGACGCGACGCCATTCGTGGTTCGCGATGCGTGGCGCGCCGCGCTCGACAAGTTGTCCGAGGGCTCGCAGACCACGCTCGGTGCCTACCACCGTCCGTGGCAGTAGCCAATGTCGGTCCAGAGACGTCAACACGTCGCTCGCAAAGGCGCAAAGATGCCAGGAAGACATCTTGGTGTTAACGCAAGAGCGATCGCTTGTCGCATTGCGGTCCTTGCGTCCTGGCGGGAGTTGTTCTTTGCGCACATGAATAGCGAGTCACGCCGTTGAAGATCGCGCTGGGACCGCTGCTCTACTACTGGCCTCGCGAGCAGGTGCTGGAGTTCTACCGGAGCGCCGCCGAGTGGCCGCTCGACATCGTCTATCTGGGCGAGACGGTGTGCGCCAAGCGCCGCGCCGTGAGTCCGGAGGACTGGATGAACCTGGGACGGATGCTGGCCGCTGCGGGCAAGCAGGTCGTCATCTCGACGCTGGCGCTGGTCGAGTCGGAGGCGGAGCTCGCCGGCATCAAGCGCTGTTGCGACAACGGTGAGTTCCTGGTAGAGGCCAACGACCAGGCCGCCGTGCAGATGATGCACGCGCGCGGGCTGCCCTTCGTGGCCGGACCAAGCATCAACATCTACAACCATCGCAGCTACGACATGTTGCGCCGCGAGGGCATGTCGCGCTGGGTCATGCCGGTCGAGCTCGGCAGGGAGAGTCTGCTCGCGATGCACGGCGCGCTTGTCGAGGAGGGACGGGTCGAGTGCGAGGTCTTCGCCTACGGGCGGTTGCCCCTCGCCTATTCCGCCCGGTGCTTCACGGCCCGGGCGCACGATCTGCCGAAGGACAGTTGCGGGTTCGTGTGTCTGGAGTATCCGGGCGGCTTGCCGGTGCGCACGCGCGAGGGTAAATCCTTCCTCACCCTGAACGGCATCCAGACCCAGTCCGCGCGCCTGTGCAACCTGAGCGGTGACGGCGTCGATCTCGAGCGCTCGGGGGTCGATATCGTGCGCATCAGCCCTCAGGCGGCGCATACCGGGGAGGTCGTGTGCGCGTTCCGCCGCTTGCTCGACGGGGAGGGTGCCGGCTGCACGGCGATCGAGTCTTGGATGGACGGCGAAGCATGCTCCGGCTACTGGCACGGCCGCGCGGGCATGGAATGAGCGCACCGCTCATCGATCCCCGCTAGGACGAGGCAACAAGGATTTCTGTCCTTGTGCGCCCATGGTGCCACCCTTCAGCCTCGATCATCGCGCCGTTGTGCCGTCGGACTTTTCCACGCCTTGACCGCCGCTTGACTTGGGGTGTGAGGCCGCGCCGCCGTGGACAAGCGTGGCGAAGTTCGCCACGCACAATGCTTGATCTCCGTCAATACTGTCTGCGCTGCACTGTCGGAAGATGGCTGCACACCCCGGCCTTTGAGCGATGTGGCGGGGGAATGAAGAGGATTCGGGCGCACGCACGCCCACGAGAGACGGGGCACCGATGATCGAAATCCGAATTCACGGCCGCGGGGGACAAGGCGTCGTCACGGCCGCGGAGATGCTCTCCATAGCGGCCTTCGCGGAAGGCAAGCACTCGCAGGCCATTCCCAGCTTCGGCTCCGAGCGCATGGGCGCACCCGTGGTCGCCTACGTGCGCATCGACGACGAGCCCATCGAGTTGTGCGAGCCGGTGATGTCACCGGACCTGCTCATCATCCAGGACCCAACGCTGTTCCATGCCGTGGACGTGTTCAGCGGGCTCGGCGCGGACGGATTCATGCTGATCAACACGAGCCGCGATGTTGAGGATCTGCGCATAGGGGAAGCGGTGCAGCGTCTGCCGAAGGGCAACGTTGCCACGGTAGCGGCCACCGAGCTCGCCATGCGCCACCTCGGGCGAACGACGCCGAACACGGCCCTGCTCGGCGCGCTGGCGGCGCTGACCGACGTCATCCGCTTCTCGTCCGTGGTCAAGGCAATCAACGACAAGTTCTCCGGAGAGGTGGCCGAACGCAACATCTGCGCCGCCGAGGCCGCGCACGACGAGGCCCTCGCGGGCTGAGCGGACACGAGGAGGTTTCATGCTGCAACAGATCGAAGGCTCGGCAGCAGTCGCGAAGACCGTGGCCCTGTGTCGGCCCGAGGTGATCGCCGCCTATCCGATCACCCCCCAGACCCATATCGTGGAAGGGCTGGGCGAGATGGTGAAGCGTGGCGACCTGGGTGCCTGCCAGTTCATGAACGTGGAGTCCGAGTTCGGCGCCATGAGCACCTGCATTGGCTCCTCCGCGGCCGGCGTACGAACCTACACGGCGACTTCCAGCCAGGGAATGCTGTTCATGATGGAGGCCGTCTACAACGCGTCGGGCATGGGACTGCCCATCGTGATGACCGTGGGCAACCGGGCCATCGGCCCGCCGATCAACATCTGGAACGACTGGAGCGACTCCATGTCGGCGCGCGACGCGGCCTGGATCCAGCTCTTCGTGGAGGACAACCAGCAGGCCGTCGACGTGCACATCCAGGCCTTCCGGCTCGCCGAGGCCGCGAGCCTGCCGGTCATGGTGTGCATGGACGGCTTCATCCTCACCCACGCCTACACCCG
>CAZSDY010000051.1:0-17721 GCA_964605765.1 uncultured Ectothiorhodospiraceae bacterium | reverse complement strand
CAGCGCCCCTGCTGCGGCCCCACCGCGATGCGGTACGTGATCGAGTGGCCAAAGAGCTTGCTCGCGCGAACATGAGCCGAGGGCCTACGCCGACGGTTCCGGTTGCTGACCGCGAGCGGGCGCGAAGTGCCACGTTGCAGGCTGCGTGCCTTGGCCATACTTCGGCTCGAGCACCACCCGCACCGGCGGGTGGGGGCCTCGATGGGCCCACGCCGCAGCGTCCCGTCCGGCATCGCTTCACGTGATGCGTCATGCGTTCTCACGGTGCATGCGCTTCACCTTCGCCGGGGAGTAACGCCAGGCGAGCACGAGCCCCAGCACGACCCAGCAAAGCTCCCTGAAACGGCGTACCAGCGCCACGGCGAGACCGTGCGCCGGGTTGCCGGTGAGCAAGCTCACAAGCAACACGAACGCACCGTCCTGGGTTCCCATCGCCGCGGGAATGTAGAACGTGGTCGCGCGCACCAGTTGCACGCACGCTTCCACCACACCCGCCTGCGCGAGCGAGATGGGTTGCCCGATGAACAGCATCGTGAAGTACACCTCCGCGACGCCGACCAGCCAGTTCAGGAAAGCGAGAATCAGCGCCAGGCTGAACCGCCCGCCGCTGCGCGCATAGAATGCCACCAGCCGATCATCCAAATCGTGGATCAGGTGCAGCACGCGGGTGAGCGGGCGCCCGAAGCGATAGCGCTGCAAGTGACTCGCGATGCGCGAGGCGAGCCGGGTGCGCTGGATAAGAAAAAACAGCACGATGCCGAGCGCCAGCAGACCATAGGCGATACCCAGTGCCCAGGAATAGGCGCCAGGCAGGAACCCGGACAAGATCGCCCATCCAAGCCCGCAGGCGATAAACACGATGAGCGCCAGCACGTTCGTGGTCTTCGCGAGCAGAAGCGACGCGGTGCCCTCGCGCAGGCTCACACCGAGCGCCCGGTCCAGAAGCACCGCCTTGACCGGTTCTCCGCCCATGCCGCCGAGCGGGGTCAGCGTGTTGACGCTTTCTCCCACGAGCCGGATTCGCCACAGGGAAAGAAGCCACGAGACATCCAGCGGCGCGGTGCGCAAGGTGAGCTGCCAGATAATGGCATCGAGCACGGAAGCACCAGCGTGCAGCGCGAGAATGGCGACGATTCCCCAACCGACCAGGCGCAGGTTGTCGATCAACACCGGCCCGTCGACCTCTCGCGCGACTAGCCACAGCAGCGCAACGCCCACCACCAGATAGAGCGCGCGCACGAGCCGCGTGCCCGGTGCACGGCGCCGCGGCGCGGCAGATGCCTCAGGCGTGGTGTCCATGAGGCCCGGGCACAAATCGCGCCATCCGGTCGATCTGCGCGCCGAGCACGCCCGCCGGCGGCAAACCCGCGACGCGGCCGAAGACGCTCAGCGGCCAACGGTATACGGCGCGGGTCAAGCGGTACAACAGATGACGCACGAGCGGAAATGCCCGCGCCGGGGGGCGCATCAGCACGTCAATCGGCGGCGCCTGCCTTGGCAAGCGCGGCGGACCCTGCCACGGCCGACTCGCGGCCCTCGATGAACGCATCGTTCAACGCGCGCGCCTGCGAGTCGCGCATCTGGCGCGGCGGGCTCTTCATGTAATACGCCGCCGGCGCCTCGAGTGGCCCGCCCAGGCCTCGCTCCAGCCCGAGCTTGGCGCAGCGGATGGTATCGATGACCACGCCGGCGCTATTCGTCGAATCTTCCACCGAGAGGCGCAGCTCCAGCTCCATCGGCACGTCGCCGAATCCGCGGCCTTCCATGCGAATGAAGGCGACCTTGTTGTCGTTCTGCCAGGGTATGTAATCCGACGGCCCGATATGGATGTCGGCGTCTTTCAGGCGCTCGTCGAGTTGCGACTGCACGGACTCGGTCTTGGAGATTTTCTTCGATTTCAGGCGCTCGCGCTCGAGCATGTTCAGAAAGTCCGTATTGCCCCCCGTGTTGAGCTGGTAGGTGCGGTCCAGATGCACCCCTCGGTCGCCGAACAACCGCGCCAGCGCACGGTGCACGATGGTCGCGCCGACCTGACTCTTGATATCGTCGCCGATGATTGGCAGCCCGACGGCCCGGAACTTCCCAGCCCACTGCGCATCGGAGGCGATGAACACCGGCACGCAATTGACCATGGCGACCCCGGCTTGCAGGCAGGCCTGCGCGTAATGGTGCACGGCGCGCTCGGAACCAACCGGCATGTAGCACACCAGGATCTCGGCGCACGACTCTCTCAGCACGGCCGGCACGTTGACCGGCGCGGCGTCGGCCACGCGAAACGCCTTGTCATCCGGGTAGCTCGCCATGTGCGGGGCAACGCCGTCCAGCACAGGCCCCATCCGCACGGTGACACCCGAGACGGGCAGCGTGCTGCGGAATATCTTCGTGCAGTTTGGCTTCTGGAATATCGCCTCCTCGAGGGGCCGGCCCACCTTGCGCCGATCGATGTCGAAAGCCGCCACCACCTCGATGTCGCTCGCCCGCCAGCGGCCGATTGTCGGGTGCATGAGGCCGGCGTCGTGATCGCCGTCCGTGCCGCGGTAGTATTCCAGACCCTGAACAAGCGAGCTGGCGCAGTTGCCGATGCCGGCTACCGCTACTTTGATTTTCCCCACCGGTCAACTCCTTTGCTTTGTTCTGTCATGCCCAGTGCACGCTTCGTCGCCGGCATCAAGGGCACAGACCCGGGGTGAAAGCACTCTGGGGCAATCCGCAGATCACGAGGTGCCCCCACGGGCAGTACAACCGACCGGGTAGCTGCTTTCAATCTTCCCGGCGGTCGACGTGCTTGCGCCGATCGGCAGGCGACGGCGCGGATGCCTCGAGGCAATTCCGCGACAATACACCTGCGAAATTCCCGCGGCAACGCGGGTAACAGGCGAACAGGGCCATCGGTGGCCGAGGCGCAGGCGACCATTCCCTGATTCGATCGGGCAGACCTTCGTTGAACCGACTGAATGGGCGCGATTCACGAGAAGTGCCGTGGGGTTTCGCTCATCACGACCCAATACCAGATGCCGGCGACCGGGAAGTAGACGCCCAACGCCTCGACCACCAAATCGGGAAGAGATTCTTGCAAGCTGCGGTCAATTGATCTGTAAACGCATTTACGCGGCACCCGGGAGATTGCGCGCACGGGTCCCGGGCGCCGGGCACGAAGAGAGGCCACTGATGGCACGAGACGGACAAGCGCCGTCGCCACGTCGTGAAGGCCAACGAGGTGCTGTTGTTCCTCAAGGGGGACGAAGGCGACGCATTCTACGAGGTCGAGTCAGGTCAGATCCGCATCAGCGCCTGTGCGCCGGGCGGCCGCGAGGTCATCCTCGCCACCATGGGCCCGGGCGATGCCTTTGGCGAGATTGCGCTCCTTGATGGTCTGGCGCGCACCGCGGATGCTATCGCCACGCGCAATAGCGAGCTCCTGATGCTCAGGCGGCGCGATTTCGTGGCACTGCTCGAGCGCGTGGTCAACGCGCGCCTGGATGACCAGGCGTCTGCAGTACGCGCCACGCATGGGCAGCGCCTCGTCATTCCAGCCAATCGACCAGACGCAGGCCGGGGACGCGATTGAACTCACCGACATTGTGGCTGACGAGAGTCAGGTCGTGCTGGCGGGCAATCGCCGCAATCATCAGGTCGTGTGGTCCGATGAGTCGACCCTGGCACGTGAGGTCTTCGCGGATCATGGCGTAGAACTCCGCCGAGACATCGTCGAAGGCAAGGCTTTCCATGGGCTGGAAGAAGCGTTCCAGCAACTGGAGGTTCTCGTCCACCCGTGCGCTGTGTCGCGCGCCATAGACGAGCTCGGCCTTGACGACGCTGCACAGTTTGACCGCACTGGAGGACCGGCCGAGCAACTCCTGCCGCGCCCGCGCTGACGACCCGTTGAGCAGATGGATACAGGTATCGGTGTCGAGCAGGAACACGAGGACTAGAACCGCGTGCGTTCCTCGATCTCGAGCGGCTCGGGACGTACGAGCGGACTCCCCCGCCAGCCTCCCAGCACAGCCTCGGCGTAGCTTTCCGGCCAGTCGGCGTCAAGCGAGCGCTGCACGAGATCGGCCACCAGACGCGAGGCGGACAGACCTCGGCTTCGTGCGAGGCGTTGGACTCGGGCCGCGACCTCCCGGGAGACGTAGAAATGCAATTGCGGCATGACGGTCCGGTCAAGACTGAATAGATGTGTACAAGTATATTCTCTATATTTACTATTGGCAATCACTTAGCGCCCGAAAACCTGCCGGTTGGCGCGTGGGACACGAATTGGCAACAGCTCCTTCTGCTAGAGCTACCCTGCAAAGAGCACACGCTCGCGTTTGAAGGCGATATCGCCCGGAGCGGGCGCATCGAGCTCGCGTGCATAGCGGTGCCCGGCGTAAACGGCGGCTGCAATGGTCGATGGCGCAAGACAATCGCCGATCCTGGTGAGCGTCCTGATACCCGCCCGCGCGAGTGCGGCTGCAGAGCCTTCCAACTCGTGATACAGCGTATCGACGGGTAGCCGCATGGTGATGGGGACCAGGGCCGCGCACGGCATCTCGCGGGCCGCGCCGCTGATGACGTGACGAATGGAGACAGCGCTCTCTGCAATCTCGACGAGCGCATGCTTCTCGATGATCCGCACCCCGATCTCATGCAAGCGCGACTCGATCATGCCGCGCTCCAAGGTGTTGACCGTCCACGCCGAGACATCCGACGCGGGCGTGACCAGGGTGACCTCGTGGCCCCGGCCACGCAGGTGCTCTGCGATGACCCCGCCCATGTAGTAGTGATCGTCGTCGTAGACGACGACGGGGTCGCCGAGCGGGCGCCCGTCGAGCACGTCGTCCGGCGTGCAGACCGACGTCGCGTCCGCCCCCGGCACGGGCTCGTGATGGGCGCGGCCCACGCCGTCGCTGCGCCAAAGGGCGCCGGTCGCAAGCACCACGTGCGTGAATCCGTATTCCAGGACCTGCGCGGCATCGAGCCTGCTTTGGCGGTACACCTCCACGTTCGCCATGCGCGAGAGCTGATAGACGCGGTAGTCGCGCACCCGGCCCCACTCGGCAAGTCCGGGCATCGTGCACTCCCCGGCAACCCGTCCGCCAAGCTCGTCGCGCGCCTCGGCAAGTGTCACCGCGTAATCGCGCTCGCCGAGTGCTCGCGCGCATTCGAGCCCCGCGGGACCCGCGCCGACGACGAGCACCGTCGCGTCGCTGGTCTTTCCCGGCAGGAACTCCGGGTGCCAACTCTTGCGCCACTCTTCGCCCGCGGTCGGGTTCTGGGTGCAGCGCATCGGCACCAGGGTGAAGTCAGAGGACACGCAGATATTGCACCCGATGCACTCGCGGATGTCCTCGGCTCTGCCCTCCTCGATCTTGCGTGGCAGAAACGGGTCGGCGATGGAGGGCCGCGCGGCGCCGACGAAATCCAGCACGCCGCGCCTGACCTGGGCGACCATGGTGTCCGGCGAGGTGAAGCGCCCGACCCCGACGACCGGCTTCGAGGTGAGGCTCTTCACGAACGAGATGATGTCTTCCTGCCAGCCTTCGGCGCCGAAGCGCGACGGCATGGAGTCACGGCTCCAGTCGCGTATGTTGACATCCCACAGGTCGGGCACCTCGGCGAACATCTCGATGATGTCGTGGGCCTCGTTCTCCTCCAGGCCGAGATCATCGACGGTGAAGCGCACGGCCACGGCGCACTCGCCGCGCACTTCGTCGATGGCGTCCTCGAGCATCTCGCGAAACAGTCGCGTGCGGTTGGCGAGGCTGCCGCCATAGGCATCACCGCGGCGATTGAGCCGCCTCGACAAGAAGTGGCCCGGCAGTGAGCCCCCCGGACGGCAGTAGACGTATACGATGTCGAAGCCCGCGCGGCGCGCGCGCGCCACGGCCGCGCGGTGCCAGCGGCGAAAGTCGGCGATATCGCCAAGGCTCATTGCCCGCGCCTGCGCCGGGTAATGGCCCGATATCGGGTGCGCCGAGACCGACAGCGGCACCTCGCGGCTGTAGAGGTTCGCTTCACGGTGCCCCGTATAGTTGAGCTCGATCCCGGCCAGGGCGCCGAGGCGGTGCACCGCCTCGGTCATGCACGCGAACACCGCCATGTCTGTGTCGTCCCACAGGCGCCCCTCGACGATGGGGGTCATGTCGTTGCTGGGGTGAAAATCGGTTTCCTCGGTGCACACCACCGCCCAGCCGCCCTCGGCCTTCATGGCGCGCATCGCGATCATCGAGTGGGGGTAGGTGCAACCCATGCCGTTGCAGTGCGGCACCTGGAAGAAGCGGTTTCGGGCCGTCACGGGACCGATGCGAACCGGCTCGAAGAGGATGTCGTAACGCGGATCTCGTGGCATGGCGCTCATCCTTGGGTAATGGGGTCAAGTTGACATTTGCAATCTTGCTCCGGGCAAGATTGTGCCGGTTCCGGGGTGGCGTGGATGTCGGAATATAATGCCGACCTACGTTCCGTACGATGATGTGTGGCGCACACTCAAACGGTCCCGGTGCTCGCGCAGTGGTGGCAGCGGAGTCGTCTCGAGGAGGAAACGATTCGCTCCAGCCGATGCGCAAGTCGGCACTGCCGTGCCGTCACGCACCGCATCTACTCACACCGGCTCGTCGACCACGGAGTCGCTCTCGCCTGTTGTCTTCGGCGACTCGGGGGGCCTTCTCGATGTTTTCACCCCAAGCAAGTGCTGCAGAGCGCGGCGACCAACAGGCTTGATTCGCTCTCTGGGACCGAGCTTGGACACCTCGGAGAACACGGTGACACGATTACGTCCATGTTCCTTGCTGGCATACAGGGCGCTATCCGCTTTTTCCCAGAGTTCGTCCAGCACCATCGCATCATCCGGACAGCTCGCTATGCCGATACTGACTGTAGAGGAAACGCGCTGACCGCGCACATCGAATGAAGAGTTCGCCACACCGGAGCGGATCCTCTCCCCAATCACGTGCGTTTCGCCACTCTCGGTGTCGCTCAGAAGGACCGCATACTCATCCCCGCCGTACCTCGCCGAAGAATCCGAGGCCCTGATGGATGTCTGAATCACATCCGCCACCAGCATGATGAGCATATCGCCGGCGTCGTGACCCATCCGGTCGTTAACCTCCTTGAGGCCGTCCGCATCGATCATCATGATGGCGAACGGCCGTGAGTGACGGACGAACTGCTGTACCTCTTTTTCGAGAATGGCCCCGAAGGCGCGGCGATTCAAAAGCCCGGTCACACTGTCTGTTTCGGTCATGGCTTTCAGCTTCGCCTTTGCGGACTGGATGTCCGCCGAAAGCATCGTTGCAAGATAAGCGACCAGGACGAAGGGCGAAAATCTGGCCATCAGAAAGCTGAAGGTTTCAAATGAAAAAATCTGGGTCGTGTAAACGGAGTAGCCCATGAAGAGATACACACAGGCGATCAGAAATATCTCCAGCAGTGTCGCGAGCTTCCCGAGAGTCAACGCACTGTACACGATGGTCAGCAGGTACAGGTTCAGAAGCGGGCTGTTGATCTGGCCCGTGTTCCACAGCACCCAGGTCACAAAGGCGATCATGGCCCACGTTTCGATGGCGAGCTTCCATCTGGCATCGAGGCGCATGAGGTTCAGATAACGGAACGAAAGAACAAAGACTGTGAATACAATCATTGCCGCCACCAAGTCGAGGCGGTTCGTTACCTGGGCACCGGCGCCCGGAACGGAGGTGTAGAGGAGCACCAATACGAGCAATAACCACTCGAGCTCACCCAGGCTTCGCGAGAAGCCCTTCAACTCTTCCTGGTCAATGCCTGAGCCTGAATCAGTCGATGGCCTTTCCATTTCCGTAGCCGTCGTGGCTTAGCCCTGCGCTTCAGTGGTCATCAACATTGCTGCTCGAGCGTTTCCATCCGATGAGCTTACGCCGAACAGGATGGCGAAACCGCGTCTTTTCACCAGCTTGCCCCCGTGACCAATGTCAGCGTGATGTCCGGCAATTGTCGATCTCCCAGGGAATTATGGCAAAGTTGCCGCGTTGATGCTGACCGATCCGACTTCTGCCAGGCGCCGTGGCGAGGGGCGGCGGCACACAGCCCCCGCTCAGGGGATGCCGGCTGCGATCAAGGCCGGCCCCGTGGGGTCGAGGAAACGGGTGCTGCGCTTCCTCTCGCGGTATGTGCGAAAGTCGAAACGCCATTGCTCGTTCGGCCAGACATAGCGCACCGCGCCGCGTTCGGGCAAGTAGACTGAGGTGAAGATCGTCCCATAGCCTCGGGCGTATGCATCGCTGAACAGCGGCGGCTCGAGGAACCCCGCCAGGAAATCGTCCAGCGCCGCCGCTTTCTTTCTCGCCAGCAAGCCCTCCAGATGCCGGTGCCTCGCGTGGCTTGCGATCTCACCCGCATAGCGCTTCCAGTGCTTGCGCCCCTGATGGTTGGTGGACACGCGCTTGCGGGTGACGACAGCCTCCTCTCCCGGCGCGACCATCACCGTCGCGAACCGCGCCCGCTTGTCGACCACCGCCACGTTGTAGGCGAGGTGCACGGGCACCCGGCCGAGCACCTCGCAGGCTTCCTTGACGGTGGTGCAGGTCTCCAGCACATAACGCAGCACGATGGAGATCCCGAAACCCTCCCCTACCAGTCGCCGCCCGCCGAATGCGAGGGATATCGCAAGCCCGTCCGCGTTGATCCCGTCCAGCACGCCGCTCATGGCGTCGGTCATCGCGATGACCTTGCGCCCGTTCCACCGGGTGCGCATGACCAACCCGTCGCAGAGCCTCGGTGAGTAGTCGTAGTTTCGCACCAGCGCCGGCTCGCCCTCGAGCCACACCGCCTGGGAGCACGCCGCGAAGAACGGCCGCGGCGAGTACTGGGCCAGAAAGCGCGCCGCGAAGTCGCCCCCGCCTGCAAGCTCCACCATCTGATTGTAGCAGGGCACCAGCTCCGGCATGTGCTTGCGAAGCGCGCGCAGGGAAGCCATGTAGGTGGGCCGCTCGGCCTCCCCGCCGCCCAGGAACCAGCGCCTGTAGGCGGGCCAGAAGCGCTTGAAGGCACGGCGCCACTTGACCCCCAGCCGCGGCTCGTCGATGGAGCGGAAGGTGAAGCGCATTCGATGCCCGCGGGCGCGCCTCAGAACAGCTTGGAGCCGAGCAGGTCGTCCGGGATCACGGGCGGCTCGGGCGGCGGTACGCCCACGAATTGTGACTTGATGGCAGCGGTCCAGAGCCTCGCGCGCTCGCGAAGCTCCCGCGTGTCGGTCTGCATTCGTCCCCGGGCGACCAGCACGCCGAGGTCGGCGCCCTTGTAGGTATAGTCGCCCTCGCGGTAGACGCGCAGATAGTAGGCCTCCTGGTTGTCGATGACGTTGGTCCAGTCGAGCTCGTGGCGCTCGTACTTGATCGCACCACGCGCGTCCATGGTCCACACCCCGCTGGTCGGGGCGCGCGTCAGCAGGCGAATCTCGTCCTCGGTCTGCTTCAGGATGAGCTGGCTCCAGAAGTCGAACTCGTTCCAGCGCTTCTGGATCTTCTTCAGGTTGACCTGGTAGTCGACGTCCAGGTACTCGAGCAGGTGAAACAGGAACAGCGGCACGCCGCCGTAGTGGGCGGTCACCAGGTTCGTCAGCGGGCTCGCGCCGCTGATCCGGGGGTTGATCTCGCCGAGATAGGCGGCGCCGTCGTCGGTGTCTATGAGGAAATCCAGACAGAAGACCCCCCGGTAGCCCTCCTGGTACAGGCGATCGCCCAGCGCGGAGGCCATGTTGCGCAGATCGCGCCGCACCTTGGCGTTGAACAGGATCGGGGTGACATCGTTGCCGCACCAGCCGCCCTTGTAGGGCGTGACCTCGGCGAAGCCCGTGATATCCGTCTGCACCGGCCCGACCAGGGTGCCGTGTCGGGTCACGCAGGCCTCCAGGGTACCGGGCATATGGTTGATGCGCTTCATGATCTTCAACTGCTCGTCGACCATGTGCTTGGCGTTCTTGTCCCAGTCCGCTTGCGATCGGATGAAGAAGGTGGTGCGCCCGGAATCCCCGTAGGGGGTCTGCACCACCAGGTCGTTGCCGAGCCCGGCCTTCTTCGCCTTTTTCATGAGGGACTTGAAGCTCTTCGCGGTGCCGAGCACGTTGGGGGCGCTCGCGATGCCCGCGTCATCGGCCAGGCGTGTCGTCTCGATCTTCGAATCCAGGCGCTGTCTGAGCGCGGCGCCCGGCATCGCCACCTCGGCCCCGATCTCGCGCGCCAGGTCCTCGGTCTCCTCGTCGAACATGACGAACAACAGCTTGGCGGGACCGTCGCCGGCGCCACGGATGCGGTCGATTACCTCCTTGTGCTGCAACAGGTAGTTGCACACATCCTCCATCGACTGGAACTCGCGCGCGCCTTTTTCCCTCGGGACGAAGACGCGAGGATGAAAGCCATCGAAGGAGTCGTAGTAGTTGAGATGGAAGAAGCGGTTGACGAACTTCTCTACACCCAGCAGGTTGAACGCAGTCGGCGAGACGAAAAAGATCGGCGTTTCATTTCTTCGGAAATAGGTGAGTATCTCGGAAAGGCCCTTGACCCTGGGCTTGCGCTTGCTCATGGTGTTCTTCTCGGTGGTGGCCCGCACTCATTATCACACGTGTCGATCTCGCCGTCGCCGTGATGAAACCGGCACGACCGACGTACCGAGACGCGTCGCGGGCTGCGCTCAACCCGGCAGCAGCGCGAAACCCAGGTGCGAGGCCGGATCCGCTAAGGGCTCGGAGATCGGGAGTCCGTCCTCTTCCTCGCGATCCTGGTCGGTGGCGGTCCCCAGCGGCTCCAGATCGTTTCGCGTCCACCAGTACCAGAAGCCTTGCGCACGCAGCCAGCGCTGCAGTCGATCCAGGCTGTTCCACTCGCGCCCGGCCCCACGCGCGCTATACACGCGTGCCACCTGACCATCCACGTAGACCAGCACCGCCCAAGCCAGGGGATGCCGATCATGGTCGCCGAAGCCTCCGCCCAACTGCACCCGGTTCGTGCGATAGACGACCGCGACTTCTCCCAGCCGCGCGGCCGCGCGTAGCGGCGCCAGATCCGCCTGCGTGACCGTCATGGAAATGCCGAGGGCTACATCTTGATTCATGTTGTTGTCAATCAAGGTTGTCGCGGCTACATTATGGTCCATGGTGTGCCTCTACACAACGCGCCGGCCGGGACAGCGGATGGACACACGCAGGACTTGGTGCATGCGCTGTTCGATCTTGAAGCGACGGCGGTGCTGCCGTGCCCCTTGCCCGACTTTCCCTGTGGGGCGTAAGCTTTCGCGCCTTGGCGCGACGCACGACGCGAGCAACGACTGATGGACATTCTGAGCAAGACGGCGGTAGAGCTCGCCGCGGCGCTGCGCCGCCGTGAGATGTCCGCCGTCGAACTGCTGGAGCACACCATCGAGCGCGCGCAGCAGGTGACGCCGCTCCTGAACCCCTTCGCGCTCGAGCGCTACGAGCGCGCGCGAGACCTGGCGAAGGTGGCGGACGGGCATCTCGCCAGGGGCGATGGTGGGCCGCTTTGCGGTCTGCCGGTCACGGTCAAGGATTCACAGTTTCTCGCCGGCGTGCGCTGTGCGAACGGGTCACGGGTGCTGCAGGACTTCGTGCCGCAGCAAAGCTGCGCCGCGGTGGCACGACTCGAGGAGGCCGGCGCCATCATTTTCGCGAAGACCACCTGCCCGGAGTTCGGGCTCGTCGGGATCACCGCCTCCGAGATGTACGGCTACACGTGCAATCCATGGGATCCCGAGCGCACGCCCGGCGGCTCGTCCGGCGGGGCCGCGGTCGCGACCGCGACCGGGCTCGGCGCCCTGGCACTGGGGGGCGACGGCGGCGGCTCGATTCGCATACCGTCCGCGTTCTGCGGGGTCGTGGGATTCAAGCCGAGCTTCGGACTGGTCCCGCGCGAGCCGTGCTTCCCCTCCTGGAAGAGCCTGGTGTGCTACGGACCCATCGCACGCAGCGTCGCCGACGCGCGCCTACTGTTCGCCAGCGTCCTCGACCCCGAGCAGGCCGCGGGCCGGCGGGTGCTGGACGCGCGGTGCAGGCGCTTGCCGCCGCTTCGCGGTGTGAGGCTCGCGGTATCGGAGGATCTGGGATTCGCACCGCTTGACCGGGACGTGCGCGACGCCTTCCACTTGCTCCTGGAGCGACTCGACGCGGCCGGCGCGGAGCTCATCGACGATAATCCGGGCCTGCCCAGCTCCGCGCAGACATGGGCAATATCGGCTACCTACGACACGTGGGTGCACCAGCAGGCATCGCCCTACCTGCACGCCGATCTGAGCGAGCTCACACAGGCGATCCTCGCTTTCGGATCCCAGTTCAGCGAAGCCGACTACCTGGCAGCGCAGGCCGAGCGCACCCGAATCCACGACGCCTACCGGGCAATGTTCGAGCGCACCGGTGCCTGCGCCCTGCTCACCCCGACGCTCGGCTGCGAGGCCTTTGCGCACGGGCGCGTTTCTCCGGAGCGAATCGGTGATACGCCCATCGAGCTGCCATGGCTCGACTGGGCCGGCTTCCTCTACGATGCCAACCTGACCGGCATGCCCGCGTGCGCGGTGCCGATGGGTCTGGGCGACGAGGGGCTGCCGCTGTCGGTGCAGGTGCTGGGCCCGGTCGGCGAGGACGCGTGCGTGCTGGAGACGGCGGAGCAGGTCGAGACGCTGGTTTCCTGGCATGATGCACATCTGGACCAGTCGCGCGAGGCTGAACTGAAAGGCGTGCACACCGCGCCCGCGGTGGCGGGACGACCGCTCCGTTCAATGCATCGCCACGCACGCGGTCATGAACAACTCCCTGGAGGACAAACGGCATGAATACCAATCAAGACCTACTCACCCGTCGGCAGGGCGCGGTGGCCCGCGGCGTTGCGCAGATGCACGATATCTTCGCCGAGCGCGCGCACAACGCCGAGATCTGGGACGTCGAGGGAAAGCGCTACATCGATTTTGCCGGCGGCATCGCGGTGCTGAACACCGGTCACTGCCACCCAGAGGTGGTAGCCGCAGCCGGCGCTCAGATGCAACGCTTCACCCACACCTGCTTTCAGGTGGCGCCTTACGAGTCCTATGTGGCGCTCGCGGAGCGGCTCAACGCTTTGACACCGGGAGACCACCCGAAGAAGGCCCTGTTCATGAGCTCCGGCGCCGAAGCGCTGGAGAACGCGGTCAAGATTGCCCGCGTGCATACCGCCCGGCGCGGTGTCATCACCTTCCAGGGCGCGTTTCACGGGCGCACCAACCTCACCATGGCGCTGACCGGCAAGGTCGCGCACTACAAGTCTGCATTCGGCCCCTTCACCGGCGACATCTATCACGCGCCCTTCCCGAACGAGCTTCACGGCACCAGCACCGCCGAGGCCCTGAACGGGCTCTCGATGCTGCTCAAGACCTCGATCGGACCGGATGAGGTCGCCGCCATCGTAATCGAGCCCGTGCAAGGCGAGGGCGGCTTCTACATCGCGCCGGCTGAATTCCTGCGCGCGCTGCGTGAGCTCTGCGATCGGCATGGCATATTGCTGATCGCCGACGAGGTGCAGACCGGCTTTGCGCGCACCGGCAAGCTCTTTGCCATCGAGCACAGCGGCGTGGTGCCGGACCTCATCACCGTTGCCAAGAGCCTGGCCGGCGGTTTTCCGCTTTCCGGCGTCGTGGGTCGTGCCGAGATCATGGATTCGGTGCCGCCGGGTGGCCTGGGCGGCACCTACGCCGGCAGCCCGATGGCGTGCGCGGCCGCGCTGGCGGTCCTGGATGTGATCGAGAAGGAGGACCTCATCGCGCGCAGCCGGTCCATCGGCGAGCGGATCATCGCGCGCTTCCAGGACATGGCGCGGCGCCACCCCTGCATCGGTGACGTTCGCGGCCTCGGCGCCATGTGCGCGATCGAGCTGTTCACGACCGGGGGCGCGCGCGAGCCCGACGCTGATCTCACCAAGGCACTGGTCGCCGAGGCCGCGAAACGCGGATTGATCCTGCTCTCCTGCGGGCTCTACGCCAACGTGGTCCGGGTGCTCGTGCCCCTGACCGCCGACGATGCGATCATCGACGAAGGCCTCACGATCATCGACGAGTCTCTGCAAAGCCTGCTGGCGGAACGCGACGCGGCTTGAGTATCCCCGTTGTTGACGTCTATTCGAGGCTGAGACGCAGGGCCTCGGCGTAATGGCGGCTCGCCTCGTCGATATTGCCTTGGCACGGCGAGGCGGGGAGGGTCGGACCACGGTAACACCATGATTCTTGACATGAAGTACTCGAATTGCCGCCGTAGCTCCACCTGTTTCTAAAGCGGTATGATCAGTCCCGATTCGGCACTTAGAACGATTTTTTCGGGACCAAGTCGGCGGATTTGAGAAACGACATGGCGTAGGGCACTGGTCAACTCGTCAATAGCTCGGTTCTTGGTGTGAAATGGCGGGTCTAAGGGCTGGTTTGGACCTGAAATGACGCGTGATTCTCGTCCAATCAGCAGGTTATCGTGGTCCGGCCCCGTAGAAAGCGTAGAAAATGCCGGGCAGCGTTGTCGCGGTGCGCCGTTTCTCGAGCCCGAGAGGAAGTTTCCACGCGGTTACGCTTACCGCGACACGCATCATCCCATCTCGGCCCTGGATGCGCCGCTCCCACATGTCACACAGGCGTCGAAGGTCGCGTAGAATTGGTCGTCTTCAACGGGAGAGACGAATCGTCGATGGGGTCGGATGGCGAATTGAATTCCGAGATCGGTGCAAGCCGAGCAACGGCGACACATGAGTACGTCCCCATTCTTGGCTCGCCTTCTTGCCCCAACACCGTCTATGAGTGGATCATTCTCGTCTCGACCCACCCACCAGATGCGGGGCCGGGGCTCAGGGGTACACGAGCATGTCACAGGCAAGCGAACAGGTTTGGCAAGATTATCACTCCCGTCTCCACCAGTTCATCCTCAGCCGCGTGAACTACAGTGCCGATGCGGAGGACATCCTGCAGGATGTCTTTCTGCGCATCCACCACCACATCGATACGCTGAACGACACCGAGCACCTGCAGGCGTGGATCTACCGCATCGCCCGCAATGCGATCGTCGACCACTATCGGGCGCGCCGGCCCACCGAGACACTTCCGCCCGACCTGCAGGCACCCGAGACGGAGGAAGCCGACATCCACCGCGAGATTGCGGGCTGCCTGGCACCCATGATCGAGGCGTTGCCGGAGCGCTATCGCCACGCCCTGCGGCTCACTGAATTGGAGGGCCTGACTCAGAAGGATCTGGCCGCGAGGGCGGGACTCTCTCTTTCCGGGGCCAAATCGCGGGTGCAACGCGGTCGTGCCCTGGTCAGGACCATGCTGCTGGACTGCTGCCACTTCGAGTTTGACCGGCAGGGTCAGGTCGTCGACTATGCCCCAAAGGGCGACGCCTGCGGCCCGCGCTGCGATAGCTGCCGATAGACGGTTCCTCGAAGAGGCGGCGCCAACACAACCAGTGCAGGACGGCCGCCTACGGTGCGGTTGGCGATTCTCGGCATCCTGCCTTCGTGTGCACCCGCGCGTCCTTGCCACCATCGCGATGCGGGCTGCCTGCTTTCCATCGACCACGGTTCCCGTCCACCTCCGGTCCGTTTCTGCGTCCTTTTCCGGCGTGCCCCGTCTCTAGAGATTCAGACACAGCAAACAAAGGGGAACGACTATGAACACGCATCATGAAAAGGGTATTCGTCAGGCCGTGCGCGAGACCTACGCAAACATCGCCAAGGGGGTCGCCGACGGTTGCGGATGCGGTCCGTGGAACTGCTGCGGACCAGGCACCGCTGCCACCCACGCCGAGAATATCGGCTACAGCCGGAACGAGACCGAAGCCGTCCCCGACGGGGCTGAAATGGGACTTGGGTGCGGTAACCCGCAGGCCATCGCCGCCCTCAAACCGGGCGAGACCGTCCTGGACCTCGGCAGCGGCGGTGGCTTCGACTGCCTGCTGGCAGCCCGCGCGGTGGGCGACGAGGGCCACGTGATCGGGATCGACATGACTCCCGAAATGATCGACAAGGCCCGCGCCAACGCGCAGAAGGCGGCAGTGACGAATGTCGAGTTCCGCCTCGGCGAGATCGAGCACCTGCCGGTGGCCGATGCCACGGTGGATGTCATCATTTCCAACTGCGTCATCAATCTCGCCACCGACAAAGCCGCCGTCTACCGCGAGGCGCATCGGGTGTTGAAGACCGGTGGTCGTCTGGCAATCGCCGATATGGTGGCCAAAGCGCCGCTGCCCCAATCGGTCCGCGAGAATGCTGCGCTGTATGCCGGGTGCGTCGGCGGAGCCGCCACCCCGGAGGAGATTGAGGTGCTGTTGAGCGAAGTCGGCTTTGTCGATGTCGAGATCCAGGATCAGTCCGAACCGCGCGGCACTCCGGCCAGCGCGGCCATGGGCGACTTCATTGCTGAAAACGTCTTCTCGGCTACCATCGAGGCCACAAAGTCTTAGCAACGCCCCGCTTCCGCGATACGGCGGGGCGCGGGTAGTCAGGACGGACCGTACCGTCACAAACTCAACACGGCGGCCGGGTAGTCAGGACGAACCCGCCGCCGGATCGAGGAGAATATTCCTGACCACGACGAAGTCAACATTGGGAGATCATCATGGCTATTACCGCGAAGGAAAAAGAACTGGCGGCTGTTGGCATTTCGGTTGCCAGTGGTTGCAAACCGTGCACGAACTATCACGTAAAAGCGGCGCGCGAAGCGGGTGCATCCGATGAGGCGCACAAGACGCGCACGCACAAGACGGGGACATCCATCATTTACGGGGTACAAGACGGGGAGCACAAGACGGGGACATCCATCATTTATTGCGTGTCCCTTTGTCTGCTGCCGCGAGTGCCCGGGTGCTGGCGCCGGCGAGCATCCAGGACATCGCGTGCTCGTTCGGCGCAAGAAGCAAGTCATGGGTGTCCCTGACTGTTATAATGACATCTGATGCGAGTCAACTTAGCATCACTCATCATGCCAAGAACCACGGTTGACATCGACGCTACCGTGCTCGGCGAGCTCAAACGCTTGCAGCGCGCGCAGAAGAAATCCCTCGGGCAGCTCATGTCAGAGCTTCTGGCGGCGGCGCTCGCGGGTCGCGATGAGAAGCCCTCGCCACCGGCGTTCGTATGGACTTCGCGGCCGATGGGCTCGCAGGTCGATCTGGAAGACAAGGAGGCCGTTTGGCGGCTGCTCGAGCGGGCCGACGATGGCGATGCGTGTCCATGAGCTTCACGCTCGATGTCAATGTCCTGGTGTACGCGTCGGATTCGTCGAGCCCGTTGCATCGCCAAGCGGTGAGCTTCCTCGAGCGCTGCGCCGTCGGCCCGGACCTGATGGTGCTCACGTGGCCGGTCGTCATGGGCTACCTGCGCATCTCGACACACGCCGCCATCTTCCGATCCCCGCTGTCACCGGCCGATGCCATGACCAACATCGAGTCCCTGTTCGCACTCCCTCACGTGCGCCTGATCGCGGAAGGCAACCGCTTCTGGGGGATGTTTCGCAAAGTGAGCGCCCGCCTGGCAGCGCGCGGCAACCTGATTCCCGACTCGCATATCGTGGCGCTCATGCGCGAGCACGGGATCCGCACCATCTGCACCCGTGACCGCGGATTCCGCCGCTTCGAAGGCATTCGGGTCGAGGACCCGTTCACCTGAGGGACCGGAGCCGGGCTCGATCGATCTGTTATCCGATCGAGGCCGGGATCGGTATCACGTCTTGCGCATTGTCTCGACCTGACCGTAT
>CAZSDY010000050.1:4351-17964 GCA_964605765.1 uncultured Ectothiorhodospiraceae bacterium | reverse complement strand
ATCCCCCGCCCATATCCGCGCCATCGCAGAGGAACTGGCGGAGTCGGGCTAGCTCGAGTTCACCGCCTGCGGGACGCATCCGCGCCCGCCGGGGTTGCGCGTATTGCCCCGATCCAGTTCGCCCAGCCGGTGCTGAGCCTGGTCCTTGCCGTGGCGGTGCTCGACGAGGCCATCACCGCGCGAATCGTGCTCGCGACGGCCACCATCGTGCTCGGCATCGTCATCACCCGGCCCGGGCCTGGTTCCAGCCCAACTTCGCCGGGCGGCCGCAATGAGAGCAGCGGCTTGGTTTTGAGATGACTTCTCAGGCCGCTCTTATGGCCTCGATCTCGGCCAGATCATCACGGATTCTGTTTTCGGCGTGCCAGATATCATAGGCGAGTTGCATCCGACTCCAGGATTCCGGGCTGACGTCGAGTAGTCTGCCCAGCCTCAGAGCGGTCTCCGGGGATATCGGCTTCTTCTCCGCCAGAATCGCGTGCAGCAAGCCACGGGAAATTCCCAGACAGCGCGCAAACTCGGTCACCGAAACATCCAGTGCTGGAATCACATCCTCGCGTAGAATCGCGCCCGGGTGCGTTGGCTCGCGAACCGGGCGCGCTTTCACCATCATCTCACTCATGTTGCCCCTCTCCCGTCCCATTCACCGCTGTTTAATGGTATTGCTCCAGGTCAACCCTCCAGGCGTTCTCGCCGTGCCATTCAAACGTGATGCACCAAGGCCCGTTGACGTGGACGCTGTAGCGTTTCGGTTTGCCTTTCAAGCCGTGGAAGTCAAATCCCGGCAGCTTCATGTCTTGCGGGCTCGTTGCGGTGTTCAATCGGTCCAAACGCCGGAGACATCGATCGATCAAATCTGGTCGCACCCGGGCGGATTGGCCTTTGAGGAACAGTTCCTTGAGCCCGCGGTGCTTGAATGACTCGATCACGGCTACATTGTGCACGATTGGTGAACAGTGTCCACCATTAGTGAACAAGTCGGATAGTCGGATAAAAGTTGGATTGTCAGACCTGGCCCTCTGGGCCTGGACAGGCGCTTCACGCTGCGCTTCTCGGACAGCGAGCAGGTGGCCTGGGTGCACCCGGTGCTCGCCCATCTCGAATGCGGCGCAGAGGGCGAGTCCGACGACGTGCTCGACGTGGTCGGCGCATCCGGGTGTCACCATCTCTACAAGAACGGCGGGCACGAGGGCACCTGCCGGCCCACGAGCGTGCCGACGGCAAGTCCGTCAAGTACCTGCCACCCTCTGCCGTCGGTAGCGTCGCGGCGGCCAGCCGCCCGGTTGCTTGCATCGTCTTTCCCCGTTACGCGGCGCACGGCGCCAACCGAATGCGCGCGCTCGCCAAGGTGGAGGCCTTGCGCCGGTTGCTCAACGAGTGCCCCGCGATACCCGCGCCGCTGACCCAGGCGCAGGTCGGCAGGCTGGTCGAGTGGATCGAACGGGTCCCCTGTCACGAGCTGGTGTTTTCCTCGCTTGACGGCGCGGTGTCCCGCGTGCGGGCGTTGCTGGACGCTTGATGCACGGGCGCCGCGAGCGGGCACGCCGGGCGCCTCCCGACGACGCGGGGCGGACCCGATCACGAGCGGATGCGCGGCGCGACCGGGCGCGGTGAACGCTCGATGAGGCTCTCGCGCGAGTCCGAGCTGCTGCTTTGCTGCGCGCGCACGCGGGTCGACGAGCCCCACGCGGGACGCATTCGCGCGTTGCTCGAGGGTGCCGTCGACTGGACGCGGCTCGTGGAGCAGGCGCTGTGGCACCAGGTGACGCCGCTGTTGGCCCAAGCGCTTCGCGAATGTGCGGCGGATGCCGTGCCGGAGGATATAGCCCACGCTCTCGAGGTTCAGGTCGAGCGCCAGATCGCGCGCAGTCGCGAGATGACCGCGGAGCTCCTCGGGATCATCGATACGCTGGCGGCCGAGGGCATCGACGCGGTGCCGTTCAAGGGCCCCGCGCTCGCCTGCACCGTCTACGGCGGGCTCGAATGGCGCACCTTCAGGGATGTGGACTTTCTCGTTCGCGAGCAGCAAGCCGCGCGGGCGATCCGCCTCCTCGAGGACCGGGGCTATCGCGGCCAGTACGCGTTGACGCCCGCCCAGGAGCGCGGCTACCGGCGTTATTCCGGACAGAAGCAGATGGCCGGCGCCGGCGCGCGGGTGGTCGTCGAGCCACACTGGGCCTTCGCGCAGCGCATGATTGCCGTGGAGCTCGATTACGCGGCGCTCTGGTCGCGCACGGAAACCGTGGCGATTGGCGGCAGGCTCGTCAAGTCCTTCTCGGCGGAGGATACCTGGCTGATCTTGTGCATCCACGGGGCCAAGGAGCAATGGACCCGTCTCAAATGGGTGTGTGACGTCGCCGAGTTCCTGCGCCGCTATCCTGATCTGGATTGGGAACGGGTGTGCGGGCGGGCGCGCGAGCAGGGCTGCCTGCGCATGGCGCTGCTCGGCGCGGCGCTCGCCAACGAGTTGCTCGAGGCGCCGCTGCCGGGAACGCTCCGCTCACGGATCGCCGCCGATGGCGCGCTGCCGCGGCTGGTGAGCGAGGTGCGCTCCTATGTGACCGGCGCCTGCGTCGACACGCCGGATATCTGGAAGCTCTCGGGCTTTCGCCTGCGCATGCGCGAGCGCGCGCGCGACAAGCTGCGTTACGCCGTGCGAACGCTGCTCACGCCGCGCGCCGAGCACTACCAGATGGTGGCGTTGCCCGACGCCCTGTTCCTCGGCTACTACCCGGTGCGATGGCTGCACGACTACGTGGCGCTCCCGCTCTGGCTGCTTCTCAAGTTCGGCGCGCGGCGCCTGGGGCTGCGGCGCTTGCGTGTGGATTGCTGAGGCGCGCGTGCGGCGCTCGACGCGAGGCGGGGCCATGTTTTCCGTCCAACCCCTCGAGCGCCTCGCCACCGAAGGCGGCGGTTTGTCATCGAACCTTCGCTGACCATTGTCTCGCGGACTTGACCTGCCGCCTCGAGCGACGCTTAATCGCTGCAATGTAAGCTGGCCAGGTCCACAATCGCATTCCTGATGCGGTTCAGGGTCAATCGATTCAGAAGACGGGAGATACCGTGAGCAAGCAAAGCACGTCCGCCGCGTCCAGGCTTTTTTCGACCCATGCCCTGCCCAAGGTCGACTACGGGAAGGGCTGCTACGTCTACGACACCGCCGGGAAGCAGTATATCGACGGCTCCGGAGGGCCGGCGGTGTTCTGCATCGGTCACGGCAACGAAGAGGTCAACGCGGCGATCAAGGCGCAGCTCGATCGCATTGCGCACGGCTATCGCTACATGTTCACCAGCGATCCGCTCGAGGAGCTGCAGGCCATCATCGCCGAGCGTTCGGGCGGCGGGCTCAATCGCTCGGTTGTCGTGTGCGGCGGGTCGGAGGCCGTGGAGGCTTGCCTCAAGATTGCGCTCCAGTACCAGAGCTGTATCGGCGAGCCGACCCGCCGGCGCTTCATCTCGCGGCGCCGCTCGTGGCACGGCAACACGCTGGGCGCCCTGTCGGTGTCGGGATTCGCGCAACGCCGCGCGCCCTTCGAGGGGGCGCTGCTCGAGGCGAGCTTCGTCTCGCCCGCCAATGTGTACCGCCCACCCGAGGGGATCGCGCCGCACGAGATCGTCGAGTACTGCGCCGCGGAGCTGGAGCGCGAGATCCTCTACGTGGGCCCGGAGCGGGTCTGCGCCTTCATCTTCGAGCCCGTCGTGGGCGCCGCGGGCGGCGCGGTCCCGGCCCCGGCGGGTTACGCCGAGCGCATGCGCGAGGTATGTCACCGCCACGGTGTTCTGATGATTGCCGACGAGGTCATGTGCGGGGTGGGGCGTACCGGTACCTGGCGGGCGCTCGAGCACGATGCTGTGGAGCCCGATCTGATGTCCATCGCCAAGGGGCTCGGCGGCGGATACATCCCGCTAGGCGCGGCGGTCTATCACGAGCGCATCGCCAAGCCCATCCTGGAGACCGACGGCGAGGTCATGACCGGGCACACTTTCGTCGGGCATACGGCGGCCTGCGCCGGCGGCGCCGCGGTGCAGCGAATCATGGCGCGCGAGGGGCTCGTCGAGCGGGTGCGCGAGAACGGCACCTGGTTCAAGGACTCCCTGCAATCGGCTCTCGGGCAGCACCCGCACGTGGGGGACATTCGCGGGCGCGGTTATTTCGTCGCCGCGGAGTTCGTGGCCGATCGCGATACCAAGGAACCGTTCGACCCGGCGCTCGGTGTCTTCACCAAGGTCAGCCGCAAGGGCTTCGATAACGGGCTCATCTGCTACGCGGTGGGCGGCAACGTCGACGGCCACCGCGGCGATTTCGCGATTCTCGCACCACCCTACAACGCCACGCGCGCGGAGCTCGAGGAGATCGTCGACAAGTTCGCACGCAGCTGCCGGACGGTGCTCGACGGGCTCGACTGAGGCCGCCCCGCGCGAGCCCGAGCGCCGGCGCATGTCCAGATCGGATGCAAGCGTATCGGGCGCGCGCATGGCGGTCCACGGCTCGCGCCTCAGCTCGGGGGCTTGATTCTGTGCACGGATAGCCGTACGAGTCGGTGCGGACGACGCGATCAGCGGTCTCGGCCATGCTTGCCGGTGCGATCCCCGGTCGTCGATGAAACCTCCTGCAGCGGGTGGTCGAATTGCTCGGGTGGGCTGGGGTGCCCGCTGCAGGGCGGGAGTCATCCCGCCAACCTTGCGGCTCGCGGTGGATGCCTGGTGGGCTATCGATTGACAACCGTCAATGCGTAGATTATTCTTTAGGTACCCCTCCCCATATGGGGTGGGCCTTATCGGAGATTGAAACATGAAAATCCAGATCAAGGGTATGACCTGCAACCATTGCGTCGCGGCCGTCAAACAGGCGCTGGAGTCGGTGCCGGGTGTCGAGAGCGCGGAGGTCAGACTGGACCCGGGCGAGGCCGAGGTATGCGGTGAGATGGATGCCGAAGGCCTGCTCGCCGCGGTGCGGGAAGAGGGCTACGAGGCGCGCGTTGCCTGATGGGGGCAAACGCGCACAGCGGGCTGCGCCTGGGTGACGAGGCACGCGCCGACGCGCGCCAGCGGCTCGCCTCCATCAAGGGACATGTAGAGGGCATCGGACGCATGCTCGACGACGACTCGAGCTACTGTGTGAATGTGCTCAAGCAGATCAAGGCCGTGCAGGGCGCCCTCGACAAGGTCAACGACATCGTGCTGCGCAGTCACCTTCGAGACCATGTGGTCACGGCGGCGCAGCGTGGCGACACCGACAAGATCGTCGCCGAGCTGATGGACCTGTACAAGTATCGATAGCCGATCGGGCCGGGTGCGGCAAGGCGCCGCGCGGACCGCCCGCGCCAGTCGCCGGGCACTGATACGCTGCGCCGCCCCGCTCGTTTGTCTGCCGGCGCGGCGGCACGGAGTGACAGAGGGTGATATGAGCCAGACATTGGTCGTGGGCGTGGCCGGCATGAGCTGCGCGGCATGTGTCGCGCGCGTGGAACGCGCGTTGAAGAAGGTCGAGGGTGTGGCCGAGGCGAAGGTCAACCTGGTCCTCGAGCGCGCCACCGTGGAGTTCGACCCCGAGCATACCTCGGGGGCGGCAATCGCCACCGCGCTCGAGAACGCGGGCTACGGCGCGCGGCTCGGCGATACCGAGCTCGCCATCACCGGCATGACCTGTGCGGCGTGTGCGGCGCGCATCGAACGGTGCTTGCGCCGTCTCGCAGGCGTGGTCGAAGTCGACGTCAACCTGGCTTTGGCACACGCGCACGTTCGCTATGCACCGGACTCGGTCGACGTCGCCTCCATCCGCGGTGCGGTCGAGAAGGCGGGTTATGGTGTTGTCATGGCCGGTGCTGCCGACGACGATCCGCAGACGCGCGCGAGAGAGGCCGAGGTGCGCCTGATAAGGACCGATCTGCGCCTTGCCGCGATGCTCGTCGTGCCGCTGGTGCTGATCTCCATGGGGCCGCTGTTTCTGCCCGGATTCGAGCGCTTGTTGCACACGATCGCGCCCGACGCATTCTGGCACTGGAGCGAGTGGGTGCTGGCGACTCCGGTGCTGCTCGTGAGCGGGCGGCGCTTTTTCCAGCACGGGATTGCCGAGCTGCGCACGCTGAGCCCCGGCATGAGCACGCTCGTGATGCTGGGGTCGAGCGCCGCTTATGTCTACTCGCTGCTGGCGCTCAGCGTTCCGTCGATATTCCCCGCCGGCACGGCAAACCTCTATTTCGAGGCTGCCGGCGTCATCGTGACGCTCATCCTGCTCGGCAAGTATTTGGAGGCGATTGCCAAGGGGCGCACCTCGGCGGCGATCAAGAAGCTTCTCGAGCTGCAGGCCAAGACCGCGCGCGTGCTGCGCAACGGCGAGCAGTGCGAGATCCCCATTGCGGACGTGGTCACCGGCGACCATGTGATGGTGCGCCCGGGCGAGCGCGTGCCGGTCGACGGTGTCGTGGTCGAGGGACATTCCTGGGTCGACGAGTCGATGATCAGCGGCGAGCCGGTACCGGTGGAGAAGGCGGTGGGAGAGGAAGTCGTTGGCGGCACCATCAACGGGACCGGCGCCTTCAGTTTCGAGGCGACGCGCGTGGGAGCGGACACGGTGCTGGCGCAGATCATCCGCATGGTGGAGCAGGCGCAGTCGGGCAAGCCGCCGATCCAGGCACTGGCCGATCGCATTGCCGCGGTGTTCGTGCCGATCGTGCTGGTCCTCGCGGTGCTCACCTTCGGTGTGTGGATGGTCTACGGACCGAGCCCGCAGCTCAGCTACGCTTTCGTGGCCGCGGTCAGCGTGCTGCTGATCGCGTGTCCTTGCGCGATGGGGCTCGCCACGCCCACCGCGATCATGGTGGGGACCGGGCGCGGCGCACAGATGGGCGTGCTGTTCAGGAAAGGGGCCGCCCTGGAAACCCTGGCACGCGTCTCCACCGTGGTGCTGGACAAGACCGGCACCATTACCAGGGGCCGCCCCGAGCTGACCGATCTATGGGTCGCGAGCGGCGACGAGGCGCAAACACTGGCGTTAATCGCGGCAGCCGAGGCGTCGAGCGAGCATCCCATTGCGCAGGCAATTGCGGCTGCCGCCCGCGCGCGCGGCATCGAGCCGCTCGCCGCGCAGTCGTTCGAGGCGATACCGGGCTACGGCCTCGATGCACGTGTCGCGGGCCATCGCGTGCAGGTTGGCGCCGACAGGTACATGCGCCGCTTAGGTATCGAGATCGGCGACGTGACTGCGCTCGCCGAGCAATACGCCGGCGAGGCCAAGACGCCGCTCTACGCGGCTGTCGACGGCGCGCTCGTCGCGCTCGTGGGGGTGTCCGACCCGATCAAGCCGGGCAGCGAGGACGCCATCGCGGCACTGCATGGATTGGGTCTTGACGTGGCCATGGTGACGGGGGACAACCACCGCACGGCCGACGCCGTGGCCCGCGCGGTCGGCATTGACACGGTGCTCGCCGAGGTCTTGCCGGGTGACAAGGCGCACGAGGTCGAGCGCCTGCAGGCGGGTGGGCGCAAGGTTTCTTTCGTCGGTGACGGGATAAATGATGCGCCCGCCCTGGCGCAGGCCGACGCCGGCATCGCCATCGGCACGGGTACCGACATCGCCATTGAAGCGGGCGAGGTGGTCCTGATGTCGGGTGAGCTTCCGGGCATCGTCAACGCGGTGGCGCTCGCGCGGCGCACGCTCAGCACCATTCGGCTGAATTTCTTCTGGGCCTACGCCTACAACACCGTCCTCATCCCGATTGCCGCGGGCGCGCTGTATCCGGCTTTCGGCCTGCTGCTGAGCCCCATGCTGGCCGCCGCCGCCATGAGCCTTTCCAGCTTGTTCGTGCTCAGCAACTCGCTCAGGCTGCGCGGTGTGCGACCCATGCCCATGGCGGGTCCATTACAGCACTTGCCGGAAGGCGACACCAGGCCCGCAGCCAGCGCTGCTTGAGCCCCCCCACGCGTGGTCTGCCCATGAGCCGCGGTCGCCGCTCAGTGCGCACCACCGTGATGGATTCGCCATGCGCGCGCGACGTGCTCGACCTCGCCCGGGTCGCCGTCGCCGGGCACGTGCTCGATGCTATGCTCCAGGGATCGTTGCATCTTGATGTCGGCCTGGTGGTAGATTGTCACCTCCCCGTCACAGTAACGCGCGTAGGTGCCGGCCTCCAGCTTGTACCAGCGCGCGACGGGTTCGGGTGGGTCGCCCGCGAACTCCGTTGCCAGGTAGGCGATGCTCATGTTCATCGTGAGTCAGGGGGCGCGTCGCGCGCCCGGTATTCCGAACCAGTCGCCCACGGTTACTCGCCGAGCTCGAAATCGACCAGAGTGCGCTCGTAGTGCCTGCTGATGGTGCGCCCGTTGCTGAGTGTGGTCATCGAGTCGCCCACCTGCCTGGCGATGATGCCAAGCTCCTCGGAGAAGTAAAGCTTGCCCGTGTCCTTGCGTGACGGGCGCTCGAAGGTGTATTCGATGGCCCATATCGAACACCCGAGCCTTTCATCGATCTCGGCCCCGGACATGCGCCGCACGACCTGGTAGGTGTCGGGCTTGCCTTCGTGTGCGCGCAGCTTGGGCGCAGCGCCGTCGCTCTCGATGCGCAGGTCGGACTTGAACGACAGCTTGTTGCCGATGTGCAGCGGGAACAGCCCGCCTCGAATCTCGTAGATCCGTGTCGTGACACTGCGCGTGTCACGGGTGCTGCGCGCGGTGCGGGTCACGCCATCCTTGACGGTCGTCGTCTCGCGTTCCGCGTGGAGTTCATCCACGGGGGTTGCCAGCCCGCCGAGCACCTGCACATGCATCCCGTTTGCTACCTCTTCGAAGCGAGCGGTCCCAGCGCCATTGTCGAAGGCGTGGGTGTGAGACTTGCGGAATCTCGCTGCCACGCCGTCGAGTGCCATCAGCTCGTAGCGGCTGGACCAGGTCTCGGTGGCGCGCTGGTTGATGAGCGATGTCTGCTCATAGCTCACCCACTTGACCCTGGGGGTGGGCACACCGCGGAATGCACGGTTTTCGTATGCCGTGTCCAGCACGCCAGGAAACTCCGAACGGTGTGCCTCGATGAGGCGCGCTGCGCACGGATCGGCCGGGATGGCCTTCGATTCCTCCTCGGCCTGCGCGGCAAGGTCCGTGCGTTGCTGTGCCTGCAAACGCAGGTCGGCGAGCGCTTCGCGTGCCTCGGCGAGGAGCGGGAGGTCGGGCGCCACGGCCGCGGCCTTGTCCAGGTACTGCTCAGCCTTGTCGAGGTTCCCCCCGGAGCGCGCCTTGTCCGCGAGCTCGATGTATTTCTCGGCGATCTCCGAAAGACCCGCCAGCGCGCGCGCATTCCCCTGATCGAGAGAGAGGACCGCATGCAGCTTCTCCAGGGCGTTGTCGCCGGACGGCTTCGTGAGTCGCAACCTTTCGATGTCAGCTTGCGCCGCCAGGAGCAATGCGTCGATCTCCCGCGAACGCTCTTCGGTCGCCTGCGCCCGCTGCTGCTGGGCTATTTCGGTCTGCAGGCGTTTCTGCTCGATCTCGGCGGCCTTCTCGCTGGCGGTCTTCCGCGCAGCGCCAAGCGCCTCGATGAGCGTCTGGGTCTCGTCCTGCACAGCGGGTTCGGCAAGCTCGGGCCGTGCCTCATCCACACCCGGCGTGGGGACCTCGGCGTCGCTCTGCGCACCGGGCTCGCTTTCGGGGAGGGGTTCATCCCCCTCGGTGTCGATCTCGTCGAGTGAGATGATCACGGGGGGTATTGTTTCGCTCACAGGCCGCGTGGCGGGTTCGCGTGTGGCGAACCAGACCGCGACACCCGCCACGGCGAGCACGGCGATGCCGGCGAACATCGGCCATAGCCGGCGCGCGCGCGGCGCAGGCGCGTCCTCAATCGGGGGCTCGGGTGCGGGGTCCTCATGCGCCGCGGGCTCCGCGGCGGCAACCGCGGGCAGCGGCCGTTCCACGGGAGCGTGCGCCGCCGCCCCGGCGATCTCTGTTCGGTCCGGGTCGAAGCTCGCCGTCTGCACCGGAACGGAAAAATCCGTAACGTCTTCCTGGTCGTCGTCCGGAGCTTGCGGGAGCTCGGTATGATCGGGGGGTTCGATGGCCGGCACCGGTTGCGGCTCGATGAGATCGGTCAGGTCGAAGTCGATCGGTGTGGCTGCCGCGGAAAAGAGGGCCGTCTCCTCGGGGCTCTGTTGCGGGACGGCGTCCGGCTCGGCGGCGTGCGCTTGCGTGTCGGGTTTGGCCGCATTCTTTGCGTCCTCCCGGCTCTCGGGCCGGAGCAGCATCGCGCGCCACTCGGCGATCGACTGCGGGCGGTCGCCCGGCTTGAACTCGAGCGCATGGTCGATTGCGTTCAGCAGGGCGTCTGAGTACTGCCCGGCAGCAGCCTCGGCAGCAAGCTGGAACGAGGGCTTGCCATCCAGGAATTCGTGCATTCTCGCCATGGCGTCGGGTGGACCCTTGCCGACAACCACCCTGTAGAACGTCGCGCCAAGTGCGTAGATATCCGTCCACGGGCCCTGCTTGTCCATGTCCTGTGTCGAGTCGTACTGCTCGTAGGGCGCGTATCCGGGCGTGACCAGCGCGGTCATCGCCTGCGCCCTCGCCCCCACCGCCTGGCGCGCCGACCCGAAGTCGAGCAGCACCGCGGAGCCGTCCTTGCGGATGTGAATGTTCTCGGGCTTGATGTCGCGGTGGATAAATCCCGCCTCGTGGATCTGCTCCACCCCGTCCATGATGCCGAGCAGCGTGCGCAGGACCTGCTGCTCGGTGTGCAGTTCTTCGCGGGTAACGGCCACGTTGAGCGGTACGCCCTCCACGTACTCCATCACGATGTAGGCCGTGTTGTGGGCCTCGAATACCGCGTTGACGGCAACGATGTTGCGGTGCTTGAAACGCGCGAGCGTCTGGCCCTCGCGGATGAACCGGCTCAGGCCCCAGTTGAAGTCGCTGTCGTGATCGTCCGAAATGGGCTTGACCGTGCTTTCCTCGGCACGCGCGGCAAGTCCCGCGGGAAGGTACTCCTTGATCGCGACATCCTGGTTGAGATTGGTGTCGCGGGCAAGATACGTGATGCCGAACGCGCCCTGTCCCAGCACCGCCTCGATGCGATACCAGAGCAGGGTATGGCCTTTGGGCAAGGCATGGATATGTCCGCTCTTCTCGATCACGATCTCCGCCCGCCGCGCTCTGCCCACTGCCCGGCGTGGCCCCCACATGATAGTCGTCCGGCTCTGGCTGTCAGTATCTGCATGCTCAAGCTGTGACGCTCAGTCGATCGTTGAGGCGCGCTTGCGTCCGAGCGCCGTCAGCGCTCGCCGAATAAAGGGCGTGCAAGCACGATACACCTCGGCGCGGGCCACGTGCTGCAATTGCCCTATCGCACGAGAGACAAAATCGTTCACTCTGGCGCTGATGCCGTAGTTGAAACGGAAGATCGGATGATATTCGAGTTCCAGTGCCGCTGTCTGATCGGTGAGGTTGGGGCTGCGACCCTTGTGTATGACCTCAAGGAAATCGACCTGCTGATTGAGAGCGCGCGCAAAGGAGCGCGACACGAGCGCGCTTCCCGACGACAGGGAAAATGTATCGTTGGAGTATGTGACGATGGCCGGATGTGCGAGCTGCGGATAGACGGCGGCGAAATCCGCCCGCTTCTTCATGATGATGCCCTTCGCGATCACCGGTACCCGCCCCGCCTTTTGCAGCGTGCCGCCGGCGCGCACGCGCCCCTGCGGGTCGAGCCCGATATCGGCATGGTAGGCCGCGTCGTAAAGCACCCCGGTGTAGTCCGGTGGCTCGCCGGGGTTGTGCAAGGCAAGCGGCACCACGTGCGCGGGCACCGCACGGTCGAGCCGGATCACCAGGAGATCCTTGTCGGGCTCGGCGTTGGGTGACCAGGTGCCGATTCGAAAGTCGGCTATCGCGTAGTCTCCCAGGTAAGCGCCCGGGGTCTCGGGGTCGTTGAGCCGGAAGCGGTAGGCGCGGATGAACGCGCGCTTCTCGGCACGCCCGCTCGGCGGCAGGAAGTCGAGGATATGGGCCGTGGTCACGACGATATCGGGGCGGCAGGTGACGGTGCCGGTGCCGTGACTCTGCTCGAGCTTCGGATTGAACAAATAACCGATACGCCCGAGGCGCACGAAGCTCCTCAGGCTGCGATCGTAAGGGCCCAATCCCGCTTCCGCGTGGCCGGCGGGCACGCGGTCGTCCGTGCCGATGATCGCGCCGCGAGCCGGCAGTGCATGCATGGCGGGCAGCAGCAGCGCAAGCAGCGTCAGGCGTATCGTGATCCCGGGTGGGAGGGCCTGTGTGGTCATCCTTTACGGTGCGCAGTCTCGTCGTGGGCAGCGGGCGTCGTGGGACTCAAGGCTAAAGTGTAGGTGATTGGGAATGGAATGCGTGCGCAAGACAGCTTGTCACGGCGCGGTGCGGTAGGTGTCGATGCGCCTCGTCCATCCGCTGAGCCACTTGTGCTCGCCGCGTTTCGGGGGCGCGTTGCGCACGCGGCGAGACAGCGTGCGCACGGCGGCATCGGCAAACGCATCGAGCGGCGCACCCTCGTCTCGCATGGCGAGGAGCACCTGCAGCAGGCCCCAGCCCTCGCCGCGGTAGCGCTCGCTCTCGCGGGTGCCTTCTCCCTTGAAGTTGACGTAGTCGACGAGCGCGTAGCGCCCCTGCGGTGTTGCCTGGAGGCGCTCGAATCGTGCCTTGACGAGCGGCGCAAGCGCCGGCGGGGCGTGGGCGAGCAGCGCGGGCAGCGCTCGGCGCAACCGCTCGGTGAGGAACTGCGCTTGCTCCTCGATGGTCGATGCCAGCAGCGCCTGCAGGTCGCGCATGCGCGGGGACTCGCGTGCCCCCTCGAAGGCGGCGCGATCGGCCCACGGACAGGCGGGCGGGGCGCGCGTTTGCAGCCATGCGGGCAGCACCACGCCGCTTTGCGCGAGATAGGCCAGCAGCGCGGGAAAGCTCTCCTCGAATGGCCCCCTGGAAGACGCGGGGTACCAGATGAAGTGGCCGATCCCGAGTGATGCGAAACTCTCTCCGGCGTTCCACCACAGGAGCTTGCGCGGGTCGCCGCCCGTCTCGTTGGCCAGTATCCTCAGTCCGATGGCCAGGTCCTCCTCGACTGCACCCTGCGCCAGAGCCTCCCGGCGCGACGCGGGCAGGGCGAGCAGCACGATCACGATGGCGGGGACGACGACGAGGGCTGAGCCGGGTTGCATGCGCGCCAGTGTAAGGATAAAAGAGGTGCCGTACAGCAAGCAGCGAGGTCCGGGCCATGAACAGGACAGCGTTGATCGAAAGTCTGTCGCGGCGAACGGGGCTCGACCGCCACCTGCTCGAGGTCGCGTTCGGCAGCGCCTTGCGGATCATCCAGGAGTCCTTGACGCGTGGCGAGACCGTCGCGCTGTCGGGCTTCGGCACATTCACCGTCAGGCAGCGCGCCGCGCGGCAAGGCCGCAATCCGCGCACCGGGGGGCCCATCGCCATCCCGGCTTCACGCAGCGTCTCCTTCAAGGCGGCGAAGGCGTGGCGCGAACAGCTCTCCGCCCGGCCCGAAGCATGAGCCCGTCGCGTGGCGCCGGATAGCGGCGCCGCGCGCCGCCAGGCACCACCGCCTTCCCGCCGCGCGGTTCCGAGGCCTTCGACATGCCGAGCTGCCGCCG
>CAZSDY010000050.1:0-4251 GCA_964605765.1 uncultured Ectothiorhodospiraceae bacterium | reverse complement strand
CACCTGGGGCGACGTCGACCGCGAGACCCAGGCCTTCGGGCTCGCAACCCCCGGTGGGTTGATCTCGGACACGGGGCTTGCCGGGCTGACGACGGCGCTCGACAAGGCGGCAAAGGCTGCGACGCGCTCGTCAAGCAGTTGTACAAAAGCCGGCGAGCATAGGCCGAATAAATCCTCGCGATCCTCCGAATCTTTCATGAATTGACACGTATTCCGTGTCCACATAAACTGTGTCCCACTCTAATGGGATATCGATATGAATCTGACGCTTTCGATAGACGAACAAATCGTGAAGCAGGCGCGGAAGGTTGCCGAATCTCAAGGTACGAGCTTGAATCAGATGATTCGCGATTATCTGCGCCTGATGACGGCCGAGAGGGACGCCGAGCGCGACATCGAGGAGTTGCGCGAATTGTCGGCACGGGGACAGGGGCACTCCGCGGGCTGGCGCTTCGACCGCGAAGAAATTCATGAAAGGTCGTAGTTTCATCGATACCAATGTGCTGGTGTACACGGATGACCACGATTCCCCGGAAAAGATGCGGCGCGCGCTCGATTTCATTACACAGGCGCAGCTTGGCGGCAACGCGGTTCTTTCAACCCAGGTGCTTCAGGAGTACTTCGTCACGGCGACCCGGAAGCTGGGTGTGGAAGCCTCGATCGCACGCCGCAAGGTCGAGCTGTTCTCGCGGCTGAACCTGGTTCGTATCGACCTGGACACGATTCTCGGCGCGATCGATCTGTATCGCCTGCATCGGTTGTCCTTCTGGGATGCCTTGATCGTGCGGTGCGCGCTCGACGCCCGATGCTCGGTCCTGTACAGCGAAGACATGCAGCATGGGCGGAGACTGGACGGCCTGGAATTCGTCAACCCCTTTCTTCCGGCCTCGCCCGGCCCACCCTGAGCGTGCGCTCCGGTCAGGTTTCCCTGCTCGCTGGCGAAGCTTGGAGAGCCCCGTGGTCGGCTCGTCGACGAGAAAGCGGGCCGACAAGGCGGCCAGGGTCGCTGCTCAGCGGCCCGCCCGCTCCTGACGAGCGCTCTCCAGCCGTTTTCCGATCTCCGGGTACTGCTCGGCGAGGCTCAGGATATCGCGCCGAGTCAAGCGCAGCAGGGTGCTCGGCGTGCGGGTCTTCACGGTGGCCGTGCGCATCTGATCTCCCAGCAGCGCCATCTCACCGAGGAAATCTCCCTCGCCGAGCTCTCCCAGCAGGATCGGGTCGTCTGCACCCGCGCTTTTGTACACCGAAGCGCGTCCGCGGGTGATGATATACAGGGCGTCGCCCTTCTCTCCCTCGCCGATGACGATGTCGCCGGGCAGGAAGGTCACCGGGTGCGCGCGAGCGGCCACTGCCTCCAGGGCTTCCTCCGACAGGCCGGACAGCAACGGGACCATCTCCATCAGCTCGCGGGGACTCAAGCTCGGTACGGGTTGGCCGATGGGGGGCAGATCACCGAGGGCAGCATACAGCCTTCGCTCGATCAACGTGAGGGGTTTGGCTCCGATTTCGCCGTGCTGGTACTCGTTGTTGGCACTGTGCCGGGCGCAGTTCAGGGCCACGGAGGTGAACAACCGCGACTCGAAGCCCTGGTAGAAATCCGGGAACTCCTCGCGCACCACCCGCACCCGCTCGCGGCGCCGGGCCAGGCGATTGCGGAAGACCTGGGCGATGGCCTCGCGCTCCCCAGCGTCGAGGGACGCCCGCGCCGACAACATTTCCAGCACCGACTCGCAAATGAGGATGCCCGCGATATTGTGCTGCAGGTGCTGGGCGAGGCGCAGGTTCTGGTACCTGGACAGGAAGCCGGCGGCCCAGTCGTGCTCGCGAAGCCAGCGCAGCAGGGCCATCTCGATGCGCATGAACAGGCTCGGGCCCGCGGGGGCCACTTGCACGGGCCCCTCTACCACGGCACTGTGGACCTCCCGATCCCGCTGCAGGATGTTTCTAAACTCCAGGAAAGTGTACTGGTTGATGACGCCCAGCTCATAGATCCGTTTGAGCTCTTCCATTTCCTGGCCGAGCGTGGACAGATACACCTCGCGGGTCGCCTGACCGTGGCGCACCGGTAACCTCTCGCTCTCCAGGATATCCACCAGCTTCTTGCGGATCCGAACATGGCTCGTCTTGGACAGCACCTCCGCGACTCGAAACTGCTCGAGCAGCGCGCCTGCACGCCGGCCGGCGTTTTCCAGAGACTGATTGATCTCCGATCGCTCGTCGTCCGTCAGCGTGTCGAGTCCCAGACGCGACATCAGCGGGCGGATGCTGGAGGCGTTCACCAGCAAGGTGAAGAGCACGACGCCCAGCGTCAGGTCCAGTAACAGCTGCCGTCCGGGAAGCTCCGCCGGGATGGAAAGCGCAATGGCGATTGCGAGCCCGCCCTTGAGACCGCCCCACCACATGATGTGGCGCTCCCCGAGCGTAACCCGGGGCAGGGCAAACAGGCGCGTGGTGACGGGCACGAGGCTGTACACGCCCGCCGCGCGCGCGGCCAGCACGAGGACCACTGCCACCCCGATGGGACCGCCGTTCGCCGCAAGACCGGCCGGCTCCACGGATAAGCCGACCAGCAGGAAAAGCAGCGAGTTGCACAGCAGTGCGATGAGTTCCCAGGTCTCGGCGACTGCCGCCGTCGCTTCCCGGGACATCCGCGTGACACCGAAGACGCCGAGCGTGACCGCGGCCGAGCCCGACGCCATGACCCCGGAGACGTGCAGCACGTGCTCGGCAATGATGAAGCTCGCGTAGGCCATGACGATGGACCAGGTCAGTATGGCACTCCGGGTGCTGTGCAGGCGGTACAGCGCCTCGCTCACCAGCAGGCCGATCGCTATGCCTACCACGGTTCCACCAAGGAACACCTCCAGAAAATCAAATACCGCGAGGCCCGCGCCAGCGGCCGTCAGCCCGCCGCCCTCGAGCGCGATGCCGAGCAGGATCCCGAAGACCACGATGGCCGTCGCATCGTTGAGCAAGGATTCGCCTTCCACCAGGACCGTCATCCTGAGCGGGGCTCCCAGCTCTTTGAACAGCGCCACCACTGCCACCGGGTCCGTGGCCGAGATCAAGGCCCCGAACAGCAGCGCGATGGTGGGATCCAGGTCCAGCAGCCACCACAGCCCCAGTCCCACCAGTGCCGTCGAGACCAACAGCGCCGGCACGGCCAGCACCAGCACCGGGGCCAAATCCTTGGTGAGCTGCCGGGCGTCCAGGTTGAATCCGGATTCGAATATGAGCGCCGGCAGAAAGATGAAGAACACCAGATCGGGGCGCAGGTGAAACTCCGCGAGCGGAGCGAAGGCCGGCCAGTGGCGGGTCAGCTCACCCAGGCCCATGCCGATGATCACGAGGACCACCGTGTAAGGTACCGGCAGGTTGCGACACAGGCCCGCGGCGATCATCGCCACCGTCAGCAGACCCATGATGATGAGCACGGTTTCCGATAAGAGCATAATATCACCCGGTGTCCTCGCCCCTCCCTATACATTATTACGTGGCGCGGGATTCTGCCATGCGGCACATCACTGGAAGGGTCTTGATATGGCAAAAGCAAAGGTGCAGACGCTCGCCACGGAGCAGCCGCGGGTGAACCTCGCCGGCACGACGCAGAAGGCGCTCGAGCGTTGCGGGCTGAACCGGGGACTCTCGCGCTGTCAGAGTGTGATCGCGGTCACAAATTTCGGTGTCGGAATTTTTTACACTCGCTCCCGGAGAAAATAATCATGTAAGCTATTGATTATATTAGTAAAATAATGATCGCCATGGTATTTTAGGAATTAAAGGTCATATCGGGACGTCGTATGTGCGAGAAAAGTGTCGGAATTTTTTACAGATTTCGGATGAGAAAGTGGCAGAAAATCAGTAAGCCATTGAAACATATACATAATGCAAGATCCGGCCCGGAACTTGCATGCCTGAAAGCTCAAAAGGCCCTGCACGGATGCTACGTGACCGGGTGGAGTCAACCGACGAGTCTTGAAGACGTGATGAGCGAGAATTTGAGATGAAACTGGCAAAACGACTGGCGCTGGCGATTGGATTGGCTACCGTGGCCTCCCAGGCCTGGGGCTTTTTCGAGGTCGACGGGAAGTTCGGCGGCACCGATGAGGGCTACACGCTCGGCTTCGACGTGTCGTTCCAGGTCGAAGGTGCCGGGCTCATCGACGGCGGCCGCTTGTTCTTCGGCACCGACGCGGGCGATGGGGATCACTACGCGTACTTCGCCATGCCCAAGGACTTCGTCGACAACAC
>CAZSDY010000049.1:0-18008 GCA_964605765.1 uncultured Ectothiorhodospiraceae bacterium | reverse complement strand
TGGCGTCGAACAGCGCCAATGCGCTGGAGACCGGCGTATCGAAGAACATGAGCCGCACGTAGGTCGAGCGCAGCACGCCGGGTGTGCCGATCAGCACGCGCCGGCGCGCGCGGTCGATCAGCACGCCGACGTGCGGCAGTGTCGAGTCACTGAACACATGCTCCTCGGGGGCACCCCGGTCGACGATGCGCAGCCACGACGGTGTTGCCCGGCGTTGTCCTGCCGGTGGGGTCGGTGAACGGAAATGCACGCGCGTCCTGCGCCAGTCCCGGGGATGGTAGGTGACCGCGTCGATGGCGAGATTGCGGAACTTGTCCGTGAGCCCCACGGGGCAGACCAGACCCGGCGCGTCGTTGCGCGGGAGGCAGGTGTGCCAGGCGGGTGACAGATACCAGCGCCGGTCGACCTGGCCGAGTCGGTCCACAGGCCAGCGCCCGACGATCACCCAGGCGTCGGCGCGAAGCTGCTCACTGCTCAGCATCAGATAGGATGGCGGCGCTCGGCAGTGGCTGGCTGCAAGGACGTGCTCCCTGGCCGCGCCGTCGATGCCCTTCGACCCGAGCAGGGTTGCCGCCTCGCGCCGCGTCAGCGCCGTCAGTTCCAGCACCGCGCGGTAGGCGTCGGCAGCGCTCAGCCCGGCCGCGCGCAGCCTGGTGTAGAGCCCGGGTGTGACGCCTGGGCCGGGCGGTGCGTCGGAGGCGCAGTTCAGCATGCGCAGGATCCCGAGGCTGTGCGCCTCGCTGCCCGCCAGCAGCGCTCTCGCAAGCCAGTACGGGATGTGCGTGTAGACGTTGGCGCCGTCGCTGCTCACACGGCGCTCGGCCACGTACTTCACCCAGTGCCCGTAGTCCCATACGACGTTGACGATGCTCTCGGCGGGCGATTCTTCGCGCAGTCGCGTGAGTGCATCCCACCAGGCGTCATTGATGGAAGGCAGGTAGTGTCTGGCGCTGTCGTAGCCAATCCAGACGACGCGCGCGATGACGAGACCGGCGATGACAGTGCAGGCGAGCTTCGGGAGCACGCGCCACTTCGATATTCGGCTCTCCGCCAACTGCGCGAGCACGGCCACGCTGCGGTCCACGGCAACAGCCAGCGCGACGGCAAACGGCGGCCCCAGCAGGATCTCCAGGCGCACGCCGGTGGTGTAGATGCCGGACAAGGCCCCGGCAAACCACAGGGGCACGATGACGCCGGCGGTCCAGCCGGTGGCGCCCCGGGGTGAGAGCACCCGCAGCCCGAGGCCCATCGCCACCGGTGCCATGATGACGGCGAGCAGGACCTCGCGGCCGACGCTGTCGCGGCTCACCAGGACCGCGTAGGCGACGGCGCCGAGCAGACCGGTCAGGCGTTGCGCGCGGCGCCACCCGCGAGACGGCATGAACAGGAGCACCAGGCCGGCGAGGGCGAGCGCGAACAGCACGCGGCCGCCGAATCCGTGCATGATGTCGGTGAACTGCGGTACGGCGAGCTCCGAGATCACGCTCGACATATCCGGCCAGCCCAGCGCGTGGTCGGTGGGCACTGGCGGTCGCGCGGGATTGGCGCCGAGCAGGGTGCTGAGTGCGCGCAGGGGAATCGAGGCGTAGCCGGTGCCGACGTTCAATGCGCTCGTCAGCGCCCAGCATGCGGTGTAATAGACGCCGGCTGCGCAGGCGCTGCTACGCATTGAAGTCATCGAGCGATCGCTGCGATCGCCGGCGCGCCAGGCCCCGAAGGTGAGCCCCGTGCTGCCGAGCATGCCCGCCAGTGTCACCGCATAGATGAACAACCACCCACTCCATGCCGCAGCCTGCAAGGCGGTGAAAGCCGCGCTCAGCGCCGCAAGTCCCGCCGCCTTTGCCATGCTGCGCGACTGCAGCGCCGCGACAGCCGCCCACACGATGAACAGCGGCAGCACGACATTCCAGACGTCGTTGTCGGCACCGAGGCTTCGCTCGAGGTACAGCCCCGGCACCAGCGCGGCGCAGAGCGCGCCCGCTACCGCCCCCGTGTTGCCGCTGAATCGACGTGCCAGGAAAAAGGCCGGAAACACGCCCAGCATGCCGACGATCACCGGTACCCAGTAAGCGCTGGCAGGCAGCGGGTAGCCGGGTGCGAAGGCGTTGACAACGCGGTGCACGGCGACGATGGCGGCAATGTGCAATGAACGTGCATACACCATGGGTGCGCCGAACGGCGCGTTGGCGAGCGTGTCACGGCAGGCGCCGTGCACGACCGCGTCGCAGGTCGTCCCCGTCGCGAGATAGTTGCGCGCGTGGCGCAGCCACAGGTAGCTGTCCCAGTCTCCCAGATAGGTGTGGCGGTGCCCGTCGGACGCCGTGTACCGCAGGTCCTCGCGGATGAGCCCGGAGAGCGCGGACTGGCTCTCGCGGTAAGCTTCCTCGTCGCTCGCGATGAGTTTGCGCCTGCGCCGCTCGATCTCGGCGCGGCGCTCGCTGTCGGGCAGGCCTCGCGGCAGGCTCGCTTCGATCTCCGTGCGCAACATGCCGGAGATGACGTCACGCGCCATGTCGTCGGCGCCGGGCAGGCCGAGCGGCAGCACGCGCAGCCACAGCACCAGTCCCGCGCAGGCGCCAGCCAGCACCCACGCGAGCCGCGCGCGGCGCTCGGCGTGCATCATCGGTTGATACTCAAGGCTTGCCCCGTGATTGCGAGCTTGGCGTTAGCTTGGCGCCGGTATCCGCTACTTCGGCGACGAGGGCATCAGCGGGAGCTTGGAGTACAGCACCGTGCTCGGCCGCGAGCACTTCGACGACGACACCTCCACGCTGACTATCCGCGCCGACTTCTGATTACTGTATCAGCAGGAATACCGCGGTATTGCCGCGTTGTATGCGCAGTATGAGCTTGCGCGGGTGCTGCGAGAGCACCTGCTGGAGCTCGGCGAGGTTGCGTGTGCGGATGCGGCTGACGGCGGTGATGACGTCGCCGGCGCGAACACCGGAGCGTGCCGCGCTGCTGTCGCCTTGCACATCGGCCACCAGCACGCCCTCGATACGCCCGTAAAGCGCCGTGCCGGGTTCGATGTCGACCAGAATCGCACCGCTGAGACGCGGATGCAGGGTCTCCGCGCCGAGCGCCACCTGCTCGTGTTCGGCAAGGCTGGTGGTGATTGAAAGCGCTTCACCGTCGCGCACCACATCGAGTTCCACCGCGTCACCGGGCTTCAGCAGGCCCAACGTGTTGAGCACGGCGGACGCGTTCGCCGAGGGCTTTCCGTTCACCCCGACGATGACGTCGCCCGGCTGCAGCCCGGCGCGCGCTGCCGGCGAGTCCGCCTTTATCTGTCGCACCAGCGCGCCGGCCGCGTCCTCGAGGCCGAAAGCCTCTGCGAGCGCCGGCGTCATGTTCTGGAGCGCAACCCCGAGCAGCCCGCGGCGCACCTCGCCGTACGAGACGAGTTGCACCAAGATGTCGTGCGACATGTTGCTTGGAATGGCGAATCCGATACCCACATTGCCGCCGCTCGGCGCCAGGATCGCGGTATTGATACCAACCAGCTCGCCGCGCAGGTTCACGAGTGCGCCCCCCGAATTACCCGGGTTGATGGAAGCGTCCGTCTGGATGAAGTCCTCGAGGTCCTCGATGCCGAGCCCGCTGCGCCCGAGCGCGCTGACGATGCCCGAGGTGACGGTCTGGCCCAGCCCGAAGGGGTTGCCGATGGCCACCACGAAGTCACCGACACGTAACTCATCGGAATTCGCCAGCCGCACGGCGGTGAGGTTTTCCGGCGGTATCTGAACCACGGCGATGTCGGTGCGGGGGTCGGTGCCTATGAGCTTGGCCCCCAGTCGCCTGCCGTCATTCAAGGTGACCGTGATCTCGGTGGCGCTCTCTATCACGTGGTTGTTGGTGAGCACGTATCCGTGCTCGCTGTCGATGATGACGCCGGAGCCGAGGTTTTCCCTGTCGTGTTTTCGCGGCCCGCCGCGCAGGCCGAAAAAACGGCGGAAGAAGGGATCGGCGAGCAGCGGGCTCTCCTGCACCAGCACTTGCGCGTGTGTGGAGATATTGACCACCGCCGGCGTGACGCGCTCGAGCATCGGCGCGAGGCTCGGCAGGTCCTCTCCCTCGACGGCGACCGGCAGTTGGGCGCGCGAGGTGCCGGCACCGAGGGCCAGCACGCAAAGCAACGCGGCGGCAAGCAGCCTGGTTGGACTGTGCATACGTCGGGCGCGGCCGGTCTTGATCGGATGGTTCATTGCACGAAGTTCTCCTCGTCCGGGTGATGACAAGACCGGGGCGCGATGCGTGGCGAGCGCCCTCAGGCGTGCAGATGCGCTCTGGGGTCGAGCGGCATCTGCTCGGCCATGCGCCGGTACAGCGTGCGCGCCGCGGCATCGTTCGCCGCGGGCGTCACCATCCGCAGGATCACGTACTGGTCACCCTTGACTTTCCCTCCCAGGCCGCGCCCCTTGAGTCTGAGCCTGTTTCCGGACTGTGACCCGGCCGGGATCTTGAGATCCACCTTGCCGCCGAGCGTCGGCACCTCGATGGTCGCACCCAGCGCCGCTTCCCACGGCGTGATGGGCAGGTCCAGGTGGATGTCGTTGCCGTCGCTCCTGAATATCGGATGCGGGCCTATCTCGGCCTCCAGGTAGAGGTCCCCTCTGGCCGTGCCAGGCGTACCCGCCCCGCCCTGGCCGGGAAGCCGGATCTGCTGCCCGTGGCTGATGCCGGCCGGGATCTTGACGTTGAGCTTGCGCGCTGCGCCGCGACCCTTGATCTGCAGGACTTTCTGAGCGCCGGCAAAGGCCTCCTCCAGGCTGATGCGCACCCTGACCCGCTGGTCCTGCCCGCGCGCGCGCCGAGGCACGGTACCCATGGCGCCGGGCCAGGCGCCGTCGGCGCGCTGCTCGCCGAACAGGGTCTCGAAGAAGTCACTGAAATCGAAATGCCCGCCGCGGGCGCCGCCGCCGGGAAAGCCCCCGCCGCCGAAGTGAAACGAGTGTTGCCACCCCGGCGGGGGCGTGAAATCCTGGCCCGCCTTCCAGTTCGAGCCGAGCTGATCGTAGGCCGCGCGCTTGTCGGGATCTTTCAGGACTTCATAGGCCTCGCCGATGGCCTTGAAGCGCTCTTCGGCGTCCGGCTCCTTGCTCACATCCGGATGGTACTTTCGCGCATGACGGCGGTAGGCGCGCTTGATGTCATCGCGGCTGGCGTCGCGCTCCACCGCCAGCGTCCGGTAATAGTCCTTGAATTTCATGCCCGCTTATCGCCGCCCGGCAAACAAAAGCGGGGATTGCCCCGCCGTTCTTCGCGCTTTCTCTGGATCACCCGAGTCAGAGTCCGTCTTCGCGGCACCAATCGATTCTCGAGCCGCGCCCGGAAGTATGGACTGTGATCCCGGTTTTCTCCGTGTAATCATTGATATGTGGACGGGCGGCGCAAAATCAAGAGCCGCGCCCCGCCGGGTGATACGATACTCGGGGGCCAAGGTTTTCCGTATAATCATCCGCCAGTTGACCCGAAATCAGAGCAACATGGTTAGAAAAAAAAGCGTGTACAAGGTCGTCTTTCACAACCAGGGCAAAGTCTACGAGCTGCATGCGGGCAAGGTCGTTCAAAGCGACATGTACGGCTTCGTGGAAATCGCCGACATTATCTTCGGTGAGCGCTCTGCCGTCGTGGTGGACCCTTCAGAGGAACGCCTCAAATCCGAGTTCTCCGGGGTCAAGAGAACGTTCATCCCGATGTACGCGATCATTCGGATAGACGAAGTGGCCAAGCAAGGTGCCAACAAGGTGTTGTCCCTGTCTGAAGCCGGCACCAACATCACACCGTTCCCGGTACCGTTTTACACGCCCGGCAGCGATGGCAACTGAGTGCCGGCGCCTCGGCGATGCGCCGTTCTGCAATCTCGTCAAAAGCCCGCATCGCCTACCAGTCCTTGTAGGGATGTTCGGCGAGACACGAGTTGTAATAGCGCGTGTCGTGTGAGACCTCCTCACCCGCCCACGCGGGCTGATCGAAGGCCTCGTGCGGATCGTCGAGCTCGATCTCGGCGACAGTGAGTCCCGCGTTGTCGCCCGCGAATTCGTCGATTTCCCAGACGTGGCCGGCATGCGTGACCAGATAGCGGGTTTTCTCGATCAGGGGGCGATGGCACAGGGTGTCGAGCATGACGCGGGCGTCGGACAGCGGCACCTCGTATTCGAACTCCGTGCGTGAAATACCCAACGTCGCGCTCTTCAGGTTGACGTTGGCGCGCTCGCCGGCGATGCGCACGCGCACCGAGCACGGGCCGTTGCGCGCGAGATAGCCCTGGCACAGGTTGACGCCTGGCGATGCGCACGCGCGCCAGCTATCGTTCACGACCAGAAACTTGCGCTCGATCTCGGTTGCCATGCATGGGATACCGGTGCAGGCTCACATGGTAGGACACGTCAAGGCGTTTGTGTATGCTTTCGCCGCACCGAACGGGATATGGACGCGCTCGTTTGGACGCGTGATTCAGGTTTCGGAGGGAAGGGGGAGCCGTAATTGAAACTGCTGGTCACCGGTGGCGCCGGATTCATCGGCTCCGCGTTGATTCGCCACCTCCTGGCGAGCGGCGATCACGGCGTGCTGAACGTGGACAGGCTGACATATGCCGGCTCTCCCCACGCGCACGCCGCGGCGCAATCGAGCGCGCTCTATCGCTTCGAGAGAGCCGACATCTGTGATACCGCGCGTATGACCGGGATCCTCGAGGCGCACCGCCCCGGTGCGATAGTGCACCTGGCAGCCGAGTCCCACGTGGATCGATCCATCGACGCGCCTGCGGATTTCATCCACTCCAACGTGCTCGGGACCTACAGCCTGCTCGAGGCGTCGCTAGGCTACTGGGAGGGGCTGCCCGCGGCAGAGCGCGATGCATTTCGATTCCACCACGTCTCGACCGACGAAGTTTACGGGGCACTGGGACCCGCCGACCCGCCGTTTCAGGAGAGCACCGCCTACGCGCCCAACTCACCGTACGCCGCGAGCAAGGCGGCGTCCGACCATCTGGTCCAGGCGTGGTACTCGACATACGGTCTGCCCGTCCTGATGTCCAATTGCACGAATAACTACGGGCCTTATCAGTTTCCGGAAAAGCTGATTCCGTTGACCATCGCGAAGGCCCTGGCGGGAGAGCCCATCCCGGTCTACGGCCGCGGCGAGAACGTCCGCGACTGGATCTACGTTGACGACCACGTGGGTGCGCTGTACGCGGTGCTCGCCCGCGCGCGCCCAGGGGAGCGCTACAATATCAGCGCGCGCTGCGAGCGTGCCAACATCGATGTGGTTCGCACCATCTGTGCCTTGCTCGACGAGTTGCGCCCGAACGACCCCGTGGTGCCGCATGCGGAACTCGTCAGCTTCGTACGCGACAGACCCGGCCACGACCTGCGTTATGCGATGGACGCGAGCAAGATCGAGCGCGAGCTGGGTTGGTGCGCGCGCACTGAATTTGATGAGGGGTTGGCACGCACCGTACGCTGGTATCTGGACAATGCCGACTGGTGCAAGGCGGTGACCGCGGGCGTCTATGACGGGCGAAGGCTGGGCGGCGGCCGGGCAGGCACAGTGCCAGCTTGAAGGGTATGCGCTCTGCCCGCCAGGGGCGCCGCGCGCCATGGCGGCTGGTTCCCGAGTCGCGATCGCCCGGCTCTGCCCGCGCCGGCGCCCGCACAGCGAAGAGGTAGGCGATGCGGCGGCGCAATCGACTGACTCGCATGCTACAGAGTCTGGTTTTCATCATCCTGGCCGTTTACGCGGGCCTTTGCCTCAGCATCTATCTGCTGCAGGGGCGCCTCGTCTACTATCCTACGGCGGCGCTCGCGGCGACGCCCCGGTCGGTGGGTCTCGCCTACGAGGACGTGACATTTCGCACGCGCAGCGGCGTGCGCCTGCACGGGTGGTTCATACCGGCACCGGGGGCCACCCAGACACTGCTTTTCTGTCACGGTAACGCGGGCAACATCTCCGACCGCCTCGAATCGCTGCTCATTTTTCAGCGCCTGGGGCTCGACACATTCATATTCGACTACGCGGGTTACGGTGCCAGCAAAGGCAAGCCATCGGAGTCACAATCCTACGAGGATGTGGCGGCGGGCTGGGCCTATCTCGTGGACGGTCGCGGCGTGGCGCCCGGGCGTATCGTCCTGTTCGGCCGCTCCCTGGGAGGCGCCGTGGCGCTCTTCCAGGCACTGCGATCGCCCCCGGCGGGGCTCATCATGGAGTCGAGCTTCACCTCCATTCCCGACATGGCCGCCGCGCTCTATCCGATTTTGCCGGTGCGCTACCTGGCGCGGATTCGATACGACAACCTGGCGCGCGTGGGCAAGGTCGGCGTGCCGCTACTGATCGCCCACAGCCGCGACGATGAACTGATTCCATTTGCCCACGCGGAGCGACTGTACCGGGCGGCGACAGCGCCCAAGACCCTGCTCGTGATGCGCGGGGGGCACAACGACGGCTTCGTGGTTTCCGGCGAGGCCTACGTGCGAGGCATGGCGCGCTTCCTGCGCTCTCTGCCCGCGCCGGAATGAGGTCCGCGGGGCGCCACCGCGAATCCGCCGCGCGAAGGAGCAATGGTCTGTCCGGTGCCTGCGCCTCGCACTCACAGGCGCATGCGCTCGTAGACGGCGTTTGGCGCGCGGATCGGAGCCGGTCCGAACAGCGCCCAGTATTCATCCAGAAACTCGAGAAACTCTTCAAACGTCATACTGGTTCCGCAGTTGCGCCAGCGCCGGCCATTCGGCAAACAGGTCCGCGTACGCCTTGATCCTGTCCCAGTCCATGTCGCGATGCTTCTCTATAAGCGCCGCGATATCGGCTTTGTCCTGCAGTTCGCGTCTGGGATTGTTGACGTAGGCTTGAATCTTGAGCCCTATCATGTCTTCCGCCCTCAGGCACTTGATGCCAAGCGTTGGCAAGGCCATTGCCCGGTCGAGCATGCCCTGACTCGCGGGCCGATTGGCGAGCAGGATATCGAGCGGACCGTACCCGGAGAAATGCAGCGTCTCCGCTGTCTCCGAGTCCAGCACAAAGCCGTGACTGACGAGGGTCTCTATCGCCGTCACCCGGTCGGCGCCGCTGACCAGGAAGTCTACGTCGAGGGTCGCACGATGCACGCCCAGTCCACCCAACGCCAGTCCGCCTATCAGTGCGTGGTCGATGCCCGCGTCGCCGAGCGCCTGGTGGGCTCTGGTCAGCGTGTTCTTGATGCTTGACACGAAGCGCCGGCGGTCACAACCAGAAGGCGGTGCGGGTCATGATGCGAGAGGTCACTCGCATGAGGACCTTGATCGGCCCGGGCAGAGCCGTCCCGCCGTGGCACACGGCGCTTGTCGCGTGCGCGGACTCGTCCTCGCGCATGCGCTCCAGGATCGCGCGGCTGCGCTTGTCGGAGGCAGGCAGGCGCTGCAGATGATCGTCCAGATGAGCCACCACCTGACGCTCGGTCTCGGCCAGGAATCCGAGGCTCCAGCGATCACCGCTAAGCCCGGCGAGCGCACCAATCGCGAAGGAGCCCGCGTACCATGCAGGATCGAGGATGCTGGTTCGCCCGCTGAGTTGCTCGAGGCGTTTGCGGCACCAGACCAGGTGGTCGTTCTCCTCGACGGAGGCACGCTCCAGGGCGCGGTGAATGGCCGGTCTGGTGGCGGCGAGTGACTGGCCATGATAGAGCGCCTGCGCCGCCACCTCACCGGCGTGATTGACCCGCATCAGGGCAATCGAGGTGCGTTGGTCGTGCGCATCGAGACGTGCCTCGGCAATCGCCTGCGCGGGACTCTCGCGCGACGGTGCCGGGTTACCGCCGAGCACGGCCCGCATGCCCCTGTCGAGGTGCACGATGATGCGATCCGTCAGAGTCGTTTCGTGGTGCATGATGGTCTCCTCGGTCTGCACGCCATTGTAGGGGGGCTCAGGTGCCATTCAAAGGACATGGCCGCGCCACGCCGGCGCCCGGGTGCGTTGACTTTGATCGCGCGGGGAATGTAGTATTCCGCGTCTTTCCCCGGGTGTTTGCGAAAAGCTTACATGGGTACTTTCAGCGCCAAGCCGGAAACCGTCGAGCGAGACTGGTTCGTCGTCGATGCGACGAACAGGCCGTTGGGCCGCCTCGCCAGTGAGATTGCACGGCGTCTTCGCGGCAAGCACAAACCGGTGTTCACCCCCCACGTCGATACCGGTGACTATATTGTGGTCATCAACGCGAAGGATGTGGGCGTCACCGGCAACAAGCGCAAGGACAAGATGTATTATCGCCATTCCGGATATCCAGGCGGTATCAAGGAGATATCGCTGGAGAAGCTTCTGCGCAAGAAGCCGGAACGGGTGATCGAGATAGCGGTCAAGGGCATGTTGCCCAAGGGGTCGCTGGGACGCGACATGTATCGCAAGCTACGCGTGTATGCGGGTTCCGAGCACAAGCATGCCGCCCAGCAGCCCAAGACGCTGGAGTTCTGAGGAAGGTCCGGATAGCGCATCCTGCATTCCTCGGACACGCAAAGCGAAGACGCGGTGGTTGCTTTGCTCACATATTCAGTGGCTTGCGGGTCTCTGAACATGGCGGCACTTGATTTTACCGCTGGAACCACTGATGAATCGGCGGTTCCTTGACTCGAGGTCGAACATCGAAGATGGCGGACGTTCACTACAGCACCGGCCGGCGCAAGACCTCCACGGCGCGCGTCTACCTCAAACGCGGTTCCGGCAACATCGCCGTCAACCGCCGGGCACTGGACCAATACTTTGGCCGTGAGACCTCGCGCATGGTGGTACGCCAACCCCTCCAGACAGCGGGGATGCTCGAGCACTTCGACATCGATGTCACCGTGCACGGCGGCGGCAACAACGGGCAGGCCGGCGCCATCCGCCACGGCATCACCCGGGCGCTCATTGAGTACGACGAAACGCTGCGCCCCGCACTGCGCAAGGCCGGCTTCGTGACACGAGACGCGCGTGCCGTGGAGCGCAAGAAGGTCGGTTTGCACAAGGCGCGCAAGCGCCCGCAGTACTCCAAGCGCTAGGCGTCGTTGCTTCCCGGCGCTGCGCTGCGCCGCGCCCGGTTATCCGGCCTGCTATTGGGGGATCGTCTAATGGTAGGACAGCGGACTCTGACTCCGCCAGTCTAGGTTCGAATCCTAGTCCCCCAGCCAACTTGTTCTCTGACCTGGGGATGCCGCCAATCGTGAGCAAAGCCCCTGGTCTTCCCGCCTGGGTCGCGCGACGCGGCATCACTCCCGCGACCGCGTTCGCTGCCTTGTTCTTCCTCACGACCTCATGCCGCTCCATCGTTCTGTCCCTGGTGCCCATAGATGCGCTTGCCCATCTTGGCAGCGCGCAGGCGGCGAGCGTGCTGTTCTTCGCCGTGGGCGGAGTAGGAGTGTCTGCAAGCCTGCTCATCCCGGCGCTGGTGCTGCGTCTCGGCACGCGCGGGGTGTTCCACATCGCTGTCGCCTTCGCCTTCGTGGCCCCGGTCGGGCTTGGGCTCGGAGGCTTTGCGGCGTTCCTGATTGGTATGGTCTGCTGGACGCTCTCGACCATCGCCTTCGAGGTCACGCTGAGCATCACCATCATGCACAACGTCGAGCGCCGCGACGTGGGTGCGTTCGAGCCCAAGCGCGTGCTGTTCATGGTGATGACCTATAGCACCGGGCCCTGGCTCGGGGTCTTCCTGGAGAGCCGGGTCGCGCACTGGGCGCCCTATGTGCTAACCATGGGCGTGGCGCTTGCAAGCCTCGCCTACTTCCACACCCTGGGACTGCGCGAGGCGGGGGCGAGAGAAGGATTCCGGCGCGCCCCGAAGCCGCTTCGCGGTGTGCGCCGTTTCTTCATCCAGCCGCGCCTGCGCCTCGCCTGGGCGATCGCACTCGCGCGTTCCGCCTGGTGGGCAACCTACTTCGTGTACGTGCCCATCTACGCCGTGCTCTCGGGGCTCGGCGAGCTGGTGGGGTCGGGGCTCGTCTCCGCCGGCGTCGTCACGGTCTACAGCGTCATGTTCTGGGGCCGGGTCGGACGCCGGCACGGATTGCGGCGCCTGCTGGTCGCGGGCTTCGCGGTGAGCGGTGTCGCCAGCGTCCTCATCGCCTCTCTCGGCGGCTCGCCCGCGCTCGGTGCCGCTCTGCTGGTCTTCGCCGCCGCTTGCACCGCGTCCATAGACGGCGCCGGCAACGCGCCGTTCCTGCGCGCGGTGCATCCGCTCGAGCGCGAGGCGATGACGGGCGTGTTCACCACCTACCGCGACCTCTCGCAACTGCTTCCCCCGGCGCTGTTCGCGCTGATGCTGCGTGCATTCCCCGTGCACGCGGTGTTCGGCGCGGCGGGGCTCTGGATGCTCTGGCTCGCGTGGCTGTGCCGCTACCTCCCGCGCAGGCTATAAAGGTCCATAAAGGGGTCAGACCCCGTAGAATCTACTTCAAGTGGTCTTATAAAGGGGTCAGACCCCGTAGAATCTACTTCAAGCGGTCTGACCCCGGGGCTTGCGTATGCTGGCGCGCGCCGAAAGAGACGTCCCAGCTCTCGGGGTCGAAGCCATCGACGACGTCCTCGAGGCGCACCATGTCCCTGGCAACCGCGGGTCGCGCGGCAATCGCGTCAAACCAGCGCCTGACGTTCGGGAAGTCGTCGAGGCGCTGGCGCTGGCGTTCCGCGAGCCGGCACCAGGGGAAGATCGCCATGTCGGCGACGGTGTACTCGCCCGCGGCGACGTACTCGTGGCCGGCGAGGTGCTTGTCGAGCACGCCATAGAGGCGTCCCGCCTCGCGCGTGTAGCGCTCCTGCGCGTAGGGCAGGACCACCGGTGCGCCGGGGCGCATCGGCGCGTAGGCGTTGAAGTGGTGCGCTTGTCCGAGCATCGGCCCGAAGCCGCCCATCTGCCACATCAGCCACTGCACGGTCTCCCAGCGCGCGCGCGGCTCGGCGGGCAGGAAGCGGCCCGTCTTCTCCGCGAGATAGAGCAGGATCGCCCCGGACTCGAACACGGCCATCGGCGCGTCGCCGGGGCCCTCGTGGTCGACGATGGCCGGGATCTTGTTGTTCGGCGAGATCGCGAGGAAGGCCGCCTCGAACTGCTCGCCCTTGTCGATGTCCACCCAGCATTCGCGGTACTCGAGGCCAGTCTCCGCGAGCATGATGTGGATCTTCTGTCCGTTCGGCGTTCTCGCCGTATAGAGATCGATCATGGCAGGTCCCCTGCAGGCAGGATCCGGATTCTCGCGACAGTATACGCAATCGGCCGGTTTTCTCGAGCGAGCGCGACAGGATGGTGGCGCGCTGCCTTGACGGTGTGCTCGTGTGCCAGGCCCGCGGAAACTCAGCCCGCCCGAATCTGGGTGCCCGACACCTGTTTCGGAAAGTAATCGTCGCAACCGCCTTCGCGCCGCACGTCCGCGGTCGCGCAGTGCAGGCCGCCGCCGAAGGGGTAGGCGTCGCGAAACGGCACCGGTATCACCTCGAAGCCGAGCTTGTCCATCTGCTCGGCCTGATAGACCTCGCTTGCTTCCACGCACACCGTCTTGGGGTCGATGACGAGGCAGTTCATGGACAGCCACACGCTGGAGTAGCAAAGCGGCGGCGGTTCGTTGTGTGCCGGGGCTGCGGCATCGACGATCTCCCAGTCGTTGGCGGCGAAGATGCGGCGCTGCGCCTCGGGTAGGCGCCGCCTGGGGTTGTTGATGATGAGCCCCGGGCGAAGCGGCACGAAGGTCGCGTCTATGTGAATGGGATAGGGATCGCCGGGGAAGTTGACGGTATGCACACGGTGCTCGGGAAAGTGCCTCTCGAGCCACTGCATGCCGCGCCGATTCGTGGTGAGCCCGTGCTGGCAGAAGAGATCCTTGCCGATGCGCAGCACATCGGCCGCATCGAACAGGGGCTCGTGCTCGGTGGTGACGAAGTCCAGAGCCGCGGTGCGGCGCAGGCGTTCCTCGATGGTGATCTCGTCGAAGTAGCCGGGTTGGTAGGAGGCGTCCGTGAGGCGCGGCCGGGGTGCCTGCTCCCAGCGAAACCCGGGGTCCTCGTCGAAGTAACGCTGCATGAGCGGGTGGTAGGCGAGGTACTCCCAGAAGCGGCAGCGAAAGGACATCGGTGCGCTCAATATCTCCTTGCCCACCGTGAGCAGCACGTCGCGCGGGGGCATGCAGCCAAACATGGTGCCGGTGCTGAAGTCCGGCGTCACGACTGCCTGGTTCCACTGCATGGGGCTCGGGCGGTCGACACGTATGCCGCGCGCGACGAGCACGCCGGCGAGGTAGTCGAGTTGCGCGTTGGCGCGCTCCACCGTTTCGAGGGGGCGCGGCCCCCACAGGCCGCGCATGTCGCTGTCCTCGGGGACCTTGGCCTCGGTGGCCGGCTCCGACGGTGGGATGCACGTGTGATCGGCGCGCCCGACGATGACGTGTTGCAGCGGATCGAAATCGTTCCAGGAACAAACCACGGTGTCTTGCATGTGACGGCCCATATGCGGCGCTGCGCGAAGAGCAGTGAGTTTGCGCATTCCACCGGCAAATGCAAGCGGGCTCCGGGGACCCGCTGCCGCGTCAGTTCCCCGCCCCCCATTGTCCCGGGTGCTTGCGTGTTGCAGTCTATGCGAGCGCGTAGCAGGCCGGGCCGGGGAGGGCGAGCGAGCCGCCGCCCGCGTAAGCGCGATGGACTCGATGCAAGACCGCGACACGGGGATTCCTCACCCCGTGAGTTGAGGGCTTGCTTTTGCGCAGGACGCTGGGGGAAGGTAGATGTCAGAATGCCTGACACGATCGCAGTTCGACGATCTTCACGAGCCGCGCTGATGCCGATCGCGTTCAAGAAGCTCGCCGCGCTCGTCGCCCCCGGTGAGACCACCCGCGCACGGCACCGCTTCGCCATCTTTCTCATCACGCTGAGCTCGGTCGGCTTCAGCTTCGTGGGTCTCATCATCCGTAACGTGACCGATGCCGATAGCTGGCAGCTCAACCTGTACCGCGGGCTTTTCAGCATGCTGGTCCTCATCGGCCTGCTGCTCGCCCAGTATGGCAGGGGCACCGCACGAAGCTTCGTTCGCATTGGCCCACTCGGCGCGCTCGCGAGCCTGCTCATCGGCGTGGCGCCGCTGTTCTACGTGCTCGCCATGACGGCGACCACCGTGGCGAACACCTTGTTCATCATCGCGACGGTGCCTTTTTTCACCTCGGTGCTTGCCTGGGTCGTGATCGGCGAGCGCGTGCGCCCGGGCACCTGGCTCGCCATGGCGCTGGCCGCGCTCGGTATCGCGGTGATGGTGGGCGAGGGCATTGCCGTGGGCTCGCTGTTCGGTAATCTCATGGCGCTCGGCTGTGCGCTCAGCTTCTCCTGCTTCGCGGTCATCGTGAGGCGCCAGCGCGACTTCGACATGTTGCCGGCGCTGGTCGCAGGGTCGCTGGTGACCTGCGCGATCGCGTTAATCGCGAGCTGGGACCGGTGGCTGATCGGGTGGCACGATCTGCTTCTGTGCCTGCTCTGGGGTGCGGGCATATCCGGACTGCTCGGCAATTGGTTGTTCATCAAGGCCGCTCGCCACCTGCCCGCTGCCGAGGTGACGCTGCTGATGATGACGGAGTTCGTGCTCGGCCCGGTGTGGGTCTGGGTATTCGTGGGCGAGGTGCCCGGGCGCTATACGTTGCTCGGCGGTGTGCTGGTGCTCGGGGCCGTGGCCGGGCGCGCGTTGACGGACCTCGAGGGCGCACGTCGTGCCGGCACGGGCCGCAATGGCGCATGACGGGTCGCGGCTCCCACGCCGCCTGCAGGCGCGGACCGGCGCGGTCTGCGAGGTGCGTCAGAAGACGCCCATCTCGAGCGCGGCAGCGAAGGCGAGGCCCATCTCCTCGCACTGCACGAGCACCTCGCTGCGCAGCTCCCCTTTGGCGATTATCGGGGGCTGAGCTTCCTTGAAGGCAAATCCGTTGGCAATGCGACGGATACTGCCGAGGGCCCCAGTGCCGTCGTTGCCCGCGCTGATGAACACGCTGTATGCCATGCCTTCGAGCTTGCCTTCACACGGGTAGAAGGTGCGGTCCAGGAAGTCCTTCATCGCGCCCGACATGTAGCCGAAGTTCTCCGGGGTGCCGAGCAGCACGGCATCGGCCCACAGGAGATCGTCCACGCCGGCGTCGAACGCACCGAGGAAGCGGGTCTCGACGCCCGCGACCTCGGCGTTCGTCGCGCCGCGCAACACCGCCTCGGCCATCCTGCGCGTCTTGCCCGACTGCGTGTGGTACACGATGAGCAGGTGCTTCATGCCGCCTTCGCCATTGTCATCTCCGTCTTGCAAACCACGCACACTCGGTCCGCGCCATGCTGATTGTAGCGAGCGTCGATGCGGAAAGAACAACTCTCGCCAGGACGCACAAGGCGCAAGGCACTCCCGAATGGTGGACGCAGGGGTGCCTCCCCGACAGACCGCGCGTTTCGGCCGCGCGGCCGCGAGGGCTGGTGGCGCGGAGTGGGGAACTAATCCCGTGTGCCGCCATCTGATCCGATGACGGGGTTATCCGGCCACGCGCAGCCCAGGCACCAGGAGCGCGCAGGGTTGCCATGATCCCCGGTGCTGCGCGCGCCGGCATGCGGATCAGCGTGACCGGCTCGGTTTTGATGAACGGCGCTCTTGATGTATGGTGCCGCCGTGGCAGCCGGTGCCGGAACTGCAAAGCGCGTGTGTGCGCGGCACCACGGCGCCGGGGTGCCTTGAAACCTGCAAGCTGGTAGGCTGATTCCGATAACGGAAGGTACCAGAGTTGTCCCACCACGGAGATAATTGACGATGAAAACTGCTTCTTCGGCCCTCAGAACAATTTGCGGTGCCGCCGCGCTGGTCGCCTGCACCATCGGCGCCAGCACGGGCGCCCTCGCCGCGGACGGCAAGGCGCTCTATACACAGAAGTTGTGCATGACCTGCCACGGGCCGGACGGCAAGGCGCCCATTGCGCCTATGTATCCCAAGCTCGCCGGACAGAACAAGGCGTATCTGGTGCAGCAGGCGAAGGACATCAAGAGCGGCGCACGGGCCAACGGTCAGAGCGCCGCCATGAAGGGCATGGTGCAAGCGCTCAGCGATGCAGACATGGAGGCCATCGCAGAGTACCTTTCCAAAGTTCAATAGGCTTGTCATCGCCGTCTTGCATGTGCCGCTTCGAACCCCCCGATTCGAGGCGGCAAGTCCTGCGCGACTGAGTCACCGAGCAGGTGGAATCGTCGTCCATGCTCGTCTTTCCCGACATCGACCCCATCGCTTTTCACCTCGGCGCGTGGCCGGTGCATTGGTACGGCCTGATGTATCTGGCCGGTTTCGCCACTTTCTGGTGGCTGGGAAGGCTGCGTGCGAAGTCCCCGGGCAGCGGCTGGCGGCCCGCCGAGATCGATGATCTGCTCTTCTATGCTGCCATCGGCGTCATCGCCGGGGGGCGCCTCGGCTACATCGTGTTCTACGATCTGGCGCACACCATCAGCAATCCATGGAATCTGTTCAAGGTCTGGCGTGGCGGCATGTCGTTCCACGGTGGCCTCATCGGTGTGCTGGTGGCAGTGTGGTGGTTTGGAAGGAACACCGGGCGCCGCTTCTTTACGATCACGGATTTCATCGCGCCGTTGATCCCTCCTGGGCTCGGCTTCGGCCGGCTCGGTAATTTCATCAATGCCGAGCTCTGGGGGAAGACGACCACGGCGCCGTGGGGCATGGTGTTCCCGGGCGCAGGCAACCTGCCGCGTCACCCCTCGCAGCTCTATCAGGCCTTGCTGGAGGGCCTGGTGTTGTTCGCCATACTGTGGATCTTCTCCGCCCGGCGCCGGCCACCGATGGCCGTGTCGGGAATGTTCCTGTTAGGCTACGGATCGTTCCGCTTCATCGTTGAACTCGTACGCGTGCCGGACGCACAGCTCGGATATCTGATGCTCGACTGGGTGACCATGGGCCAGGTGTTGAGCGCACCCATGGTGCTCGCCGGCGCGGCCTTGCTGGTGTGGTCGCGCAAGCGCTCGCAAGATGAAACCGTGGCGCCGCCGTCCGCCGCGCCGGCGCTGCCGAG
>CAZSDY010000048.1:16308-18016 GCA_964605765.1 uncultured Ectothiorhodospiraceae bacterium | reverse complement strand
CGCTCGTCACCCAGCAGCAGGCGCGGGTCGAGGAGTTACGACACGCGAAGTACGAGCAGATCCTCGAATCGAACCCGGCCATCACGCTGGTGCGCGGAAGGGCACGATTCGAGGACGCGCACAGCATCGTGGTCGAGGCGGGAAACACGAGCCCGCGGATGTTCACGGGCGACCGGGTGATGGTAGCGACCGGCGCCTCGCCCGCGCTGCCCCCGATTCCCGGACTCGCCCGCGTGCCCTACTGGACATCGACGGAGGCGCTCGTGGCAGAGGCAATCCCGGAGCATCTGCTCGTCATCGGCGGATCGGTCGTGGCGCTCGAGCTCGCGCAGGCGTTTCGCCGGCTCGGGAGCGAGGTGACCGTGCTCGCGCGCAGCACGCTGCTTTCGCGCTTCGACCCCGATATCGGCGCCGGGCTTCTCGCCGCGTTCGAGGATGAGCAGATCCGGGTGCTCACGCACACGGTGCCGGACGCCGTGCGTCACCGAAACGGGCGTTTCGTGCTCGAGACCGCCGCCGGCACCATCGAGGGTGATCGGCTGCTGGTGGCCGCGGGCCGCCGGCCGAACACGGCGGACCTGGGACTGGAAAAGGCCGGTGTCGAAACCACCGCCCTGGGGGCTATCGTGGTTGACGCGGGACTGCGCACATCCGCCGAGCACGTCTACGCGGTGGGCGACTGCACGGATCAGCCGCAGTATGTCTACGTCGCCGCCTCCGGGGGAACACGCGCCGGCATCAACATGACGGGCGGCGAGGCGGCGCTCGACCTCACGGCGATGCCGGAAGTCGTGTTCACCGACCCGCAGGCCGGCGTCGTGGGCCTGACGCAAGCCGAGGCCAGGGCCCGCGGCATCGAGAGCGACAGCCGCCTGCTCACGCTCGACAACGTCCCACGGGCGCTCGCGAACTTCGACACCCGCGGCTTCATCAAGCTCGTCGCCGCACGCGAGGGCGGGCGCCTGCTCGGTGCCCAGGTGCTCGCGGCCGAGGGCGGCGAGGTGATCCAGTCCGCGGCGCTCGCCATCCGCAACCGCATGACCGTCGAGGAGCTTGGCGACCAACTCTTCGCCTACCTGACGATGGTCGAGGGATTGAAGCTCTGTGCTCAAACCTTCACCCGCGATGTCAGGCAACTCTCCTGCTGCGCGGGCTGACTCCGGAGCCGATTGGCGACCAGCGGATCGAGGGGTTCCCGAGCGTCCCGCTCCTGCCGCTCGGCGCCGGCCCACCGCGGCTCATCGGCCCTTCCGGATTACCGCCCCTTGACTCCGTACTTGGGTACAGTGGATATACTTCGCAATGGAAGAACCGAAAATGAAGGCACTCGTGGATTCGCATGAGGTGAATCGTCGTGGCGTCGCCTGCGAGGACGTGTGAGATGTTCAAGCAACTTGGAGGTAGCGCGGGCTCGGTCGTCGCAGGCGCGTGCTGCCTCGGCTTCGCGCCCCTGCTGGCAGCGCTCGGCGCCGTGGGCGCGGGCTTCCTGATCCGCGACGCCATTCTGATCCCCTTGTTCGTGTTGTTCCTCGCGTTCACCCTGTGGACGCTGTGGCGATCGCGTGCGAAGCATCATCGGCCGGGGCCGTTCCACCTGGGCTTGGGCAGTGCCGTGGTCGCCTTTGCAGCGCCGTGGTTCTTCGTGCCGCTCGCCTACGCCGGCCTCGCGGGCTTTGTCACCGCCGCCGTCTGGGACATCGTGGCGCTG